>NZ_JBFTPV010000004.1:0-312984 GCF_056398665.1 Pseudarthrobacter sp. 01T43 | reverse complement strand
CGGCACCGAACCCACCGAAGAAGCCCTCCGCCACACCCAAGGCGCGTTCATCCGCAAACCCCGCCACGGCCTGCACCACCTCGAAATCTTCGCCACCACCGACCAATACGAAATCTTCGCCACCATCATGAACGCCGCCACCAACCCCCCGCACGGGATCATCACCGCCCTCAAAGCAGCCCTCACCACCAACAAACTGCCCACCGCCGGCGGAAACCGCCCCCCCCCAATCCTCGCCACCATCAACTACCAAGACCTCCTCCCCCACCTTCCAGCCGCCAACCAAAGCGGAACCGGCACCGGCACAGCCGACGGGACGGACACAAACACCGTGATGAACAGGTGCGCCGCGGAGACGAGGGTGGCGTGGTGGTGGAAGCCCGGAAAGGACCGTCCTTCAAAGTGGGAGAGTCCGAGCCCGGTTTTCAGTTCGCGGTAGTCGTGTTCGATGCGCCAGCGGATTTTTGCCAGTCTGACCAGGGTCCTGGCCGGTGTGTTGGCGGGCAGGTCCGAGAGCCAGTAGTCGGTGGGTTCCTTCGCGCCGGGGGGCCATTCGGCGATCAGCCAGGCCTCGGGTAGTGATCCGTCTTCGCCGGGAGCGATGTGCCGGCTGGCGGGTCTGACGCGCAGGGCGAGGAAACGGGATTTCATGGCCGCAGTCTTGTTGGTGCCGGTGTTTTTGGTGCCGTGCCGCCAGGTGACCTGATGTAGTTCTCTTCTCCCGGCGGCCACCGCCAGTTCGGCCAGGCTGGCCGGAGCCTGCCGGTAGCGCGGCACGCTGGGTCGGCCCCTCGGGCCGGAGCGTTCGGCGAGCTCGGGAACGGTATCGGCCGGATAGGCGCTGGTGGAGGCCTTGACCGCCATCACCCACGGAATGGACCGCCGGGTCAGCTCGAGCCGGAACAACGCGTTGTCCCCGTACCCGGCGTCTGCCACCGCGACCGGGCACGTGCGCCCCCAGCGGGTGAGTTCATCGATCATCTCTAGCGCGAGCTCCCACTTGGGCCGGTTCCGCACGTAATCCGGGATCCTCGCCTTCACCCGGCGGGCGGCGACGGCCTCGGCCTGCTCGTTGGTGTCCGCGCAGGTGTCGTCCCAGGCCTCGGGAACGAAAAGGCGCCAGTTCACCGGGGCCGAGGCCGCATCGGTGACCATGTGCACRGTGGCGGCAACCTGGCAGTTTCCGATCTTGCCCAGCGTGCCCGAATACTGACGCGCCACGCACGCCGAAGCGACCCCGTCCTTTTTGAAGCCGGTATCGTCGATCACCCACGCCTCCGGCGCGATGGCCTCCTCGGCCAGGGCGGCCACGCGGCGGCGGACCGGCTCTACCTCCCACGGCGAGGAGGTGACAAACTGCTGCAACTGCTGGTGGTCCACATCCAGGCGCCCGGCCATCGGCTGCATCGACTTGCGCCGCCCCTCCAGCATCAGCCCCTGCAAATACAACCGGCCCTTCGCCCGCTGATCCTTCCGGCCCAACGACGCGAACACCTCCCCGACGTAGTCCTCCAGYTCGACGCGCAGTCTTGTCTCTTCCATGCCCACGCAACGAAATTAACAGTTCAGGCCGGCGATTAAAAGCCCTTGGCCGAAGAACCTAACAAAGTACTACTAGGAGGTCGCGGAGCGCCATTCTCAACCGTCCTGGTTGTAACCCATTGGGTTTGCACTCTGCCATCGCCAATGGTCTTCGCACATTTGACGCAGGTCACGGCGAGCAGACCAACTCAGATCGGCCAAGGCCGCTGATGGGTCTGCGTAGCTGACAGCAGCATCGCCAGAACGCCGACCTGTAATCTCAAACGGGATGGGCTTGCCCACGACCGCGCCGAAAGCCTCGATGACTTCCAAAACCGACGACCCCTTGCCGGTACCGAGATTCCAGCGGAATACGCCCTTTTTGTTCGCCAAGTAGCCAAGTGCAGCAAGGTGGCCAGCGGCCAAATCCATGACATGGATGTAGTCGCGTACACCGGTGCCATCGATCGTCGCGTAATCGTTGCCGAAGACCGCAACCTTTTCCCGCCGGCCCACGGCAACTTGTGCGACGAATGGCAATAGGTTGTTGGGGATGCCGCTGGGATCTTCGCCAATCAGGCCAGACTCATGCGCACCCACCGGATTGAAGTAACGGAGCAACGCGATACTCCAGCTAGGATCAGCGGCTCCCAAATCAGAAAGAATGTCCTCGATCTGTTCCTTCGTGCGGCCATAGGGGTTGGTCGCATCCAGGGGCGCTTTCTCGATGAGCGGCACTTCTTCGGAGGCGCCATACACGGTGGCCGAGGAGCTGAACACCAACTGACGAACACCGTGCGCATCCATGCTGTGCAGCAGGTTCAGCGTGCCCACAACATTGTTTTGGTAGTACCAAAGCGGCTTTTCGACCGACTCCCCCACGGCCTTCAGACCGGCGAAGTGGATGACCGCATCGAAGCCGCCCTCCGCGAAAAGTTTGTCGACCGCCTCAGCATCAAGGAGGTCCAGTTTCCTGAAGTCGACAGTCCGACCGGTCAGCTGCTCCACTCGCCGCAGTGATTCAGGGTTCGAATTCATCAAATTGTCGAGCACGACGACATCGTGTCCTTCTTCAAGGAGACAAAGTGTGGTGTGCGATCCGATGTAGCCGGCGCCGCCGGTGACCAGTACTTTCATGCACCACAGTTTAGGCTAGCGCAGAACATTGACCCCATACGGCTAAGGCAACGGCTAGTTGAGCATGCCTCGCCGTTAGGATATTCAGCATGACGAATCCGGAACCAGGCCAACCCCACAGTCCTCAAGCCGCTCACGGCGAGGTATTAAACGTGGGGGTCTCCATGCTCACTCTGGTCCCGGGCGGGATGGGTGGCAGTGAGACCTATGCCCGCGAATTGACTCGGCAACTGGGTGCTTCCAGAACTGTGAACGCTACATGCTATGTCAATGAAGCAGCGCGAGGATTCTCCCAGGGAGGGACGGAGGTCATTGTTCCAGGGTTGGGTGGTGGGGCCTCCACGCTGTCGCGACTGGTCACCCTGGTCAAAGGGATTGCGAAGCGCAACACAATTCTACGCAACATGCGTCCGATGGACGTGTTCCACGTACCATTCACGGTTCCGCTGCCGAAGCCGCGCAAGGGCACCCCTTTTGTCCAGACTCTGCTGGACGTACAGCACCTCGACCTCCCGGAACTGTTCGGCACCGCAGACAAGCTTTACCGCAAGGTCTTCTACGAGAAAGCTGCAAGCGACGCAGACGCAATCGTGACCATCAGCGATTTTGCCAAAGAGAGCATCGTCAGACACCTCGGCATAGCACCGCAGAAAATCTTTACTGCCCACCTGGGAGTCAACGCCGAGGAGTTCATACCGAATCTCGGGCCGCGCGAAAGTTTCATCATGTATCCGGCGAGGGGGTGGAAACACAAGAACCACGCCAAACTGTTCGAAGCAATGCGGTTACTTGAAGTCACCAACCCCGAGTTGCGCCTCATCCTGACTGGAGGGGCCCTGGATACCCTGGAGGACATTCCGGCCAATGTGGAGGTCCGCGGACTGGTCCCGATCGCCGAGCTCCGGGAACTGTATCGCAACGCCGCGTGCATGGTCTTCCCCAGCCTTTACGAGGGCTTCGGGCTCCCCCCGCTGGAAGCCATGGCTTCGGGCTGCCCCGTGGCAAGCTCAACGGCAGGATCACTTCCTGAAATCGTAGGAAACGCCGCCGAACTGTTCGACCCGCAGGACCCTGCAGCTATCGCCGCCGCGATCCGGAACGCCATCGTCAGGACCGACGAGCTGCAGCAGCTTGGTTTGGAGCAGGTGCGTAAGTTCACGTGGGAGCACTGCGCGGATGTGCACGAACAGGCCTATCGCTATGCGGTGAATCAGCGTTCAGCGGCAGCGAGTAGCGTTTAGAGAGGTGAGGGTGGTTGGGTTTCCTGTCCGTCCGGAGCGGCCATTGTCGCCGGGTGGTCCTGCGGCGCCGCGGGGACTATTGCCCGGCGGAAATGTGCTTGTATCCGGACGGTAGGGGCCCCGACTGCCGCTGGTGGGATTTCGTTTCACAGCGTCCGTGGGTTGCCAGTGAACAACCTCTTGGCTTGAGGCCGTCGTGAGAGTTGCATGTGCCCAGTGAGCGGTCCTCGGGCCAATCCCGGCACCAAGGACCGATCACCAAGGCCGGCAGCAATTACGCCCGCAAGCTCCTCATCGAGGCAGTCTGACAGCACCGGCGCCCCTATGCCAGGCCCGGGATCCGGATGCTGCGTCAACTGGACCTGGTCGGCCCGGCCACCCGCATCCGGGCCCTGGAAGGCAACCACCGGCTCCACCACAAATTGGAAATCTTCGATGCCCGCAAGAAGAGGTCCGTCACGGCCAACACCGCGATCGCCAGGGAGCTCGCCGGTGGTGCTGGTCCCTAGCCGCACCCCTCCAGCGTTGCGACCACGGGCAGAGGGAATGCATGAACGCGGCGTAAAGAACGTGCCCTCCGAATACGCGGCGGGCGTGACGTGGCAGCACTTGGGGCTAACTCGAGCCGCGACTATTAGCACACGGCCCATGGGGGCTGTCGGCCCTCGATCTTAGACAGCGATAMGCCCCAGCCGAACAATCGTCATGCGGTAASCCAACCCGCGAMTATCARTCTGACACTGCAGTCGAAGACAAGACTCGCCAGCACAACCGCCACACCCGGACGGCGCCCCAACCAGCGGCCCCCACCAAAGAGGTTGGGAGCCGCTCATCAATGCCCCTTGACAAACGTTCCTGCATATCAGTCACACGTTAGCTGCCGCATCGGAGCCAAAGCCCCCGCCATATATAGTTGCTATAGCCCGCAAACAATCTGTAAGGACCTCTTCCCATGCCCCGTGCGCTAATCACCGGAATCACTGGCCAGGACGGCCTGTATCTCGCAGAGCTCCTTCTTTCGAAAGGCTATGAGGTCTTCGGCCTCATCAGGGGACAGAACAACCCCAAACACGATTTGGTCCGCCAGACAGTTCCTGGCGTGAAGTTACTTACCGGCGATCTAACGGACGTGTCCTCGTTGGTCCGGGTGCTCGGCGTTGCACAGCCGGACGAGGTCTACAACCTGGGGGCAATCTCCTTCGTGGCTTACTCCTGGGAGAATGCGTCGCTGACCACCGACGTCACCGGCAAGGGCGTCCTGAACATGCTCGAGGCAACCCGCCTTTACGCCGGAGACGACATCTCTAGGGTGCGCTTCTACCAGGCGTCCTCGTCCGAGATGTTCGGCAAGGTTCAGCAGGTGCCCCAGACCGAGGAAACCCTCCTCTGGCCCCGGTCGCCCTACGGCGTAGCAAAGGTCTTCGGCCACTACATGACCATCAACTACCGGGAGTCCTACGGCATGCACGCATCAAGCGGCATCCTGTTCAACCACGAGTCGCCCCGCCGGGGTCCGGAATTCGTCACCCGCAAGGTATCGATGGCGGTCGCCCGGATCAAGCTCGGCCTCCAAGACGAAATCGTTCTCGGCAACTTGGATGCCAAGCGTGACTGGGGCTTCGCAGGGGACTACGTGGAAGCCATGTGGCTGATGCTGCAGCAGCCCGAAGCTGACGACTACGTCATCTCTACCGGCGAAACACACTCTATTGAAGAGCTACTCCAGGCCGCCTTTGACGCAGCGGGGTTGGACAACTGGAAGCGGTATGTCCGACAGGACCCTAAGTTCATGCGTCCCGCCGAAGTCGATCTGCTGATCGGTGACGCCTCGAAGGCACAGGAGAAGCTTGGCTGGAAGCCAAAGGTTTCCTTCAACAAACTCGTCAAGATGATGGTTGAGAACGACATTGCCGAGCAGTCTGCCCTGATGCGGTGAACTCGCTCAGCGAGGCGGGACCCGTTCCCGTCGGCACCGCCTTCCTCACCGGTGTAACGGGCCAGGACGGGTCGTACTTGGCCGAATCGCTTCTTTCCCGCGGCTGGGAAGTCCATGGCCTCGTCCGCCATGTATTGCTGCCGGGAGCGCACGGCGAGGGGGAAACCTCCGTGGAAGGGGTGGAGTGCCACGTCGGCGATCTTTCCCGCCCTGACGAGGTGGGCTCGATTCTTAGAGCAATCAAGCCCGACCTAGTCTTCAACCTCGGCGGCATCAGTTCGGTGTATCAGTCGTGGCAGCACCCCTACGATACGGCGCTCGTCTCGGGCGCCTCCGTCGTCGCCATGCTGGAAACCATATGGCGGTTGCAGCAAGACACGGGCAAGGAGATCCGTTTCCTTCAGGCTTCCAGCGCCGAGCTTTTTGGGGAGGCGGATTCGGCGCCGCAGAACGAGTCTACGCCGATACGGCCAATATCCCCGTACGGCGCCGCGAAAGCGCTGGCGCATCACGCCGTCAGCGTATACCGGGGCCGCGGGATGTTCGCTTCGTCCGCGATTCTCTACAACCACGAATCGGTCCGGCGTCCAACAAAATTCGTGACTCGCAAGATTACGTCGGGGGCAGCAGCTATCGCGGCGGGCAAACTCGACAAGCTTTCGCTAGGAAACCTGACCGCCATCCGGGACTGGGGCTGGGCTCCTGACTTTGTGGACGCCATGGACAAGATAGTCCACGCAACTGAGCCGGACGACTTCGTGGTTGCCACGGGCGTCTCGCACTCCGTCCAGGACTTTGTTGAGGCGGCTTTCAAGGCTGTCGGCATAGACAACTGGCGCGCGGTGGTCGACGTTGATGAATCCCTGGCGCGCCCCACCGACGCAGCCGAGATGAGAGGCGACATCGCCAAGATTTCGGCCAAGCTGGGCTGGCGTCCATCCATCGATTTCGATGCATTGGTGACTGCAATGGTACGGCATGACGAAGCACGCCTCGTTGACGAATAGGTCGAGCATTTCTATTCACACTGGTAACACTAAGCACTCTGGTTACGCCCGTAACAATGGTGCTACATTTACCGGGTCATAGAGACTATCTGGAGCGGCTGAGCCGTCTCATCGTCCGATCTGACAAACCAAGAGGTTTCTAATTTGCGATGTGTGGGGGATCCGCGCGTTGCCGGCCGGAGCAGAACATGAGTCTTAGCAAAATCACCAGCGCACGAAAAAGTGCCTCATCTTTGGGCGGACGGAGGCTGGCGGCGGCCTTTCTGGCCTCAGCCCTGGTTTGCAGTTTTTTCGCGCCGGCGCTGCCTGCAGCTGCGGACGAGCAGGTCCTTCCGACACCGGTAGCCGCACCCGCTCAGACTGCCGACGCCACGGCGGCCGCTGGCTCCCCGGCGGCGCCGACGACAGCCGCTGCGATAGCAACCGCGCCGGCGGCCACTCCGGCCCCGACCTTAAGTCTGGCACCAGCGCCCGCCCGGGCTCCGATCGCCAATGAATCCCTACCGCCGGGATCAACCATTGACGCAGAGACGCTGGCCAAGCTCAAAGCTGCCCAAGGCGCCCATGGTGCGCATATGGGTCAGGGGCTTGAACAGAAACTAAGTATCCGGGCAACTACCGAATCAGACGGGATGTCAACCCAGGCGACCTACATGC
Organism: Pseudarthrobacter sp. 01T43; assembly: GCF_056398665.1. Lineage (NCBI taxonomy): Bacteria > Bacillati > Actinomycetota > Actinomycetes > Micrococcales > Micrococcaceae > Pseudarthrobacter > Pseudarthrobacter sp. 01T43. The sequence continues at coordinate 305,485 of NZ_JBFTPV010000004.1, read as the reverse complement.
CGCCTGGCATCCAGGGACTCGACGTCAGCAGCTACCAGGGAAACGTCAATTGGCAGGAGCAGCGCAACATGGGTGCGCTTTTCGCATACGTTAAAGCGACAGAGTCCCTCAGCTATCTCAACCCCAACTTTTCCAGTCAGTACAGCGGCTCCCGAAACGTTGGGATGATTCGTGGCGCGTACCACTTCGCGATCCCGAATGTCTCGTCCGGCGCCGCGCAGGCAAATTTCTTTGCAGCGAACGGCGGTGCCTGGAGCGGAGACGGATCCACCTTGCCTCCCCTACTGGATATTGAGTACAACCCGTACCCGGAACTCGGCAACACCTGTTACAACATGTCGCAGAGCCAGATGGTTCTGTGGATTGCAGACTTCTCCAATACCATGTATACGCAAACAGGCCGCTATCCCGCGATCTACACCACCACGGACTGGTGGACCCAGTGCACGGGGAACAGTCCTGCGTTCAAAAACCAGCCGCTTCATATCGCGTCCTACCGCGCCGTTTCCCCAGGCCTACTGCCGGCTGGCTGGACGAAATACGATATCTGGCAGTACAGCAGCCTGGGGCCGTTCGCCGGCGATTCGAACGTCTTCAGCGGCAGCTACGCGGAACTCCAGGCACTCGCTACGGGCTTTGATCCCGTCCTCACCAAATACAACTCGATGGGTGGCGCTTCCAGCCGGCTGGGCACGCAGACGCTCCCGCTGTACTGCGGGCTGCCAGCCGGTGGATGCTACCGGCAGTATGCTGGCGGACAGATAATCTGGCATCCAAACACCGGAGCGAATGCCGTTTATTTCAGCTCCATCGGCGGCACGTGGCGCGGCTGGAGCGGCGTAGACGGTCGCCTCGGGTATCCGACTACAGATGAAACCTGTTCGGCCACGGCCTGTTCCCAGGCGTTCGTGGGCGGCGAGGTTTACTGGTCCACATCAACCGACGCCGCCGCCGTCTTTAACGGCGGAATCGGCGCGCGCTGGCGCGTATTGGGTGGCACCTCCGGGGCGCTCGGCTATCCCACAGCTTCCGAGACTTGTTCCGCATCGGCCTGCAGCCAAACGTTTCAAGGGGGAAAAATCCTGTGGACAGCCTCTACTGGCTCATGGGCCATCACGTCCAAGGACATTACCAAGGGTTGGGAGGCCTTGGGCGGCGAAACCAGCAGGCTAGGCTATCCCATCAACGACACAGCGTGCACTACCTCCTCATGCGTCCAAAGTTTCCAGGGGGGAACTATGGTCTGGACCGGCGCCACGGGGGCGATCCCGGTCTGGCGCACATCCATTGGAAGCAAGTGGCAGGCCGACGGCGGGCTCTCCGGCTTGGTCGGTGCACCCCTGTCAGCTGAAGCCTGTGAGGGCTCAGTCTGCCGCCAGGCTTTCCTTAGTGGCCAGATTTTCTGGACCCCGACGTCAGGGACGCGGACCATCGTTGGTGGAGAAATTTCCAAGAAGTGGACTGCGTTGCAAGCCGAGAAGGGGCGCTTCGCCAGTCCTGTCAGCGATACCAACTTCTGTGACGGCAAGGAGTGTTTCCAGGACTTCGAAGGCGGCAGGATCCTCAAGGATCCTACCGTTGCAAATCCGGCTTTCGGAGTACTTCGCGGCACGGGCATTGGGTCCCTGTGGGCAGCCATGGGAAGCGAGAACGCCCGCCTGAGCTACCCAGCCACCGATGAGACCTGTGCAGGCAGCACCTGCAAACAGTCTTTCCGCGGCGGAACCATTTACTGGACGCCCAACACCGGCCAGTGGGCTGTGTACAACGGCAGCATCGGCGGACTGTGGCGGACTCTCGGCGGCGAGAACGCACGACTTGGCTACCCAATTAGCAACGAGACCTGCCTGGTCGACTCCTGCCGGCAAAGTTTTGCCGGAGGCGAGATTCTATGGAGTCCTTCTACCGGTGCGGCGGCGATCTTCTCCGGTGGTATCGGATCATTGTGGCGCTCGCTCGGATCAGAGTCGGGCCGGCTCGGTTTTCCGACAACCACGGAAACCTGCGCCGAAACATCGTGCACTCAGAAGTTTGCAGGCGGAGAGATTCTCTGGGCATCCGGCATTGGCATGGGAGCAGTTTACAACGGTGGCATCGGTAGTGTCTGGCGGGCAAACGGAGCCCAACAGGGCTTCTTTGGTTTCCCCACCAGCACCGAAACCTGCACTGCGGACGTCTGCTCGCAGACCTTCAAGGGCGGCTCAATTAAATGGAGCGCAATGGCCGGCTACACAATTACCCGCTACTGACTCTGCGTCCTAGCTGTCCAGGATAGGTTCAGGGCCCCTCGGTCCTACGCCGACCGCACGGTAGTGCGGCGGGACAGCGCCACCGTATGGATGCAGACGCCCAGCAGTGGTCCTAACAGGAGCGATAGGACGGCCCGGAGATCAGCGTCCAAGGGCAGCAGCAGGATTAATAGGGCGACGGCGCCGGCGCTTACCCAGCCGATGGAAGAGACCTGATGGCGGTTGAGAGCCACACACATACCCCCGGTAAGAGTAAGCAGCGCCAGCACGGCGGCGGCTACGGTCAGACCCGCGAGCACCCAGGGCCCGACGTGGTACTCCGGGCCAAAGAGCAGGACCATGAGCCAGGGTCCCAGGAGGTACGCCAAAAAGCCACCCACTACTGCGACGCCCGCAATTGCAAGTGCGATCGGCCGCAGTGCTCCAAGTCCCCGGTCTCGATGCCTGACGAAATGGGCGATAGCGACGCTCTGAAAAGTTCCCAGCGGAACCATTAGCGGGGCCCTGGTCAGGAGAATGGCAAGCAGCAGAGGAGCCGAAGCAAGGTATATGTCCGATGGCGTCGTGATCCTGTACAGGATTGGGAACCCGACAACAAGCGACGCGCTGGCGGCTGTCGACACGCTGGCGTGGGCGACTTTCCGTGCAAACTCCCCAACGGGAACGTTCAGCTGCACACTGAATGCTGACCGCAGCTGAGGGCTGAAGGCGGCCACCACCACCCAGGCAAGGGCACCGGCCGCAGCGGCAGCTGCTAGCCCCACAGTGGACCCCGCCAGCAACCCGACTATGAGTACAAGAACCAGCCGGAACGAGGACTCGGAAGCAACGAGGGCAGAGAAATTGCCCCAAAGGTGCCGGCCGCTCAGGACGCCGGCCACCGCGGCGTGAAACGAGAAAGACACGGTGGCTGCGGCTAGGACGAGAACGAGCACCACCCAGTGTGGCCCGAGCACCGCCCTACCCCACAGCAGCGACGTAACGGCCAACACAGCGGCTATCCCGATAGCGATGCCGAGGACGATTGCGAAGAGAGGTGCCGTTCGGGGCTGAAGTCGGCTGCCGCCAGGCACTGCGACAGGGTCTGCGCCAAAAGCAGACACATACCGGATGATTTCCGTCTGGAGACCGCCGAGGATCCCGAAGAGCAGGAACAGCGCTGACCAAAAGGCCAGGAACTCTGCATTGTCCGCCTTACTCAGGACCCGTGGAACAAACCAAATGACTAGGTAGCCTGCTGCTGCAGAGACGATCGACGCTAATCCGACGGAAGCCGCGTGGCGCGCCGCAATGGTCGACTTCTGCGGTGGGCCGCCTTCAGAGTCCATCATTCGGTGAAGGTTGGGGCAGCGGGAGTCAATTGCCGGATAACGTGGGAGGTCATGGCAACATATTAGTGTCGGATAAGGACGGGCACTGAATCGTTGCCACCGCCCCGACACCCTTAATCAAGCTCCGATGAGCTAGGACAACCGTGGAAGTTGGAAAATGCCGCTCGATATCTTTATACCGTACTGGGGCGATCCTGCGCTCATGAAGGAAACCGTTGCGAGCGTTTTTGCCCAGACCAACGGGGACTGGAAACTTACCGTCATCGACGATTGCTACCCCGACCCCTCCGTCCAGGAGCTCTTCGCGACCATCAGTGACGAAAGAGTCTCGTACCAACGCAACGAATCCAACAAGGGCATAACAGAGAATTACCGCAAGTGCGTGTCCCTGGCCACCCAGGAAGTCATGGTGATCCTCGGGTGCGATGATGTCCTGTTGCCTAACTACGTCGACGTCGTCCTGCAGGCCCACCACGATTTTCCGGACACTTCCGTGATCCAACCAGGAGTGCAGATCATCGATGAAACCGGGCAGGTTGTCCGGTCTCTTGCCGATTCCGTCAAACGGAAGTTAGTTGGACCCAAAACCAAGGGCACTACCATCTGGGCCGGGGAATCCCTGGCGGTCAGCCTTCTGGGAGGCAACTGGCTCTACTGGCCGTCCCTCGCTTTCCGTACCGATGCAATCCGCAAGGTAGCCTTCCGCGACGGCCTCCCCATCGTCCAAGATCTGGCGCTGATAATGGACATCGTTCTACAAGGCGGATCGCTGGCGCACGTCCCGACGTTGTCATTCTCTTACCGTCGCCATTCCGCAAGCGCCTCCGCTGCGACGTTGACCGACGGGACACGTTTCGCCGGGGACAGGGAATACGCGCAGATTGCTGAGGACCTGTGCCTGGCTAAAGGCTGGAAGAAGGGCGCGCTAGCAGCTCGAGTGCGCTGGACCTCTCGCTTGCACGCCGCCACCCTCATGCCGGGCGCCCTGCTTTCCCGCAATCCGGAAGCGGTCAAGGCAACGTTGCGGCACGCTTTCGGTCACTGAACCTCGCCAGTCCTATGAGAAACTGAACCTTGCAGATGTCCGCCCTAGAAAGGCTTCACTAGTGACCCCCTCAACGTCATCAACACGGTCCCCTGCCAAACAAGGCACTGTCCTCGTGACCGGAGGCGCCGGATTCATCGGGTGCGCCATTTCCCCGGCACTGGTTGCGGCGTTCGAACGAGTGGTAGCGGTGGACAGACTGCATCCGCAGATCCACGCTAGCCAGTCTCGGCCCGAGGAACTCGATCCCGCCGTCGAACTCGTCGTCCGTGACATAACTGAAGCTGAGACGTGGGACGATGTTCTCCCGGACGTCGCACCCGACGTCGTGATCCACCTTGCTGCCGAGACCGGGACCGGGCAGTCGCTAGAGGAATCCACACGCCACGCCATGGCTAACGTCGTGGGCACCACGCAGATGCTGGACGGACTTAACCGGAGCGGTAAGCTGCCGCGCCGGATCGTCCTAACGAGCAGTCGTGCTGTCTACGGGGAAGGCGCCTGGAAGTCCGACGCGGACGGCACCCTTTTTTATCCTGGCCAGCGTTCAAACGAAATCCTTTCGCGCTCACAGTGGGACTTCCCTGCCGCCCGACCCGTAGCCATGTCTGCAGCAGTCGTGGCTCCCGCACCGGTAAGTGTGTACGGGTCAACGAAGCTCGCCCAAGAAAACATCCTCGAATCCTGGGCAAAGTCCTACGGAGTCGAAGCAGCCGTTCTGCGCTTGCAAAACGTGTACGGGCCCGGACAGTCCCTCATCAACCCGTACACAGGAATCATGTCCCTCTTCTGCCGAATGGCAAAGGAGGGACGGTCCATCCCGCTATATGAGGACGGCGAAGTGCGACGCGATTTCGTGCTTATCGACGACGTCGCAGCAGCCGTCGTGGCAGCGTCTGTAGCCGCGGAAGCGCACGATGGCCCCCTTGACATCGGCTCGGGAGAATTCCAGACCATCCGGACGGCTGCTGAAATCATCAGCCGTCACTACGGAGCCCCGGAGCCCCACGTAACGGGCCAGTTCCGGCAAGGTGACGTCCGGCATGCATGGGCCGATGTGGAACCGGCCAAGGCTGCTTTGCCGTGGGAACCGCGCTACGATCTGACAGCTGGTATTGCGCGCCTTGCGGAATGGATCGATGGTCGCCTACCGGCAAAGGCAAAGCTCTAGAACTGCTCCCGCCAAAGGCCGCTTGGACAGACAAAGCGGGGGCCTCCGGCTCCGATTGAATGACTCACTCAGTCTCGGAACCGGAGGCCCCCTTTTCTTGCGTCAGTGTGGTGCGCTCCCTCGCCGGGTGCCGCGGCGGTCACGCCGCCCCTTTGCTTCGCCGTCTTCAGCGACCTCCCGCTGGCGCGGCCACGGCTTCGCTCGGTGATTCAGCCGACACGTCGTCGCTTTCCTTCGCGGCGCCATCAGGCGCCTCTGCCGGAGCCGTACCGGGAACCGATGTCTTCCGCCGCCGGCGCACGGCGCGCATGACGGGTCGCTCCACCAGAAGCCAACTGAGCGTGGCCAGGACCAAGGTGCCGACGGCGGAGCCCAGCACGTAAAGCGGCATACCGCGGTTGTGGATTCCATAAAGGGACAGAAGCTGCTGCACTGGCCAAGCATAAATATAAAACCCGTACGAGACGTCATGGATACGGATCAGCTTCGGCGAGGGCAGCACTGACGAGACCCACAATAGGCCGTAAGCAATGAACGGACCGGCCAACTGGCCTCCCCATACAGGGACAGCCAAAATGCACAGCCCCGCGGCAACGAGAGACGCGATGCCGGTGGCCCAGTGGAGCCCAATCCATTTGGAGATGGACTGGATTAGGGCTCCACCGAGGAAGAACGGAAGCAGCTTCGCCAGCAAGGCGAAGTCCGCGTCCTGGAGCAGCGGCATGATGTAGGGCAAGTTCGCGTAGACCGCCACACTTGCCCCGAAAGCAAGCGCGAGCGGCAACGGCGAACGGCGGACCCACGCCATTCCTCCGATCGCGGCAACGAGCAAATAGCAAAGAAATTCATAGTAGAGGCTCCAGAGTGACCCGTTCCACGAGCCAGCAAAGGGCACAGCCGCGGGTGTGAAGGCGGCATCGTAATTCTTCATCTGAAGGAAGAGGTTTGAAAAGACGAAACGGAGCGGCGTCGTCTCGGTGGTCCAGTAACCAGTCAGAGAGCCATTCTGTTTGAGGAATCCGAGAGGCGCAAACACCACTACCGTGACCACGAGGCATGTCAGGAAAGCCGGATAGATCCTCGCGACGCGGTGTACAAGGTACTCGCCAAGCCCGTTCGTGAAGCGGCTGCCAGTGATCAGGTATCCGCTCAGTGCAAAGAAGCCTGCAACGGCCCACCCGCCCAGGTTCTCGCCACGAAGATGGGGCCCCTCCCCCGCACCGGCCAAATAAAAGCTGTGCGCAAACAGCACTGTGACAGCAAGGCCCAGCCTGATCATGTTCAGGCTGTTATTGCGCGGATCCAGTGCCGTGCCCCAGCGCGGGGCGGAATGCCGCTGATCGACGCGTATGGCGGCACGCAAAGGAGCCAAAAGCTGTGGCGAGGTTTTGGATCTAGTGAAGGTCTTCTCCACTAGCTCAACTGCCCCGGTTTCTCGGCCTCATCGATCGCGATGCGGCGCGAGAGCTTGGTGAGGGCGTTTTCAGCGTGGCGGAAACGCTGGTACGTCGTGGCCATAAAGACAAACAAGGAAACTACCGCACCGTAGAGCAACAGGTCGGTTCCGCGACCGATTCCAAGGAAGGTCGCCACCCGGGTCAGCGCGTCAGGAAAGAACACCGACAGTGCCGCGACGACTGCAAAGATCATAAGTAGGATGCGGCGTACGGCCAGGTGCCGGGCGTTGGAACCGCCGCGCATTAGGGCGAGTGAGACCACCATGACGGCGGCAACGAGCACAATTTGGACAATGATTAGCAATCGGGCACCTTGGCTTGTTGAAGAACTGGGGGCTATTTGAAGAACAGTTCGGCCACGATGTTGACCGAATTAAGCAGGGATTGTCCCTTGGACTTGGAATAGTCCGTGTAGATGATCTCCACGGGGTGCTCCGCATATTTCGGCTTGAGCCTAGCCAACTGGTTGACCAGCTCGGAAGCATGGGCCATCCGGTTCTGTGTCAGGTGGATGTGGGAGGCAACACGGGGGTTAAAGGCGCGCAGCCCGTTGTGCGCGTCAGTCAGGTTCATACCTGTGGCAAGCCTGGACTGGATGGCCGCCGTCTTTAGAACGAGTCGTTTCGCGGACGAGAGCTTCGTGCGGTCGTCCAGAAAGCGCGAGCCAAGGATAATTTCGGCCTCTCCCGACTTAACCCGCTCCGCCATGGCCTTAGCGTCCTCAACCCTGTGCTGGCCGTCGGCGTCAAACGTTACAATGCAGTCCAATTCCGGATCCTGCAGGGCGAACTCGATGCCGGTCTGCAAGGCTGCCCCCTGGCCCAAGTTAATGGGGTGCTGAACAACGACGGCGCCGGCCGCCCGCGCCTTCTCCTGCGACCCATCTGTGCTGCCGTCGTCAACGCAAACGACGTGGGGGAACTCGTTCCGCAGCCCCTCGATGACCGAACCTACGACAGTAGCCTCGTTGTACATGGGGATTACGATCCAGGTGCGACTCACAGATCAATTGTTGCATATGGCACGCCTCCGGCTTGGCCCCGGCACCGGCACCGGCACCGGACATCGATGCCGCTGCGAAGGCCGGAATCCGACAACTCGTGTCCAGCCCAAGCCGCGCCGGCGCCCTCCGGCTAGCTCAAGTACTCTTTTAGCCTGCTAACGACGCTGGCGGGATGAAAGCCCGTGGCCTGGATTTTTGCGAGGTCCAGAACGCTGTTCAGCGGCCGGGGTGCTGCCAACTTGCCCGCGAAGTACTCCTCGGTGCTCACACCGGTGACGGCTGACCTGGGCTGTCCTGAGAACTCGTACACGTCTGCGGCGATGTCGGCCCAGGACTGGGGTTCGCCGTCGTTGCTGAGGTTGTAGGTGCCGTAGCCCGCGTCGGTTTCGAGGAGGTGCCGGATGCCTGCGGCGATATCGTCGGTGAAGCTGAGCCGGCCGATCTGGTCATTGACCACGGACGGTTCGATGCCCCGTGCGGCGAGGGATGCCATGGTCCGGACGAAGTTGTTCCCTTCGCCGATGACCCAGCTGGTCCGCACGATGTAGTGGCGCGGAACAACGCTGACGACGGCATCGCCGGCCGCCTTCGTCTGGCCGTAGACACCAAGCGGACTGAACTGTTCAGCCTCGTCGTGGCTTTCACGGGAGCCGTCGAAGACGTAGTCCGACGAGACATGCACAAGGGTCAGGTCATGCTCGACGGCGGTCCGGGCCAGACGTGCGACGGCGGTGACGTTGATCGCCCAGGCGGCGGCCCGGCCTTCCGCGGTTTCCGCAACGTCTACGGCGGTGTACGCGGCGGCGTTGATGATCGTGGAGTAGTTCTTCCAGTTCCTCTCCGTGAACGAGGCTTCGCTGCTGAGGTCGAAACCGGCGCGGCCGGCGAACTCGACGGTCGCGTCGCCGTCGTACAGTTCCCGCAGGGCCTTGCCGAGCTGACCGTCCGCGCCGACCACGAGGATCTTCTTCGCCGGCATCGGCACGACCTGCGCGAGGCGGGGGTGGGCCTTGTCCTTGTCCGAGAGCTGGGCCTCCGCGAGCGGGACAGGCCAGGCGATGGCGGCGGTCTCGTCGGCGAGGTTCAGGAAGGTGTACTGGCCCTGGGCATCGGCGGACCAATGGTCGTTGACCAGATAGGTATAGGCGGTGTTGTCCTCGAGGGTCTGGAATCCGTTGCCGACACCTCTTGGGATGAAGATTGCCTGGCTCGGGTCCAGTTCGATCGTAAAGACGGCCCCAAAGGAGGGGCCTTCGCGCAGGTCCACCCACGCACCGAAGATCTTGCCGGTGGCCACGGAGATGAATTTGTCCCACGGTTCGGCGTGGATGCCGCGGGTGGTGCCGGCCTTTTCGTTGAACGAGATGTTGTTCTGCACCGGGCGGAAGTCCGGCAGCCCCAAAGCCAACATCTTTTCCCGCTGCCAGTTTTCCTTGAACCAGCCCCGGTTATCACCATGGACCGGCAGGTCATAGACAACGACGCCGGGGATCGGGGTTTGATGCGCAGCCAGCTTCTTGGAGAACTCGATCGACATGAGGCTACTGGCCCTGTTCCTTGTACTTCGCTTCGGTCTGGGCCTTCTGCGGCCGCCACCAGATTTCATTCTCGCGGTACCAGGCGATCGTGTCCTCGATGCCGGCCTCGAAATTGGAGAACTTCGGTTCCCAGCCCAGTTCCTTGCGGAGCTTGGCGGAGTCGATGGCGTAGCGCAAGTCATGGCCCGGCCGGTCCACCACATGGTCGTAGGCGTCCGGGGACTGGCCCATGTGCTTGAGGATCAGCTCGACGACGTCCTTGTTGTTCTTCTCACCGTCGGCACCGATCAGGTAGGTCTCCCCGATGATGCCCTTATCGATGATCGCCAGGACGGCCGAAGAGTGGTCGTTCGCGTGGATCCAGTCGCGGACGTTTTCGCCCTTGCCGTAGAGCTTGGGCCGGATCCCGTCGATCACGTTGGTGATCTGGCGCGGGATGAACTTCTCCACGTGCTGGTACGGGCCGTAGTTGTTCGAGCAGTTGCTGATGGTGGCCTGCAGCCCGAACGAACGCACCCAAGCGCGGACCAGCAGGTCAGAGCCGGCCTTCGTGGACGAGTACGGGCTCGAGGGGTTGTACGGAGTCTCCTCAGTAAACCGCTCCGGATCATCGAGCTCCAGGTCCCCGTAAACCTCATCGGTGGAGATGTGGTGGAAACGCTTGCTGTGCTTCCGGGCAGCCTCGATCAGCGTGTACGTACCAATAATGTTCGTATCCAGAAACGGGCGCGGGTCATGCAGGGAGTTATCGTTATGCGACTCCGCCGCGTAATGAACCACTACATCGCAGTCCGCCACAAGCCCATCCACCAATGCAGCGTCGCAGATATCACCCTGCACGAACCGGAAACGCTCCCCCGGCAGCCCACTCAGGGACTCCCGATTGCCCGCGTACGTCAGCTTATCCAGCACCGTGACATGGTCATCGGTGTTCTCAAGTACGTAATGGACAAAATTGGAACCAATGAAACCGGCACCACCGGTCACGAGAAGTTTCTGCATGCAGCCAGCTTAGACGGCTCCAGCCGAGACTTTCCGCGATGGACCCTCCGCCGCAGGGCTGACTGGTTTGCTGGCCGTGACAATGCACGCAATGATAGAGCGCATGCGTGGAATCATCTTGGCTGGCGGCACAGGCTCGCGGCTGCACCCGATCACTCTTGGATCAAGCAAGCAACTGGTGCCTGTCTACGACAAGCCCATGATCTACTACCCTCTCTCCACTCTCATCCTGGCCGGCATCCGGGACATCCTCATCATCACCACTCCCCACGACGCCGAACAATTCCAGCGTCTGCTTGGCGACGGTTGGCAATTTGGCGTCAATATCACGTATAAGCAGCAGCCGAGTCCAGACGGACTCGCTCAGGCATTCGTTCTCGGCGAAGAGCACATCGGCAATGAACCGGTGGCCCTGGTACTGGGCGACAATATCTTCTACGGCCAAGGCATGGGAACCCAGCTTCGGCGCTTCAAGGACATCGAGGGCGGTGCCGTCTTCGGCTACTGGGTCTCGGACCCGACAGCCTACGGTGTTGTGGAGTTCGACAGCAGCGGACGTGCGATCTCCCTTGAAGAGAAGCCGGAAAAGCCCCGCAGTCACTACGCCGTTCCCGGACTGTATTTCTATGACAACGAAGTCATTGCCATCGCCAAGGGCCTCAATCCCTCCCCCCGGGGCGAACTCGAGATCACGGACATCAACCGCACTTATCTGGAACGCGACCAGCTGAAGGTTGAAATCCTTCCCCGCGGCACGGCATGGCTGGACACCGGCACGTTCGATTCGCTCAACGATGCGTCCAACTTCATTCGAACCGTGGAGCACCGCCAGGGCCTGAAAATCGGCGCACCCGAAGAAATCGCGTGGCGGCTTGGCTTCCTCAGCGACGAGGACCTCCGTGAACGCGCCGAACCCCTGGTGAAGAGTGGATACGGAACTTACCTGCTGGAACTTCTCCGCAGCGCAAACAACTAAGAACAGGTATAGCCCTAAATGACCTGGTTGAACGCCCTGCCCGCATTTGCCGTCGCTTTTCTCATCGCTTTCGGCCCTGGCGTAGTGCTGGCTTACTTCATCGGGGCCCGGCGGCTTCCGCTCCTGTGCCTTGCGCCCCTACTCACTGTCGGGATCATCGGCGTGGCCGGAATCGCTGCAGGCGCGGTGGGCCTCCGATGGAACCTCCTGCCACTGCTGCTGACCACAGCGGCTGCCTCCGCCGCCGGGTGGGCTCTGCGGCGCTTTGTGCTTAAAGCCACGGTTTCAGTTCAAAAACCGACGCCCTTTCGAGTATGGGCTGGAGCAACAATCGGCATCGCGTTCGGCGCATTCCTGACCGGACGGCGACTCATGGAAGTCATCGGTAATCCGGAGAACTTCGCCCAGCGCTTTGACAACGTGTTCCACCTAAATGCCATCCGCTACATTCTCGAAACCGGCAACGCATCGTCACTGACACTCGGAGGCATGGCGGGAGGCGAAGGCGGCGGCGCCATCTACCCCTCAGCATGGCACTCGGCAGCGGCTCTGATCGCTCAGCTTTCGACGTCGGACGTGGTTGTCGCGGAGAATGTTTTCAACATCGTCATTGGCGCCGTGGTCTGGCCTGCGGCGCTGATTTTCCTGGTGCACCAGATCATCGGACCGCGGCCCGTGGCCCTGGCCCTCACGGGCGTCCTAGCCGCAGGGTTCACGGCATTCCCGATCTCCATAATGGACTTCGGACCACTGTACCCAAACATCCTGTCCTACGCCCTGCTGCCGGCCGCTGTGGCACTAGTTGTTGGACTGTGCAGGCTCGGTTTCGACAGGCGTGAAGACAAGACCATGTTGTGGATGGCCCTTGCGGTGGCCCTCCCCGCGCTGGCCCTGTCACAGACGAACGGGCTCCTGTCCTTGGTCGCCTTCTCACTCCCCCTCGGGCTGTGGGTCGCGGGCTGCGGACTTCTGGGCCTCCGTGGCCGCGCCTTCCGTCCGCGGCAGGCGCTAATCATCATCGGGGCAACCGTTGTGGGGCTGCTGGTATTTGCCCTGGTATGGAGGGTTTTGCGGCCTCTTGTCGACTACGACGGGTGGGCACCGTTCACGAGCCAGACCGGCGCTGTAGGCGAAGTCATTCTGAATGCACCTATCGGGCGTCCCGCCGCATGGGCCGTCTCCATCTTGGCCCTTATTGGCCTTCAGCGGGTACTACGGCACTCCCGGGAACTCTGGATCGCCCTGTGCTGGCTCGTGCCGGTAATCCTTTACATCACCACAGCTTCGGCGCCCAAGGGCTTTTGGCGGATGTTGCTGACAGGCGGCTGGTATCAGGACAGCTACAGGCTTGCGGCCCTTCTGCCGATCTTCACCGTGGTCCTCGCCATCATAGGCATTTTGTTCCTTTGGGACGCCCTCAAGGCTCCGATGACCAGGGCCGCCATCAAGACAAACGGGGCGCTGAGCCACAAACACCCTGCTGCGGTCCCTGCCGCGCTGGCAACGCTCTTCATTTTAGCCGCCACGATTACTACGCAGACTGGAACCATGCGAGGAATTACCGAGGAGGCGTCACGGGCGTACGTCATGGACGCCACTTCGCCGATCGTCAACTCAGACGAACTGGCCGTGATCAAGCGCCTGCCGAAGACAGTTCCCGAGGACGCCACGATCGCGGTGAACCCCTGGAACGGAGGCTCGTTGGCGTATGCCCTTACGGGCCGCAAAGTCAGCATTTACCACATGTTCTCCACTAACGACCCCGAACTCACGGCCATCAACGAGGACATTGGCGACGCCCTGCCCGGCTCCTACGTTTGCTCGATCGCCAAGGCCAGGAACGTCGACTACATCCTCGACTTCGGTTCGACATACCTGGCCAATGCTGCGGCCGCCAAGGGTTTTGGTGGTGTTGTGGATGTCAAGGATTCACCGTCGGTGAAGGTTGTGGACAGTCAAGGGGCCGCCAGGCTGCTTAAAGTTGTCTCCTGCGACTGAAGTCGTTGGAGTCCAAGCGTTGGCGCTTCTCTAAAGACGAGCTTCGATCATCGGGCCCAGAAGCCTGCTGAACTCAACGTTGAGGTGGTTCACGTCGTAGTAGACCACCACACCTCCGATTACGCTGTAACACTTGTTGCTGTCGCAGAAGTAGTCGGTCAGGTCAACGAGCTTCACGCGGGGGTCCTTGTTGGCTTCTGCTGCGAAAACCATAGGATCCGCAGGAGCCGACACGGACCGGTCAACAGCGCAACGAGCAGGGTCTTGGGCGTTCAGCAGAGCACAGTCCGCCGCCCGGACATCCACGTTGTAGGGCGGATCTGCCAGGACTACCACAGTGCTGCCGGCTGACGTCCATGAATTCCAGTATTTGCCGAAGCCTTCGGCATACTGTTCGTTCTGTGACCGACCCGAACCGTCGTCGACGCGTTCTCTACGGGCGAAGGCTGACGTGAAGACATAGGCGGGCTTGTCAGCGGCCACTGCCTCGGACACGGCTTGCCCCCACGACCTGCAATTGTTGACGCTGCCCTGGTCGGCCACCGAGGCATAGAAGCCTGCATACGTTACGGCAGCCGGCGGGCAGCCGCCCAGGAAGCTTATTTTAAGCAGCCATTTGTTCCGTTTGGCCATGTCGAACAGAGGAGCCTGCCATTGCTGGGCGTGGGAGTCACCGACCAGCCAGACGGTCGGGGCATCCGGGGCACCGCCGCTGAAGTCGCAAAACCTCGTGGTCCTTTTTTCACCTGCCATGAGGATGTCCAGGTTGTCCGTGCACTCGGAGGCTGGTGTGTAGTAGGCGTTAGCTTCGCTCATCGTCGACACAAATGCAGGCCCGAACCTGTCTCCGCATTTGGCGGGGTGATCCATCACTTGGGGTCCGTAGCAGATGGAAGTCTTTTGGTTGAGCATGATCTGTTCCGATTCAGCCACCCGGAACTGCTGTCCCATCGACACGCCGGCGCAGCCTGCAGCAATGACGGCCATTCCTACCACCATGGCCACCGCGGTCTTCATGGCAGGTCTGGAACTCGGCCGAAACTTCAATCCCTTATCCTCAACCCAGACCTTGGTGGCGCCCGCTAGGGGAACAGCTATCGCCAATAGAATGAGCTTCTCCGGTGTGCGGAGTTCCGCATCAATGAGAAACGGGCCAACGACGATCAGTGGCCAGTGCCAGAGGTAAAGCGAATAGGATATATTTCCCAAGAACTGCACCGGCGGCAGGGAGGTCACCCGGCTGTGCCACATGAAATGGCCCGGGGTTCCGCCCGCAATGACCATCGCGGTGCCGAGGACCGGCAGGAGCGCGGCCGTACCCGGAAAGGGCGTAGCAGCGTTATACAAGACAGCGCTGGCGATCAGAGCGCCTAACCCCAGGATCGCGAGAAGGTTCGCGGCGACGGGCGGGAATTTGAGTCGGTTAACCATCAGGGCCAACCCGGCACCCACACCGAATTCCCACAGCCGCACTTGGGTGTAGAAATAGGCCTCATGCCGGCCTGCGTCGGCAAGGTAGGCGGACAACGCGAACGAGCCGGCAGCGGCCAGGGCGATTCCCGCCGCGACGATGACCCGCGGCCGGGCCCTCAAACGAACTGCCGCCGCCGCCAGGCCCACCATCAGCAGGGGCCATAGAAGGTAAAACTGTTCTTCCACTGACAGCGACCAGTAGTGCTGCGCAACAGTAGCGGATGAAGTAGATGCCGAGTAGTCGACGGCGTTAGCCGCCAGTACCCAGTTCTCGGCATACAGCGCGCTTGCCAATACTTGCTGGGCCGTGTCGGTCCAACGGGAAAACGGAAGGATCAGCACTGCCGCGACGAGGGATGCGCTGAGTACCACGAAGGCGGCCGGCAACAACCGGCGGATCCGCCTTGAGTAAAACGCCACCAAGCGCAGCTTCCCCGTCGCAAAGATCTCCTTCGACAAATGGGACGTAATGAGGAAGCCTGAAATGACGAAAAAGACGTCAACGCCCACGTAGCCGCCGGTCAGCTTGTTGGGCCAGATATGTCCCAGAACCACCATCCCAACGGCGATCGCGCGCAAAGCCTGAATATCTGCGCGGAAGCCGCTTTTCGGTCCAGACGCGGCGCGTGGGCGGCGTTCTGGCCTGTGGAACTCGCCCCGTCGCCCCAATGGCACCGTTCGACTTGTCGACAAACCCACCCAACTCCTCAGACGTCACAGTAATGGGTCGGGTAAAGCCGGGCCCAAGGTAGCTTATGCCATGGTTCGCTACGCTCCCAAGTTGACGGCCGTCGGGGTCGCTGGTTATTGCCTTCCCCTAATTGGTTTGGCTCCGAGTGAAAGTGTTAACCTTGGCCGATGACTGAGAACATCTACCTTGTGGCCTCAGGCGGGAACCCAAACTATGGCGACGAGCTCATTGTGGCCTCCTGGCTCCGGTTCCTCGCCCGAGTCCGGCCCGACGCCGCAATCTGGCTGGACTGCCCACAGCCGGGTACGGCAAGCGCCTTATTTGCAGGCATCCATCCTGGCCTGCACACCACGAACACACTCTGGCGCGCCTGCGCCGAGGCTTCAGATCAGTCTGCCCGGGGCGTGTGGGATCACGTCACGAACGTTGTCAACCGTGGCGGCACGCCTATGTTTGACGTCGGGCTCATGAGGTTGGGGCAAGCGGACTCGATTCATCTCCTGGGCGGAGGCTATGTGAATGGGGTCTGGCCGGACCACGTGGGGCTGGTCGCGGGAATGGCGGCCGCACAACGGCTTAACGGCTGCAGGCTCGCAGGTTCCGGGCTAGGGCTGATGCCCCCGCCCGAGAACGCGGACCAATTAGCAAAGACGTTCGGTGACTTCTCGGAAGTAAGCGTCCGCGACGACGCCAGCGCGGAATTTCTTGGTCTCGAAACAGGATTAGACGATGCATTCCTCGGCATCCTCAATGAGCTGCACCGTAGTACTAACTCTCCAGGCGTTCAGTCCCGTGCCAAGGACGTAATGCTGTGCATCCAGAGCGACATGACCGATGAACCAACGTTTTCCCGGCTCAGGGAGAAACTGCGGGCCGTAGTCGAGAACTCGCTCGCAAAGGGTCTCTCTGTGGGCTACGCTGAAGCGATTCCAGGGTCCGACCGTCGAATGTTCGATGCCCTTGAAGGAATAATTCCCGAGGAGAACTTCATACCCTTTACCCAGGTCTGGAGCGACGGGCTACCGGTACGCCGTGGACAGCACTGGTACACCTCCAGGTTTCATCCGCACATGGTTGCTGCGGCCGCGGGTGCCAAAGGCGTCGCCATCGGCATTCGTGACGAATACTACGACATTAAGCACCGCTCCCTGCTGGATCTCGGATCCGGTTGGACCTACACGGCTGCGAGCGGAGACTTGGAACTTCCGGAACCGACCGGTTCGCCCGACTTTGAGACAACTGCGATCCGGTTGGCGGCAAACAAGCGGACCGAGGCGCTGGTTTTGTATCCCGTCCGCTAAACGAAGGCATAACAAAAGGGGCCCTGTCGGTGCCCCTTTTGTTATGCCTTCATAGCCTTCAGCGCACGGTGCGCGCCATTTGAGGCTTGGGGTCAAACCTGATCCCAGCAAGGACCTGCTTGGCAACACTAAGCTGCAGGCGGCGCCCTACCCCGCCCTTAAGCATCCATGCAAACGTTGTGACCACGAACCTCACCCAAGCCAGCTTGTCATCGTGGTGCCAGCGGTACGATGACTCGTTCCGAGCTCCATAGAAGAACTTCCAGGCATTCGCCGCATTCAGGTCCCCAAAGTTCACGCCGCGGTTTGTCGGCATATCGTGAGTCACAACGCTGTCGAGAATCTGAACTCCGGGTCCCTCGGCGCTGATCCTGAGGGTGTACTCCATGTCATCGAACCAGATGAAGTACTCAACCAAGGGCAAGCCATATTTTGCGATGGAACGGCGCGGAATAAGAACTGAAACAAAGGAACAGTTGGTGACCAGCACAGCCTTCTGGTCTTTGGCGATCAGGCGGCCCCAGTCCCAGGTCGCGCCGGCGTTGTTCATCTCGCAGATCGAGCCGTCGGTGTAGCGGACGAGGGAACAGCTGTAAGGTACTTTACGATCGAGTTCTTTCTCGGCGTCTGCATGGCCTGCCAGCAGTCTTTCCAGGGCTTTCTCATCGGTGTAGCAGTCATCATCCATGATCCACACCCAGTCGGCGCCCCGCTCGTAGGCGCGCTCCATCCCGGCAGCGAATCCTCCAGCACCGCCCGTGTTGGAATCCAGACGGACTATTTCCACGCGGGGATCGTCGTGGTAAACCGACAGCAGCTGCGGGGTTGAGTCCGTGCTGGCGTTGTCGATGACGATGAGCCGGTCCACGGGCCGCGTCTGGGCCAGGATTGAGTCGAGCACCCGTCCGAGCTTGTCAACTCGGTTAAAGGTGACTACTACGGCTGCGACCTGGTCGGTCATGCTTTCCATCCTTCGTAAAGTTCTGTTGTCCAAATCCGTGCGTCGGGAAGTTCCTTCAGCGCAGCGATCTTCTGCCTTTGTTCTTCGACGATCTGTTCGCGTAATTCCTCCGAAGCCATGATCGCCATCGTGCGCTCCACGGCTGCCTTGATAAACGCCAGCGGTTGTCTCGGCACCAGCGCCTGGGCGGACACCAAGGAAGCTTGAGAACCGACGTCAGTGGAGAGGACCGCTACGTCGTGGGCGGTTGCCTCAAACGTTGTCAGGGTGAGTCCCTCGTTGTCCGACGAAATGACCAGAAGGTCCGATTCGGCGAGCGTTTCGTCTACGGAATGCGGTGGCTGGCGTAGTTCGATGTGGTCCGTCAGCCCATATTTCGCGACCAGTTGTGCTGTCTCTTTTTCCAGCGTGCCTGAGCCGTGGAGGATGAAGCTGACATCCTGCTCCGCGGAACGCATCAGCTGGGCAGCGTAGCGCAGAAAAAGATACGGGCGCTTCTGCTGGCTGAGTCGACCGACGAAAGACACGGTGAAAGGACGTCCTGGCTCCTTCTCAACTTTCGAGGCCGCGGCGACATGATTCAGGCCATAAAGCGGAGCCAGGGAAACCTTTTCCCTGGGGACATCGCGTTGCAAGACCATATAGTCTCTCAGCTGTGGTGAGATGACGTGGTGCATGTCTATAGCGTTGGACAGCTTCACCGCTAGCTCAACGAATCCGCCGGTCCGCCACTCGATGATGTGTAGTGAGTCGACCGTCCTGATCCGAGGATCCATGGCTTTGAACCATGGAAGGCGGTGATACAACCAGCCGTTGTGGTGGACATGGATGCCCTGAACGGAGAACTTCGTCAGCAGTGCCACCAACAAAGCAGACTCTTCCTCGACGGAAATGGGCAGGTCCATTGGCAGGACAAGCGCCCCGTCCAATTCGGGCCGAGTGATCCAGGGGTGGGCTGACTCCCGGTCGGTCAAAACAATCGGGAGGAAGCCGGCCTCGCGGGCCAGGGCAATCGTTTCGATGGCCCATCGTTCTGCACCTCCCATTTCGAGCCAGTGCAGCCCAAAGAGGATTGCAGGCTGACCCTGGTGAGACTGGCCGAGCAGAGGCGCGGTCGATTCAGGGGGAGCCATGCGGTGCGGCCGGCGGTAAGGGGTGACGCGCTTTTCATAGTAATCAGTGAGTCCCTGGCGCAAGGCATCGAAAGCGATTGGTGCACCAAATCGGGCAACGCGCAGCACTTTGGCTTTCCGGCCCGGACGGTCGTAGAAGTTTTCTCCGCCCTCAGCACGTTCTCCACCTAAATCCAAGACCAAGGGAATGATAGGCGAATCGATGGTCGCCACGGCTGAAACCGTGCTCTTGATGCCTACTGCGCAAACGACGGTGCGGTTGGGCTCCCATTCGTGTGTGTGGCACGCATTTCCGGTCAGGCGCGGGAACTCACCGTCCGGTGCACGGAGGACTATGACCCTGAATTCACGGCCCGGCTGGATCAGCGAGTGGTAGTTCAATCCGCCAACGAGCAGTCCGAGTTCCCTGTCTGAGAGGCGGCTTTCCAGACCTGCCAGTCCAGAGCCGCCGTCGTCGACTATCTCAAAGAGCTTATGGGCATTATTCATGAGGATCCCCCGTTGCAATCACGTTCATGTGCTGTTTCCTTTAGCCTTCTCGCAAGAGGCGGACCGCATCTTCGATGGGGCCATCGGCAATTTTGATGCCCTTTTGGAGCACCACCCCACGGTCACAGACCTTGCTCACCATGTCCAAATCGTGGCTGACGACTACCAAAGTGGTTCCCGTCTCCCGAAGTTCCTGGATCCGCGCCAAGCACTTCTTCTGGAAAGGCTCGTCACCGACCGAGAGGATCTCATCGATCAGGAAGACGTCAGGTTTGGTGTGTACCGCGACAGAGAAGGCCAGACGGAGAAACATTCCGGATGAGTAAAACTTAACTTCGGTGTCGATGAACTTACCGATCTCAGAGAAGGCGACGATCTCATCGAACCTGTCCGCCGTTTCCTGTTCGGTCATTCCCAGGATCACGCCGTTGAGGTAGACGTTTTCCCGTCCCGTAAGATCCGGGTGGAACCCGGCGCCGACCTCGATGAGGCCTGCAACTTTTCCCCGGGTGCGGATACTGCCAGTGTCAGAACTCATCACCCCGGAAATAAGTTTCAGCAACGTCGACTTGCCTGATCCATTAAACCCGAGCAAGGCCACGGACTCCCCGGTGTCCACCGTTACATCGACTCCATCAAGCGCCATAAATGTTGACGATAGGTCGCCGCGGCGGCCCTTGAAAAGCCATACAACGGTTTCCTTTAGGGAACGCGTGTGCCGGAGGTTGAACCGCTTCGAAACATTCTCGACGACAATAGCTTCTGGCATCACAACTCCTGCGCAAATCTGCCCTCAAGGCGACGGAACACTGACTGCCCCAGCGCCAGGAACAAAAACGAAATAATCAAGCCCACCGGCAGCCAGATGGACAAAAGATTGTCCGGCAGGCGGGCACCCTCCGGCGCCAACTTCACGGCAGCTGTTGGTGACCAGAAAGCAGCATGAAAAAGTTCAACCGCAATCGTCATCGGATTCAGCTGGTAAAAGAAGTAGAACGTTTCACCAAGCGTGTCTCGGACCAGGTACCAGGCGTATAGCACAGGGGACAGCCAAGTGGCCATCATCAAAAAGAGGTCGACGATGTTCTCGGAATCACGGAACATCACGTTCGCGGCACCAAAAAGGAGCCCGAGACCCAGCGACAGAATAGTGACTATAACGAACGCACCTGCGGCCCCGATCAGTTGGTTCACGCTGGGAGTCCAGCCAAAGAAGAAGCAGGCCCCGAGCAAAATCAAGAATTGTGGGAAGAAATGCACGATGGCTACCCACACCGATGCAACCGGAAATAGCTCGCGAGGAAGATATATCTTCTTTACAAGCGCGCCGTTAGCAACAACAGAACGGGTGGCCTGACCGAACGCTTCGGAGAAAAAATTCACCAGGATGATTCCGGAGAACATATATATAACGAAATTCGGTTGTTTGTTGAGCCCCAGGAAAACTCCCAATGCAAAGTAAAAAACCACAAACTGCACGGCAGGGCGGACGTAGGACCACAGAAGGCCCAAAAAGGAACTCCGGTACCTTACCTTGAGTTCTTTACGAACGATGAGGCGCAGCAAACCCCGGCGTCGAATGACGTCTAGAAGTCCGCCGCCGTTGTCGGGAGCAGCAAGCAACTCACCGCTCATGCGTCTACGCCTCCGCTTTCAATCTTGGCGCCGCCCTCGAAGTGCGGGCGGATTTTGTTGTCGAACATCGTCAGGGCAGAGCCGATGGCCATGTGCATGTCAAGGTACTTGTAGGTGCCGAGACGGCCGCCAAACAGGACGTCCTTCTCGGCGGCAGCCAGGTCACGGTACTTGAGCAGCCGCTCCCTGTCAGCGGCAGTGTTGATCGGGTAGTAAGGCTCGTCGCCCTTTTCGGCGGCACGCGAGAATTCCCGCATGACGACGGTCTTTTCGGTCTGGTACTCGCGCTCAGGGTGGAAGTGGCGCGGTTCTATGATGCGCGTGTAGGCCACATCGGCGTCGTTGTAGTTGACCACCGACGTCCCCTGGAAGTCGCCGACGTCGAGAACTTCCTCTTCGAAATCGATGGTCCGCCACGAAAGGTCGCCTTCGGCGAAGTCGAAGTAGCGGTCAACGGGGCCGGTGTAGATCACGGGAATGTTACCAACGACTTTGTTCTTGCTGTACTCGTGCGACTCGTCGAAGAAGTCCGTGTTCAGCCGCACTTCGATGTTCGGGTGTTCCGCCATCTTTTCGATCCAGGCCGTGTAGCCGTTGGTGGGCAGGCCCTCGTACTTGTCGTTGAAGTACCGGTTGTCGTAGTTGTAGCGCACCGGGAGGCGGGAGATGACGCCTGCAGGCAGATCCTTGGGATCGGTCTGCCACTGCTTGCCCGTGTAGTGCTTGATGAACGCTTCGTAAAGCGGCCGGCCAATCAGCTGGATGCCCTTGTCGTTCAGGTTCTGCGGATCGGTTCCAGCGAGCTCGCCCGCCTGCTCCTGGATCAGCTCCTGCGCCTGGCCCGGCGTCAGGTTCGCACGGAAGAACTGGTTGATCGTGGCCAAGTTGATGGGCAGGGAGTAAACCTCACCTTTGTGCACGCCATAGACCTTGTGGACGTAGTTCGTGAAGGTTGTGAAACGGTTGACGTACTCCCACACACGTTCGTTGGAAGTGTGGAACAGGTGCGCGCCATAGCGGTGCACTTCGATCCCCGTCTGCGCTTCCTTCTCGCTGTAGGCATTGCCACCGATGTGGTGCCGGCGGTCGAGAACAACCACCTTCAAGCCGAGCTCGGTGGCGGCCTGTTCTGCGATTGTCAGGCCAAAAAAGCCAGACCCTACGATGACGAGGTCAGCGGTCACAAAATCTCCTGGTTCGAAAGCGGGCAGCGCAATGTTCGGCTTCGTCTGCTGAACCAGCGTACCCGAGACCCCATCGTGACCTACTAATCCGGAGAGTCAGGTACCTCACCCGGCAAGCACTAAACCACCGTCAAACGCCTACCTCGCGGAGCCCGCCGTCGTGCTCCTCGTAGCGGCTACCCGTGTGCGGGCAGAGCCACGACCCGTTGTCTTCCCGCAGCGGTAGTCCTGCTTTGCCCACCCAGCCGATGCGTTTGGCGGGGACACCTGCCACCAGTGCGAAGTCCGGCACATCGCGCGTCACCACGGCCCCTGCGGCTATCGTTGCCCAGGAGCCGATGGTCACCGGCGCAATGCACACGGCGCGGGCGCCGATGGCTGCTCCAGCCTTGATGGTGACGCCCACCTTGTCCCAGTCGTCCTCCGTCTTGAGCGTCCCGTCGGAGTTGACCGCCCGGGGAAACACGTCGTTCGTTAGTACGACGGCGGGGCCGATGAAGACTCCGTCGCCAAGGACTGCCGGCTCGTAAACCAGGGCATAGTTCTGCACTTTGCAGTTGTTTCCCAACTGCACGCCGGGACCGATGTACGCGCCGCGGCCAATGACGCAGTTCTCCCCCAGAGCGGCGCCCTCCCGGACCTGCGCCAGATGCCAGACTCTCGACCCCTGGCCAATGTCCGAGTCTGCTGAAACATCGGCGCTGGATTCCACTGAAATCACGGGGATCGCTCCTTCGGCTGAGGCGGCTCGGCGTAGGCGTGAGGCGCAGTGCCACTGATCCTAACCGAGGCGTGCCGGCTGTGGACAGGCTCCGAGGAAGCACCTGCGCTTTTCCACATACGGCAACCCACCCCGCGACACATGCCGGCCTGATGGCTAGCGTGGAAGGAAGCTGACTGTTAGGAACCTCAATCATGCTGCTGCACTGCACGCTCGTTCGGAGCCCGTGCGCAACCATGCAGGAACCGCCCGTGGAGCTGACCATCGAGGGTCCGGTCGGTGCCGCAGGTGCCGCCCTGCAACAGGTGCTGGCCGCCAGGTTCGGTACCGGCCAAGTGTCCGTCGAGGGGCGCGGCGTGAGTTCACTCACTCTCGGGCAGCCTCCGCTAGTCACCGGGGCCGTCCTCGTCGATGCGGCGAACATGACTGCCCGCCGGTCCAGGCAGCGCACGCCCGAACCACCCGCCTCCCTGGCACTCGCCGTGCATAGCGGCCCGGGGGCTGGCCTGGTGATTCCCCTCCGGCGGGGCACCTACCTCATAGGCCGCAATAATGCCGAGATCGTCATCCCCGACGCCGATCTGTCGCGGGCCCACGCACGCCTGGTGGTCACCGAGACAGCCATCACAATTGAGGACCTCGCCAGCGCCAACGGCACCGAAGTGGACGGCGAGCGCCAGCGGAACGCCGTCGTCACGACCAGTTCCACGATTAGCTGCGGCAACTCAACCATGTCACTCGTCTTCCTGGAGCAGCCCGACAACCAATTGGACCAAGCAGGCACCGATGTCCACGAGCCGTTGGTCGTCAGGCGGCGCGACGATCCCTCGAACCGGGCGGCGCTACTCCTGACCGCTGTTCTGCCGGTAGTCATTGGCGTGGGCCTTGCAGTCGTCACTGGAATGTGGATGTTCCTGGCCTTCACCGCGGTGTCGGCGATCTCCATCCTTGTGCCAGTAATCGGCGGGCGTCGGCAACGCCGCGAACTGGCGGCGGCCGTCCATGCCGCTGTGGTCAAAGATCGGATCCGACGACGGCGGGCCGCGCCGCCGCTGTCCGCCCTTGCCATCGGCGGTGCCACAGAGAGGAACCGGACTGCCCCCGACACGGGCAACGGTATCTGGCTGCGCCTGGGCCAAACTACTCAACCAGCCAACCTCACATTCGAGCCGCCCGATCCGGGCCTGGCCGTCCCACCAGGCGGGATGCTGCCGGTCACCCTCGACCCCGCACGTCCTCTCACCAGCATCCGTGGACCGCGCGACGCGGCGGAGGGACTGGTGCGTTCACTCCTGATGCAATTCGCCGGCTACCCACTGGGTCGCGATACCCGTGTGGTGGTCCACGGAAAGGTTGATCAGCTGCCCCTCGCCGCCCGTTTCCTGGAAGGCGTCACCCTGTCCAGCCGTCCTGGCGCCGTCCAGGACCTGCTGAAACGCGGCTTCGGGCCCTCACGCGGGCATGGCGTGTTGATGCTTTTGGACGGCGCAGAGAACACGCCCGCAATCATCGAAAAGGCTCTCGAACATCAGTGGCAGGTCATCCACTTCCCCAGCGAGGGCGAAACCCCGCTCAGTGCGGACGTCGAGCTCGATGAACGCAGCTCCGTGTTCAGTACAGGAACCGAAAGCATCCGCTTCCTGGCGGATCTGGCGCCCGCAGTCGTCTTCGACGGGTTTTGCCGCCGCTTGGCCAGGGATCCCTGCAAGACCGGCGCGGCCAGTGGAAGCATCCCACCTTCTTGCCGGCTCATGGATCTTCTCCCGGCCCCCACCCCCGAAATAACCAGACGGTGGAAAGTAAACAGCAGGCAGCCCGGATTGGCCGTTCCGGTCGGGTTGGGTGCGGCGGGCCCGCAGATGCTGGACGTCCAAGCCGACGGACCGCATCTATTGGTTGCCGGTACGACGGGCTCGGGAAAATCTGAGTTCCTCCGTAGCCTGACTGTTGCCTTGGCTCTCAGCTACCCGCCGGATCGCATCAACTTCCTTTTTGTGGACTTCAAGGGAGGCTCGGGCCTGGGGCCCCTGACGGGACTTCCGCACTGCGTAGGCGTGCTTACCGATCTCAGCAGCCATGAACTGGAACGGTATTTGCAGTCGCTTCGCGCCGAAATCAGATTCCGGGAAGAGGCCCTGGCAGCAGTGCAAACCCCCGACCTAGCGTCCTACCGGGCGACTCCGGCGGGCCTCGCCTCACCGCTCCCCCACCTCGTGATTGTCATCGACGAGTTCCGCATGCTCGTCGAAGACGCCCCGGAAGCACTCCGCGAACTCATGCGAATCGCAGCCATCGGCCGTTCGCTCGGGATACACCTGATCATGGCCACACAAAGGCCGCAAGGCGCATTGACGGCGGACATCCGCGCAAACGTGACCACAAGCATCGCACTGCGGGTCCAATCCGAAGTGGAGTCAACGGACATCATCAATTCGAAAGCCGCCGCCGGGATCAGCATAGACATGCCGGGCCGCGCCTACCTTGTGCGTGGTACTGAAGCTCCGGTGGAGTTCCAAGCCGGTTCACTGACTGCCGGGGCTATTGCGTCCGAACCAACCGGGCTCTCCGTACACCTGGCATCCGACCACATCGACACCCCGCCCGCTGGAGATGAACCAGCAGGCGAAGGCGCCGAACCGACACCCGCCCAGGCGACCACGCCGTTGATCGCTTCCATGTCCGGGTTATGGGAGGCCATGAGCGGCGGTCCTCTCCGGAAGCCGGTTGCTCCCCCGCTCCCTGGCGTGCTGCCCGAACCATCCGCCGTGCCAAATGGTGACAGCTGGACCGTCAGGCTCGGACTGATGGACCTGCCCTCGGAACAGAGAACGGCGCCACTCATCTGGGAACCCGCGGCGCACGGACATTTGGCGTTCGCGGGCGTACCGGAATCAGGCGTAACTGAGGCGATCCGGCTGGCGGTTCGCCGTCTCGCCTCCCACAGACACGAATCGCACTTGTACATCCTGGATCCGGACAGCTCATTCGCCGGGTTGGCCTCGCACGGCCGGGTGGGTGCCAGGGCCGGGCTGCACGAGCTTCGGCGGGCAGTCCGCATTCTGGAGCGGCTCACACAGGAGCAATCGCGTCGGCTGGCCGATCCCGCCAGCGATGCCACGCCGCTCGCGCTGGTGATTGCCGGTTGGGGTTCCTGGGCCTCGGCTTTTCGGTCGGGGCCGCTTGCCTGGGCTGAGGACCTGGTCCACGACCTGATCCGTGACGGCGGCAGGGCCGGTATCAGTGTGATCATCTCCGGCCAACGGGAAATGGTCACTGCCAGGTTCTTCGCCGCCATACCCAACCGTGTGTATTTTCCCACCGGTTCAAGCGAAGAGAGCCGGATTGCCTGGCCGAAACTTCCTCCGACTGCATCCGTGGCGGGTCGGGGCGTGGCCATGGGCGCACTGTCGGCCGGGAAAACAGCTGTCTGCCAGTTCTACACTCCCCATCCACCCGGTGCTGACGGTACGGCGCCAAGTCCGCCGTGGAAGACGACTCTCACAACGATGACTCCAGCAAACCTGCCCTTCCGCATTGAGCCTCTGCCTTCCATGGTCCCGGCGTCCCGGATCCTCGCTAAGACTGAGACACCACGCCTCGACGGCACACCCGCCCGTATGCCGGATGAAATACGGGCCAAGGCAGGACACACGCCCTGCCTCCTTCGGGTAGGCGTCGGCGGCGACGAACTTGAACCGGTCTCCGTCCGCGTACCAAGAGGTGCGGTTCTGGTTGTGTTGGGCGGCCCGTCGTCGGGGAAATCATCGTTTCTCCGGCTGTTGCCGCGTGTCAACCCCCATGCAGGACCATGGCTAAGGCCCGAACCGGAGATCGAACCAACGGCCTACTGGTCCGAAATCCTCAACCGGGCATCCACCGGCACTATCGCCAAGGGGTCCGTGGCCCTGGTGGACGATGCAGACCTTTTGCCGTACGACGTGAACCGCCACCTCGTCGAGCTCAATGCCCTCGGAATCACTGTGGTCATGACTGCCGGCTTCAGTCCGGCCCTGTCCCAGCGGGTTCCGCTCGCGCTCCAGGCGCGCAACCTGGGCGCCGGCGTATTGATCGGCCCTCGGACGTTCTTGGACGGCGATCTCTTCGGGGTGCGGTTTGAGGCCGAAGCGAACCCTCCACCGGGGCGGAGCATCGTGGTCCGGAACGGCCGCGCCCTGGCTGTCCAGTTGGGTTGGGTACCAGCGGACGAGAAAATGCAAGGACTCGCCGCCTAGTGCTTCCGCCAAGTCCGCCCAGCTTTAGAGTGCCCGGGGCAGCCCGCCGGTCCGGGAGGCATAGCTGATAACGCGCTTATCGAAAAGAAGCACCAGGGCTGTGAATGCCGGCAGCAGCATGGCCAGCCCGGCCAGCACCACGCCGGCCGTGAGCGTGGGAAAGCCGATGGTGAGGACAAACAGCTGGGCCACCAGCGCGGCAGACCTCGTCCACCGGCGCCCCCGGAAAAGGAAGTGCCCCACTGAATAGAGCCAGGCAGAGAACGCCAACAACAGGCCCAAGGTGAAAACAGCGCCCCAGAAGGAAAGCACAGGCGCTCCGGTCACGAGCTCGAAGCCGTACCAGCCGGCGGCAACCAAAAGGGCTGTGGCCTCAGCAGCGACGATCAACGCGATCACGAGGATTCCGCGCGGCCGCATCTGAGTCCCGTGGTCAGGTTCGGGCAGCGGATCTGAGGGGTTTTGGGGGGCTCTTGACACACTGGCACCCTACCGGACATAGTCGGACAGTGGTGGGGGTCGGCAACACGGATGTGATGTATCGCTCAGGAATCCGGGGATTTCAAGCTGTATTACCCCTTGTTTACACAGCGTTAACATGACAATCTTGATGAAGATGACCGATGGGGCCCCGCAGGGCCCTTTTCCTTTGTAGCCCCTAGTGAATAATTTCACAAACGGCTTTTCCCAGAATTGGAGCAACTGATCAGCATGGATTGGCGTAACCGCGCGGCGTGCCTCGACAAGGACCCGGAACTGTTTTTCCCCGTTGGAAATACAGGGCCAGCCCTCCTCCAGATCGAGGAAGCAAAAAGCGTTTGCCGCCGCTGCCCTGTGGTTGACACCTGCCTCCAGTGGGCCCTCGAATCCGGCCAGGACGCCGGCGTCTGGGGCGGCATGAGCGAAGACGAGCGCCGCGCCCTCAAGCGCCGCGCCGCCAGGGCCCGCCGCGCTTCCTAAGCACAAAGCCCGCGGCGCCAACACAACGGCACCCACACAACAGAGCAGACGATTTGCACAAAGCGATGGCCGCGACCCTTCTGGTCGCGGCCATCGCCGTTGGACTTCCAGCATGGGCATTTGCCTGGAGGTGAAGGTCCGATGGAAGAGAAGTTGGTTTGTGCCCGGTTGAGTTAGCCATCCGGAGTCACCCCCCTGCAAAGGTTCACCCACCAACTGGGTATGTCCGTGCACTACCCGCCCATCCGTAACTCCACTCCCTTTAACTACTTGGTTCCCTTTGTAAGTACTCAGGCACAGGGTTAGCTTCTACGCGCCCTCTTTGTTCTGCTACTTGTCTTTCCATGCATGCAACATTTGAGTAGCCCCGCGCCTTGATGGGCGATTTTCGCCATGTCACTCTGGTTACCTACGCCGGATCATCCAGCATCGCACCGTAGCTTGGTCCCGCCGCGAGAAGCACCAAAGCAGTCGATGGGGGAATGGAGAGCATCGTGGGGATAATCGGAGTCCGGCGCAACAGGGTCCCGCAAACCGCGCCCGACCTGGGCGGCTGCAGGCCGCTGCACTTTCCCGATAATTTGCTGCCTCACCGCGGAGGCACTTTATCCAAACGCCGGATCATCGACATCCCTTGGGGCTGCATTTCAGGCGGCGGGACGCTCTGCAAATTCCCCCAGCCAATCAGGCGTGCTGCCCACTCCCCGCCCGCGGACGCCTTCCCCGGGACGTCGGGTGTGAAGGGCTGGCTCGTCCTCGTCTACCACCGGATCGCGACTCCCGACTCGATCGGCACCCAGGAGCACACCATCGCGGCGGACCGGATCACCATCACCAGCGACGCCCTCGGCGCCCAGCTGCAGCTCATCGACCAAAGCGGCATCCAAGTCATGCCGGCCGCTCAGATGTTCGAGCTTCTGCAGGGCCTGCGATCACTACACGGCGGTGCAACCCGGCGCTGTCAACCATCCGAACAGAACGGAAGTACTCATGACCAGAACCAGATCCGGCTTGCCGCGGGCGCGCGCCAAGCTTGTGACCGTCGGGTTGGCCGTGGCGGCGCTGTCCGCCGCCCTGCTGACGCCCGGGGTGGCGAACGCCGCGATGGACAACCCTGCGCCGCAGCCGCTGGTGTCCTTCACCTTCGACGACGCACAGGCGAGCGCGATCACGCAGGCGGCACCTGTACTTCAGAAGTACGGGCTAACCGGCACCAGCTACGTCCCCACCGGCTGCGTCGGCATGACAACCGCGCCGAACACGTGCCGGGCCAACCCTGATGTGCCTTACATGACGTGGGCCCAGATTACGCAGCTGCAGAACACCTACGGCTGGGAAATCGGGTCCCATACCGTAGACCATCAGTGCCTCGTGAGCGTCGGAGGCGACTGCCAGGCCACCAAGCTGACGGCCGCCCAGGTGGACGCCGAGCTGGCCAACAGTAAAGCCGCGCTGGTAGCCAACGGCTTCAACCCGACAGCGTTCGCCGCGCCGTATGGCGACTACGACATGTCGACGGTCGCCCAGGTGGCCAAGTACTACACCTCGATGCGCGGCTTCGCCGACGTTGGCAACAACCCCTGGCCGCTCGGCGATCTCCTGCTGCACAACACGCCCGCCCAGGAGGTGACCACCACGGTCGCCACCCTGAAATTGAAGGTCGACGAGGCGATAGCGAACAAAACCTGGGCCGTGTTCACCTTCCACGACATCAGGCCGACGCCGAGCCAGGTCCCGGACGACTACGAGTACGGCACCGCCGAGCTCGACCAGCTCGCCGCGTACGTGCAGACCAAAGTGGCTGCCGGTCAGATCAAAAACGTCAACATCAGCAAAGGCCTCGTGACGGGGACGCCGAACCTGATGCCGAATCCGACCTTCAACAACGGCCT
The DNA here is from genome assembly GCF_056398665.1 of Pseudarthrobacter sp. 01T43. Lineage (NCBI taxonomy): Bacteria > Bacillati > Actinomycetota > Actinomycetes > Micrococcales > Micrococcaceae > Pseudarthrobacter > Pseudarthrobacter sp. 01T43. Next base: position 275,043 of record NZ_JBFTPV010000004.1, on the reverse strand, counting down.
CGGGGACGGCTGGAGCACTGATGCTCCGGCGACCATCACGGCCGATGCGGGCAACAACGGCAGCTTCCCGGATGCGACCAATTCCGTGAAGCTCGTCTCAGGTGCGGCCCCCCTGACGCACCTGTTCTCACCGAAGGTTCCCGTGACGCCGGCAACGACCTACCTGTTCAAGGCCTTCCTCAACGTGGCGGCGATCACGACCGGCGACGTGGGGTTTTACGTCGACGAGTACAACGCCGCCGGAACCTGGATCTCCGGCAAGCTCTACAAGACGGAGAACGCCAGGTGGGTGGAATCGATGAACTTCGCCTACACGCCCACCTCCGCCACTGTGGCCTCGGCGAGCCTGCAGGTCATTGTGAACGGCACCGGCATCACCGCCTACGTGGACAACGTGCAGATGCTGGCTCCGGGGGGCTACATTCCGCCTACGGTTTCGCCGTTTGCGGATGTTTCCACGACTCACACCTTCTACACGCAGATTGCTTGGCTGTGGGATAAAAAGATCTCCCAGGGCTGGACTGAGCCGAACGGATCGGTGACTTTCCGTCCGGCGGAGCAGATCAACCGTGACCAGATGGCAGCGTTCCTCTACCGGATGAGCGGCACCACTGACGCCCAGTACACGCCGCCTGCGGTCTCACCGTTCGCGGACGTGGCCACGAACCACCCCTTCTATCGGCAGATTTCGTGGCTGGCGGCCAAGGGGATCTCCGAAGGATGGACTGAAGCGAACGGAACAAAGACCTTCCGTCCGGCGGAGCAGATCAACCGTGACCAGATGGCAGCGTTCCTGTACCGGATGAGCGGCACCACTGACGCCCAGTACACGCCCCCTGCGGTCTCACCGTTCGCGGACGTGGCCACGAACCACCCCTTCTACCGGCAGATTTCATGGCTGGCGGCCAAGGGGATCTCCGAAGGATGGACTGAAGCGAACGGAACAAAGACCTTCCGTCCGGCCGACCAGATCAACCGTGACCAGATGGCAGCGTTCCTCTACCGGATGAGTAACCCGGCAGGCTAACAACCACAGCAAGCGCAGGAAATGCACGAGAGGCGGGCCCGATATTCGGGCCCGCCTCTCGCTTGGTGAACTGTTTGCGGCCGGGGTTACCTTGCCGCCAGGCTCAGCCGGATCTGGACGGCCGTCCCGCCGCCCTCACGGGGTTGCCACTGGATGCTGCCGCCCAGCTCACTGGTGACGAGCGTCCGGACGATCTGCAGCCCCAGACCCTCAACGTGCGGCGTATCCGGCAGCCCCACGCCGTCATCGGCGATGGTCACAGTCAGCAGCTCCTCACCGTCTTCCTCCTCGGAACGGTCCGCAATGAGCCACACAGTTCCCGTGCGTCCCTCCAGACCATGCTCGACGGCGTTGGTCACCAATTCGTTGATCACCAGTGCCAGCGGGGTGGCGAAGTCGCTGGGCAGTTCACCGAAGAGCCCGGAACGCTCGGTCTTGACCTGCTGGGAGGGCGACGCGACTTCGGCGGACAGCCTGAACTGGCGGCCGATGAGTTCATCAAAGTCCACGCTTTGCGCCAGGCCCTGGGACAGGGTCTCATGAACCAGGGCGATGGTAGCCACACGGCGCATCGCCTGCTCCAGCCCCTGTTTGGCTTCGTCGCTGACCATCCGCCGGGACTGCATGCGAAGCAGGGCGGCAACGGTCTGCAGGTTGTTCTTCACCCGGTGGTGGATCTCGCGAATGGTGGCGTCCTTGGTGACAAGCTCCATCTCCCGGCGCCGCAGTTCCGAAACGTCCCGGCACAACACCAGCGCGCCAAAGCGCTGCTGCTCATCGCGAAGCGGAATGGCCCGCAGGGACAGGCTCACACCACGGGATTCAATCTCACTGCGCCACGGCATCCGCCCGGTGACCACCAGCGGCAGCGTCTCATCCACCATGCGCCGGTCCTTCAGCAGGCTGGCGGTCACTTCGGCCAGCGACCGTCCTTCCAGCGACTCGCCGTCGCCGAGCCGCCGGAAAGCCGATACGCCGTTGGGACTTGCGTACTGCACAATCCCCTCGGCATCAAGCCTGATGAGCCCGTCCCCCACACGCGGAGCACCGCGGCGCGAGCCCGTGGGTGACGCGAAGTCCGGCCACAGCCCCAGCGTTCCCATGCGGAGAAGGTCATAGGCACACTGCCGGTACGTGAGCTCCAGGCGGGAAGGCATCCGGGAACTGGACAGGTCCATGTGAGTGGTCACCACAGCCAGGGTCCTGCCGTTGCGGACCATCGGCACAGCCTCCACCCGCAACGCCATGTCCGAGCTCCAGTTGGTCTCGCTGGACCGTTCGATGGCCCGGCTCGCCCAGGCCTTGTCCACCAGCGGCTGGAGGTCGGCCCGGATCGGCTCCCCTACAAAGTCACCGTGGAAGACCGTGTGCGTGGTTGAGGGCCGCACATGGGCCAGCGCAACATAGCCGTGGTCCGGGTGCGGGAACCACAACGCCAGGTCCGCGAACGCCAGGTCCGCAACCATCTGCCAGTCACCCACCAGGAGGTGCAGCCATTCGGCATCGCCCGGCCCGAAATCAGCATGTTCCCTGATGGGGTCCGTAAAGATTGCCACTGCACCTCCAGTTGCGACGCCAGGATCCCTAGCGTCGGACGATTGACCTCAAGAGCCTCAATGCTACCGACAGTGAGGCCATGTCGTCGGCCTCAAGCGCGTTGACCTCATCGAACATGCTCTTCGCCCTACCCAACTGCTCGGCATTCTGGCCTTCCCATTCCTTCAGCCGGTTCTCAGCGGAGTCCCCGGACCCCGTCGACTCAAGCACTGCCGTCGTCATGTCCGTAACGGTGGAATACAGGTCATCGCGCAGCGCTGCGCGCGCCAACGCCTGCCAGCGGTCCTGGCGCGGCAGCTTGGTGATCCGTTCCAAGAGCGCGTCGGCGTGGAACCGGTTGAACACCGTGTAATAAACCGACGCGATCTCCTCCACCGGTTCCTTTCGGGCGTGCACGATCTTGGCGATGTCCAGCAGGACGAAGCTTTCAAACAGCTCAGCCCACCGCACCGCAAGGTCTTCCGGAAGTTCCCATCCGCGCGCCTTCTCCAGCCAACCCGCCACCCGATCGCGGTCATCGCCGCGGAGGTAGTCCAGCAACCGGCCCCGCATCGGATCCAGGAGCGGCTTGAACTCGGCGACGGTCTCCGCGATGGGACGCGAGCTGTCACCTTGGGCCAGCAGCCAGCGGACCGCCCGGTCCAGGATGCGGCGGATGTCCAGGTGGACGGCGCTCCAGTGTTCGGTGGGGAACGACGCCGGCAAGCTGTTCAGCTGGTCCACCATGACGTTCAGTTCGAAGACTTCACGGAGCGCCACAAAAGCCTTGGCCACGGCAACTTCCGTGGCCGAGGTTTCCTCCATGGTGCGGAACGCGAAGGTGATGCCGCCCATGTTGATCATGTCGTTAGCCACCACCGTGGCGATGATCTCGCGCCGCAGCGGATGGGTGTCCAGCTCAGCGTCGAACCGGTCCCGCAACTGCGCCGGGAAATACGCGCGCAGCGTCGCCCGGAACCACGGATCATCGGCCAGGTTGCTGTCACGCAGCGCCGAAGCCAGCTCAATTTTCGCGTAGGCCGCCAACACCGACAGCTCCGGCGAGGTCAGCCCCTGGCCCTGGCCCAGCCGCTCGCGCAGGGTTTCCGTGCTCGGCAGCGCTTCAAGATCACGCTTCAAGTCCGCGGACTTCTCCAGCCAGTCCATCAGGCGCTCATAACTCGGGCTCCACTCGGCCACCCGCTGCCGGTCGTTCAGGAGCAGGATGTTCTGGTCCACGTTGTCCTCAAGGACCAGGCGCCCCACCTCATCGGTCATGGACGCGAGGAATCCTGCGCGTTCCTCCGCCGACAGCTTGCCGGCCGCCACCATCCGGTCCACGAAGATCTTGATGTTGACCTCATGGTCCGAGCAGTCAACGCCCGCAGAGTTGTCGATGGCATCCGTGTTCAGGATGACGCCCTGCAATGCCGCCTCGATGCGGCCGCGCTGCGTCATGCCCAGGTTGCCGCCTTCGCCCACCACCTTGACCCGCAGGTCCTTGCCGTCCACGCGGATGGTGTCATTGGCTTTGTCACCCACGGATGCGTTGGTCTCGGTGCTTGCCTTTACGTAGGTCCCGATTCCGCCGTTGTACAGCAGGTCGGCGGGTGCCAACAGGATGGCGCGCAAGAGTTCCGGCGGGCTCATTTCGGTGGTCCCCTCGGGCAGGCCGATAGCGGCCCGGACCTGCGGCGACACCGGAATGGACTTCACCTGGCGGGGATAGACGCCGCCGCCTTCGCTGATGAGGGACTTGTTGTAGTCGTCCCAGGAGGACCGCGGCAGCTCAAAAAGCCGTTCCCGTTCCACAAACGATGCTTCAGCGTCCGGCGCCGGGTCAAGGAATATGTGCCGGTGGTCGAACGCTGCGAGCAGCCGGATGTGCCGGGACAGCAGCATGCCGTTGCCGAACACGTCACCGGACATGTCACCCACGCCCACGACGGTGAAATTCTGGGTCTGGGTGTCCACGTCCAGCTCGCTGAAGTGGCGCTTGACCGACTCCCACGCCCCGCGGGCGGTGATGCCCATGGCCTTGTGGTCGTAGCCCACGGAGCCGCCGGAGGCGAACGCGTCACCGAGCCAGAAGCCGTACTCCGCGGCCAGCCCGTTGGCGATGTCCGAGAACGTGGCTGTCCCCTTGTCCGCCGCCACCACAAGGTAGGAATCGTCGTCGTCGTGCCGTACAACGTCCGACGGCGGCACTACAGTTTCCGCCCCGCCTTCGGCCATGAGGTTGTCGGTGAGGTCCAGCAGGCCACGAATGAACGTCTTGTAGCTTTCCATGCCCTCGGCCAGCCAGGCTGCCCGGTCCGCCGTGGGGTCCGGGAGCCGCTTGGCAAAGAAGCCGCCCTTGGCGCCGGTGGGAACAATCACCGCGTTCTTGACGGTCTGCGCCTTGACCAGGCCAAGGATTTCCGTCCGGAAGTCCTCGCGGCGGTCGGACCAGCGCAGGCCGCCGCGGGCCACCTTGCCAAAGCGCAGATGCACACCCTCAACCCGCGGGGAGTAGACCCAGATTTCAAACATCGGCCGCGGAAACGGCAGCCCCTCAATCGTGGCAGGGTCAAGCTTGAAGCTCAGGTGYGGCTTGTACTGGTAGTAGTTCGTGCGCAGCGTCGCCTCGATCAGGTTGGCGAACGTGCGCAGGACACGGTCGGCGTCGAGCGTTGCAACCTCCTCGATGGCGGTCGAAAGTTCCGCACGGGCCTTTCCCTGGGCGGCGGGCCGCTCGTCCCCGGTGAGGGCCGGATCGAACCGGGCCGCGAAAAGCGCCGTCAGGGCCCTTGTGACGTCAGGATTCGCGAGCAGGGTGTCCGCGACAAAACCCGTCGAGTTGGTGTTGCCCATTTGCCGCATGTACCGCGCGTAAGACCGCAGCACCGTGATCTGGCGCCAATGCATCCCCTCGCGCAGCACCAGCCGGTCGAGGCTGTCCGACTCGACCGCGCCGGAGACCGCGGCTCCGAACGCGTCCGCGAGCAATTCGCCCGTGGCGAGCGGATTGACCCCTGCGGGGTACTTCAGTCCGAGGTCGTACAGGAAGAAGTCGCGGCCGTCGGCTGTCTCGATTTCGAAGGGCCGTTCGTCGAGCACCTCGAGTCCCAGGTTGTGGAAGTAGGGCAGGATCTGGCTCAGGCTCTTGGGCTCGAGCATGTACAGCTTGACGCGGGCATCCTCTTCCAGGTCTTCCCCGGCCCCCTTGGGCAGGTAGACGTGGACTCCGGGCCGTTCCTGCAGGGCGCCGGCGGCGCGCTCTGCCGCGGCACCATATTTCTCGAACCGGGCGATGTCCTCCAGCGCGTCCTCTACCTCGTAGTCCACGCGGTAGCCGGCTGGGAAGGCCTCGGACCAGATGCCGGCGAGTTCCTTTGACTTCTGGCCGGCTCCACCGCTACGCAGGACTTCAGCAACGCCTTCGCTCCAGGAGCGGGCGGCGCGGACCAGCCGGCGTTCGAGCTCTTCGGCGTTGACGTGGCTGACGTCGGCGTCCTTGGGCAGGCGGATCCGGTAGAAGAGCCGGGCGAGGGCGGACTCAGTCATCCTGGCCTCGTAGTCGATGCTCTCCGCCTGGAATGTGGAGCGAAGTTCCTCCTCGATGCGGAGCCGGACATTGGTGGTGTACCGGTCCCGCGGCAGGTAGATCACCGCGGACATAAAGCGGCCGTAAATATCCGGGCGGAGGAACAACCTGGTCCGCCGCCGCTCCTGCAGCCTCTGGATGCCGGCCGCGGTCGCCGCCAGGTCCACCACTTCGATCTGGAACAGCTCGTCGCGCGGGTACGTCTCCAAGATGCCCAGAAGGTCCTTGCCGGAATGGGAATCCGGGGGGAACCCGGCGCTGCCCAGCACCGCGTCCACCTTTTCGCGCACGATGGGGATGTCACGCACCGACCCTGCATAAGCGCTGGTGGCGAACAGGCCAATGAAGCGGCGCTCGCCGTTGACGTTGCCCGCAGCGTCAAAGCTCTTGACGCCGATGTAGTCCAGGTACGCGGGGCGGTGGACAGTGGACCTCGAGTTCGCCTTGGTGATGACCAATGCACGCTTTTCGCGCGCTTTCTTCCGGCCGGCATCAGTCAGGTGCTGCAGATGCGGGGCACCGGCCTTTTCACGAAGCAGGCCAAGCCCGCTGTCCTCCCGCAGCTCCAGTAAGTCCTCGCCGTCGACGTTGAGGAGATCGTACTCGCGGTATCCCAGGAACGTGAAGTTGCCGTCGTCGAGCCAGCGCAGCAGGTCCTTCGCCTGCCGCAGCTCGGCGATCTGCGCCGGATTTGCTACCTGGTCCAGGCTCGCCGCAATCTGCACGGCCTTGTTCCGCATCTTGGGCCAGTCTTCGACGGCGGCACGTACATCTGCCAGCACCCGGTCCAGGCCCTCCAGCAACGACGCCTGCGCCTCGTCAGAAACGCGGTTGATCTCCACCGCGATCCAGGACTCCATGTGGGACGCGTTCTCGCCTTGGGCGATGAGATGGGACATCAGGGGCATGGCGGCGGTGTCACCGCTGGAGATCCCGATGTGGGAGGGCACCCGGTCCACCTTCACCAGCTCCCCTGTTTCCCTGTTCCGGGTCACAACAAAGAGCGGGTGCAGGACGAGGCGGATGGCGGCCCTCTGGCGGACGAGTTCGGCATTGACCGAGTCCACGAGGAAGGGCATGTCGTCCGTGACAACGTAAACGACGCTGCTGTCTTCCTCATTGACGATGGCAACGTTCGCCTGACCGGGCCGCCTATTGACAGCGACGTTCCGGTGGGTCTCCGCGCGGCTGGCCAGCACGTCTTGGGAGTAGCCCCGGGCATCCTCTTCCGCCAGATGTTGGTAATAGTCCGCCAGGAATCCCTCCTGGTCTCCAATTGCTACGGACTGATCCTCCACGCTGGATCCAGACGACATCAACAAACGCCTCCATCACAAAGATTGACGCTGCACCGTTGCAGCTCCTACGGCGAGCCTAACCCTTTACCCGGCGCAGTGCGGTGGTAGAAAATACAGAGGATCTGCCGGATTGCTGGACGGGTGCACAAACCAATTCGGCGATTGCCCGCCTGAGTTTGGATTCGGGGGCTGTTTCGAGCAATAACGACCCAGCCAGGAGTGCGGCGTCGGCTGCGGCGTTGTCCGCAGGCAGGAACGCGTTGAGGGTCGACGACGGCCCGTACCGCTCCCACGCATCCCGTAACTGACGCTCCGGCGACCTGCCCACGGCCGCGGCCCGCACTTTGTTCAGCACCACTACGGGCGACACCTGCGGCACCGCCAGTTCGAGCTCCGCCAACCCGCGGACCAGCCGGGGTACACCCACGGGATCGGCGGCCCCGACGGCGAAAACAGTGTCTGCCAGCTCCAGGCCGCGCAGTGTGGCAGCGTTCCGGCGCGGGGCCATGGTGTCAAAGCTGAGTTCCTCGTCGGCCTCGAGGCAGAACCCGGTATCCACCACCACGACGTCGGCAATCTCCTTGGCGCGCTCAAGAACCAGTGACAGGGCTGCTGCCCGGAGTTCGGTCCACCTGTCCGCCCTGGTGATCCCGGTCAGGACGCGGAAGGTGCCGAGCTTGGTAGTGACCGGCGTGGCCACCTTCAGCAGTGCCTCGGCGTCCAGCAACCCTTGGTCTGCCATCCGGCAGGCCTGCGCGAGGCCGGCGGCTTCATCCAACAGGCCCAGAACCGCTGCGATGCTTGCGCCGTAGCTGTCCGCGTCAACGAGAAGCACGGACTTCCCCTCCGCGGCAAGCTCCCCTGCGATGTTGGCTGCAAGGAAGGTACGTCCGGGTGAGCCCGCCGGTCCCCAGACGGCGATGATCCGGCCGGTCCCGGAGGCGGGCGGTACATCGGCGACGTCGGCGGGCAGTTGGCGCAACGCGGCACTCGTGTCGCCCAGTGCGCTTCCTGACGGGGCGCCCTGTGAAGTTCCGGTCCGCTGGGAAACGGCCTCCGCGATCCTCCCTGCCAAAGCGGCCGATTCGACACCGGTCAGTGCGGACGCCACACCGATTCCCCGCAGCCTTGCCGCTTCCTCGGCGTTGTCCGTGAGGGCGATGATCGCCACGCCCACTGCCCCGAGCCGGTCAACCAAGGACGCGGTGAGGCCCTCGGAGCCGTCGGCCACCACGGCTGCCCGTGCCAGCCCGCTTTGGCAGGCTGCCAGCAATTCATTGAGTTCGGCGCAGCGGCGGACCACCGTGACGGGCCCGTGGAGCCCCTCCAGACCGCCCACCACATCCTCCCGGGCCTGCCCAACGGTCACCACAGGGATGCTCATGACCTGCCACCGCCCGGGTTCCAAACCACCGAGATCTTGGCCTGGTTAGCCTGCGCTCCGAGTAGGGCAGGCATTTGGCTGTCAGCAACCAGCACCATCAGCACCGTGCTGCGGGACGATCCGAGGGTGGTGGACGCCGCAGTCACCTGCGCAATTTCCGCGCCGGGCAATAGCAACTTTGGCTCGCTGAAGCCGTTCCGGGCGTCGGGCAGGGCCACCCAGACGTCCACGCGGGTACCGGCCACCGCCTGCGGAGGCAGCGGCTCGCCGATCGTCACCGCCACGGGCTTGCGGTCCAGGAAATCCACTGTTGCCAGGCTTTCCTTGGGCACCAGTTGGCTCTTGCCGATCCTTTGGACGGCGACCAGGCCCTCGGGGAGTCCCGCTTCCACGGTGACGTAGTGCTCTTCGGTGTCCCCGAGGCGGACCTTGGCCCGGACTACGTTGTCCGTTGTCAGCTTTTCCCCTACGGCGATAGAGTCCCGGGCCGCATAGACCTCGGTAGTCTGGTCCGCGCTGCCCACAAGGGAGATGACGCCCACAACGGACGCCAACACCAGAAGCACACCTACCAGCAGCCGGGGATCTTTCCATGACGGAGGCTTCAGCCTGGCACCTGTGGTTTCTGCATCATGGCTCATGCTTTTCCCCCTAGCTCCGAGCCAGGCGGCACCGCGCCCGGACACCTCATTGTTGCGGCCCAAGGCCCGGAACGAAAGTCAAAAGACCAAACAACCTCAAACTGTGGATAAACACACCTCATGACGCCTTAGGTGGCAAACTGGTTATATGCCCAGATTCCTCACCCTCGCCGACGTTGCGGAGCAGCTCCAGATCAACTCACCGGCGGCCTATGCACTGGTCCGCAGCGGTGAGCTCAAAGCCATCCAGGTGGGTGGCAGGGGACAGTGGCGCGTTGAGGAGAAAATGCTGGAGCAGTACATCGAGGAGCGTTACGCCGAGGCCAGCCGCATGATCCAGGAAGCCAAGGCCAAGCAGGGCTAAAACCTGGTCCGGGCGGCCGCTGCCTCTACGCCGGTCTGCTGAGTTCTACAGGTCACCGGCGTGCCACGAGCGGACCGCGCCCAGCGACTCAAAGGGAACGGTGGCAACCTGCCGGACCTGTGACGCGCGTCGGGCCTCCCCCGGGCCGACAAGCGCCAGGTCCAGGAAATCGGCGCCCACCCGGTCGATCACACCGGTGAGCCCACTGTCATTTCCCGGGCCGTGCCGCAGGATAACCGCAAGCCCGGCCCGGTCCCGTGCCAGGCCGCGCAAGGCGTGCGCCAACCCGATCCGCCGCCGGACCTGCGACGGCTCCCCCAGGGAAATGCGGCCGAGGCCGGCATAATGCGCCACAGCACCGTAGGGAATCAGGACCTGATGGCGGAGCTCGTCCAATACCAGGGCATCCGCCCCTGCATGACTGAGGACACCCTCGAACGTCCGGCCGCCGAGAACGTGAACAGCCAGCCGGCTCCCGAGGCCACCCCGCAGCCTGTCGGCAAGGACGACGGAGGCTGCTTCCACCCTGGCCCGTTCGGAGATCTCGGCTTCGACCGCCAGCTTCGCACCCTCGGCAAACTGTGCCTCCATGTCACCGAACAGTGCATCCCATCGCATGGGCCCAAGCGTAGGGGCGGCTTTGTCCACGGTCAATTCTCTCCATTCCCTAGACAAATCCAATCGAACCGGGTCAAACTGTTCTCAGTTACATCAAACTGCATCAAACAACATCAAGGGGGAGGGGCATCATGACGGTTCGCACCGCACGATTCCTTCGCGCAGACGCCGGGATGGCCCTAGCCATCCTGCTGCTGGGGTCCTTTTTATGCTTCACCGGCATGGGGCTGGTGGACCGGTGGCACTTGTCCGCAGCCCGGCAGCAGGCACCCGGCGTCGATGACCTGCTGGGGGCTGTGGCGGTGGCCGCAGGACTCGCCGTCGTCGCGTGGTGGATTTTCGCCGTGCTGATGGCCTTGGCGGTTGCAGTCCTTGCCCGCAGCGGCAGAGGGCGGGCCGCAGCCCGTGCAGGCAAATTTTGCCCGGCTTTTATGCGGAGGCTTGCGGTGGCAGCGTTGTCCGCCCAGCTGCTCGCCGCTCCCCTTGCCCATGCGGCTGAACCGCCCGCCGGGCCGGCATGGGCTCCGACCCAGGACGCGGCGGTCCAGGCCCAGTGGGTTCCCACCGCCGAGGGGCAGCCAGCCCCGAAGACCCAAGACGTGCCATCTGAGCTGCAGTCCACTCGGGTAACTCCGGAACGCCACTTTCCACTACCGACAGTCCGGCCCGACTGGCGCCCCAGCGCACCGGTCACCGACCCCGGCCCGCTGGCGGCCCAGCCCGTCCGCGCCGCCCAGGGCACACCGCCGGCCGGGCTTGAGGTCACGGTTCTGGCCGGGGACACGCTGTGGGACATTGCGTCGCAGCAATTGGGACCAACTGCCTCGGATGTCGACGTCGCCCTGCACTGGCCGCGCTGGTACGAAGCCAACAAGGCCCAGATCGGCGAAAACCCGCATGTCCTCCTGCCCGGGCAGATCCTGAAAGCACCCTCCGCTGCATAACAGACGTTCCGACATTTCATCAGTACACAAACCAAGGGGAATCACATGAACGCAGTTACGCCCATCCGAGCCGCACGGGCCAACGGGGCCCCAGCGGCAGCAGTCCGCCTGGCTCCCGTTCAGCCCGTCAATGCACCAGGCCAGCCTTTGCGGGCAGCGGACCACGATGCGGAAGTCCTCGCCATCGCCCGCAGTACGGTGCAGGCCGCCATGGAAGTCCTCGCCGGGATCCGGCCCATCCACCAGCTCGCCCGGCGCCTGGATCCGCGCTGCCTCGCCGTGCTCCAGCACCGCGCCACCCTGATCCGGCGGGAACTGGCACGCTCCACCTCCCCTACCCTGGCCCGGCTGCACAAGAATTCCGTGGTTCGTTCAGTCCGCGCGTGTGAGGTCGCCCCCGGCATTTACGAGGCAAGTGCAGTGGTGGTTGATGACGTGCGCGCCCGGGCGGTCGCGGTCCGCCTGGAACGGGCCAAACAGGTCTGGCGTGTCACTGAGCTCGTGGTCGGATGAGGCGAAGGCGGGCAGAAACAGGAAGTGCCCGGAGCTAATGCTCCAGGCACTTCCTGTTTCTACATCACGCCGCGGTCAGCGGCGCTTCTTCTTGGTCTGGCGCTTGGCGGCATCCTGCGCGGCCGCTTTGGCGGGGTTCCCGGACCGGGACGACGCGCGCCCTTCAATCCGTGTTTGGGAGGCACCGTCCTCGCCGGGAGCGGTGTACTGCAGCTGCGCCGGCTTCTCCGGCGCTTCCAGGCCGGCGGCGTGGATCTGCGGTTCAACGTGCTCGGTGTGTCCCCCGGCGGGGTCCGCCACCACAACGTCCTGCGCCGGGGTGACCTCAACCTCCAGGTTGTACAGGAAGCCGACGCTTTCTTCGCGGATGGCCTCCATCATGGCCTGGAACATGGTGAAGCCCTCGCGCTGGTATTCCACCAGCGGGTCGCGCTGGGCCATGGCACGCAGGCCGATGCCTTCCTTGAGGTAGTCCATCTCGTAGAGATGTTCCTGCCATTTACGGCCGATCACGGAAAGCACCACCCGGCGTTCCAGCTCACGCATGCTCTCGGAGCCGATGGTCTCTTCCCGCGCCTGGTAGACCAAGCGGGCGTCGGAGAGCAGTTCCTCCTTGAGGAATTCAACGGTGAGCCGGGACTTGCCGCCGGCTTCCTCGAGGATCTCCTCCGGGGTGACGCTGACGGGGTACAGCGTCTTCAGGTTGGTCCACAGCTGGGTGTAATCCCAATCGTCACCGTTGCCCTCGGCGGTGGCCGAGTCAATCAGTGCGGTGATGGTGTCCTCGATGAAGAACTGGACCTTCTCGTGCAGGTCGTCGCCTTCCAGGATTCGGCGCCGATCACCGTAGATGGCTTCGCGCTGGCGGTTCAGGACGTCGTCGTACTTCAGCACGTTCTTGCGCTGCTCGGCATTGCGGCCCTCGACCTGGCCTTGCGCCGACGCGATGGCGCGGGAGACAAGTTTGGATTCCAAGGCGACGTCGTCCGGGACGGAGCTGTTCATCAGGCGTTCGGCGGCGCCGGAATTGAAGAGCCGCATCAGGTCATCGGTCAGCGAGAGGTAGAATCGGGACTCGCCGGGATCGCCCTGGCGGCCGGAGCGGCCGCGAAGCTGGTTGTCGATGCGCCGGGATTCGTGGCGTTCTGTTCCGAGGACGTAGAGCCCGCCGGTGTTCAGTACTTCCTCGTGCTCGTCCTTGACGGCCTGTTTGGCCGCTTCCAGTGCGGCAGGCCACGCGGCCTCATACTCTTCCGAGTTTTCTTCCGGATCCAGCCCGCGCTTGGCCAGTTCAGCCACGGCCGTGAACTCGGCGTTGCCGCCCAGCATGATGTCGGTGCCGCGGCCCGCCATGTTGGTAGCCACCGTGACAGCACCCTTGCGCCCGGCCTGCGCCACGATGGCGGCCTCACGGGCGTGGTTCTTGGCGTTCAGGACCTCGTGCCGGATGCCTTCCTTGGCCAGCAACCGGGAGAGGTACTCACTCTTTTCAACGCTGGTGGTGCCCACGAGGACCGGCTGCCCGCTTTCATGGCGTTCGGCGATGTCCTGCACCACGGCGTCGAACTTGACGGTCTCGTTTTTGTAGACGAGGTCCGACTGGTCGATGCGCTGCATGTCCCGGTTGGTGGGGATGGCCACAACGCCGAGCTTGTAGGTGCTCATAAACTCGGCGGCCTCGGTCTCCRCCGTGCCGGTCATGCCGGAGAGTTTGGCATACATGCGGAAGTAGTTCTGGAGGGTCACCGTGGCCAGGGTCTGGTTTTCGGCCTTGATCTCCACGGCTTCCTTGGCCTCGATGGCCTGGTGCATGCCCTCGTTGTAGCGGCGGCCGGCGAGAATACGKCCGGTGTGYTCGTCAACRATGAGSACTTCGCCGTCGAGGATGACGTAGTCCTTGTCGCGCTTGAAAAGTTCCTTGGCCTTGATGGCGTTGTTCAGGAAGCCGATCAGCGGGGTGTTCGCCGACTCGTAGAGGTTCTGGATGCCAAGGTAGTCCTCCACCTTTTCGATGCCGCTCTCCAGGACGCCGACCGTGCGCTTCTTCTCATCGGTCTCGTAGTCTTCGCCGATCTTTAGGCGCTGGACCACCTTGGCGAATTCGCTGTACCAGCGGTTGGTGTCCCCCTGTGCGGGGCCGGAGATRATSAGCGGRGTACGGGCTTCGTCGATGAGGATGGAGTCAACCTCATCRACRATSGCGWAGTTGTGGCCGCGCTGGACCAGTTCTGTCTTGTCCCACGCCATGTTGTCGCGCAGGTAGTCGAAGCCGAATTCGTTGTTGGTGCCATACGTGATGTCGGCGGCGTACATCTGCCGGCGCACGGCGGGATCCTGGTTGGAGAGGATGCAGCCGCTGGTGAGGCCGAGGAACCGGTAGACCCTGCCCATCAGGTCCGACTGGTATTCGGCAAGGTAATCGTTCACGGTGATCACGTGGACGCCGTTGCCGGTGAGGGCGTTGAGGTAAGCCGGAGCGGTGGCCACGAGGGTCTTGCCTTCACCGGTCTTCATCTCGGCAATGTTGCCCAGGTGCAGGGCAGCGCCACCCATCATCTGAACGTCAAAGTGGCGCATGCCCAACGTGCGCGAAGAAGCCTCACGCACGGCAGCGAAGGCCTCCGGCAGCAGATCGTTCAACTGTTCGCCGTCCAGGTGGCGTGCACGGAGGCGGTCGGTCTCCTCGCGGAGTTCCGCGTCCGTGAAGGTTTGGAACGATTCTTCGAGAGCATTGATGGAGTCGGCATAGTTCCGAAGTTGCCGCAGGGTTTTTTTGTCACCCGTACGGAGAAGTTTTTCGATAAGTGATGCCACGTGAAGATACTCCCAGTCTGATGCTGCCGAATTCTGGCGTTTTTAGTCTACGGGAGAGACACAGGCCACGCGGCCGGTGTTCCCTGAGAGCGGATCGGCCCGACACGGTGGCTGAGGGCCGCCGCGAGGGGCCCGGCCAGGTCCCCCACAGGACTGACCCTGATGTCCCCCAACCCGAGCCATTCGGCCATGAGTTCCAGCTCTTCGGAAAGTTCGACGGCGGTCCCCGGCGGCGCGTCCTGCTCCCCGTATGCGGATCTGACCAAGAGCGTTGCTGCCGCACGGTCCGCCTTCAGGTCCACGCGCGCCACGATCCTGTCCCCCAGGAGGAACGGCAGGACGTAGTACCCGTAACGCCGTAAGTGCTCGGGTGTGTAAATCTCGATCCGGTAGCGAAAGCCAAACAACTCCTCAAGCCTGCGCCGCTCGAACACCAGCGAATCGAAGGGGCTCAACAACGCCCGTCCCGCGGCCCGCCGCGGCAGCCTGGAATCCGTATGCAGGAAGACCTTTCGGTCCCACCCCGCCACAGTGACCGGCTCCAGCCTTCCGGTACTGACGAGATGGTCGACGGCGGCGGCCGCAGCCTTGGCCGGTGTGCGGAAGTAGTCTGCGAAGCAGCGCACGGTGCCAATACCGTGCGCCTGCGCGGCTGCGTCGATGAGGCGGCGCATGGCGTCCACCGGGTCCTGCTGACTCTCCGCCAACGCCAGCCGGTCCGGCAGGACCCGTTCGGTGAGGGCATACCTGCGCTCGAACTGCTCGCTTCTGGACGCCGCCGAGATCAGGCCGTCCTCGAAGAGGTGCTCAAGAACCCGTTTGACGGCATTCCAGTTCCATCCCCAGTTCTCAGTCCGGCGGTCCTCCACATGCCCGATTTTCGCCGTCAGTTCCGCTGCCGTCAGAGGCTTTCCGGCGGCCAGGGCATCAAGGATTTTCCCGGTCACCCCTTCGCGTAGCGCGGGGTCCAGCGCTGAGGCCCCCACCCATGAGCGTTTCTGCCACAGGACGAGGTCCGGAAAGAGTTCCGGCCGGATAAAGCTTGCCTCGTGCGCCCAGTACTCCATCATGCGCCTCGGGTGCCTTCCGGACATCCGTTGCAGGATGGTGCGGTCGTAGTTTCCCAGTCTCGAAAAGAAGGGAAGGAAGTGACTTCGGGACAGCACATTGACGGAGTCGATCTGGACCAGCTGGAGCCGGGCAAAGGTACGGCCCACCGCCCGTGAGGTCACGGGGCCGGCGGGCCGTCCTTTGTCGAGTCCCTGTGCTGCCAGTGCGATCCGCCGGGCCTGGTCAAGGCTCAGCGTTGCCGGCACATCAGTCCCTTCATTGACGGGTGGGAACCACCCTAGACTTTCGCAGCCTGATCGTCTGAACGGTAAGCAAGAATCTTCTCTTCGACCACGGTGTCCCCAGGGTCGCATTCGTGATCAAGGGTGATGACCCCGTACGTCCAGCCCCGGCGGCGGTAGACGACGGAGGGTGTGTTGGTGGCTTTGTCGACAAACAGGTAGAAATCGTGGCCCACCAGCTCCATGTTGTCCACGGCGTCGTCGAGGCTAAGCGAGGCAGCGGGGAAGACCTTGCGCCGGATCAGCACCGGGGAGTCCCCTGCAGGAATGTCGTTTTCGAGGTCGTAAGGCGATGATTCGGCAGGTGTTGCCTGCGGTTCATTTCGATGGCTTGCCTCGACATAAAGCGGTTCATTGGGACTGGCGGGCTCCAATGACGCAGTTGCTTCGCGTACTGCCTTGGGGGTGTGGCGTCCGTGGTGGACCTTCTTGCGGTCCTTGGCCCGGCGGAGGCGCTCGAGCAGTTTGGTGTACGCGAGATCAAATGCCGCGAATTTGTCGGCGGCGCTGGCTTCCGCGCGGATCACAGGTCCGCGGCCCAGGACAGTTACCTCAACGGTGAGTTGGTCGCCAGTCTGGCGTGCGTTCGTCTCTTTAGACACCTTCGCATCCACCCGCTGGACTTTGTCGCCCAGTGACTCGATCTTCGAGATCTTCTCACCGGCGTATTCGCGGAATCGGTCTGAGACCGTCAGATTTCGTCCGCTGATCATAAACTCCATGGTGCCCTCCAAATGACTTCGGTGACACGACGACGGCACTTCCCGGAGGCCGATCTGTTTGACAGTCGAGCCCCTTTCCGAGCCGCCATCGAAAGGTACAACTTGTTCTTGGTACCCACAAACGACGTTAGTTCATAGCCACCGCTTATTCATCCTTTATTGGTTTATTTTTTTCTAAGACGGGCGGCTTCCGCCGCCTGCCGGGGCGGCCGCTCAGCTGCCAGCTGAATCAGGCGGGCGTGTCGCGGCGAGTACCACGGCACCGGCGACAACGGCTCCGGTGAGGTGCAGGGCGCGGGCCGCTTCGGCAAGCGTGGCCCCGGTGGTGAGGACGTCGTCGACGATGATGCAGCGGCGGCCCGCAACCTGCGTGCGCTTGTGTCCCGGGACCTTCATGGCCCCCCTGACCCTGGCGGCCCTGGCTCCCCGGCCAAGGCCTTTCTGGCCGCCGGGAAGCTGCTGCAGGGCCGCTCGGCGCCGGGATTTCCTGAGTACGTCCACTACCTGCGGTCCGTCGCAGGTGCGGCCCTGGAGCTGCAGCTGCAGCCATGCGGACAGCAGCAAATGGATAGGGCTGAAGCCCCGCTTGATGAACGCGCCGGTGCTGCTGGGCACCGGAACCAGACAGACGTCGTCGAGCCCGGCCGCTGCTGCGGCAATGCCGTGGCCCAGGCTTTTGGCAAAGACTGCCTTGAGCTGGTGCTGGCCATGGCGCTTGAACGACAACAGGGCCTGGGCCAGCTCCTCGCGGTACACGCCGGCAGCGACTACCGGGAGGATGATGCCGCCGTCGACGTTCATCAGGGCCGGCGCCTGCTCCTCGGCCCTGAACGGGTGCCTGGTCAGGAGCCGCACCTGCCGTTCACAGGCCACGCACAGTGCCAGGTCCTCTGCACCGCAGCAGACGCAGTCCACCGGGACCGCAAGTGCCAAGAGCTCGGCTGCGGCACCGGCGACGTGGTCCGCGGCCCGCAACCACGTACGGGTCTGCCCGCCGCGGTGTTTGGCAGACAGCAGGGGCGGCAGGAGGTCCGGGTCCGGGGCAGTCACTGCCCTGGCGGGACCGCCGGCCGGACGCCGGGCCGAGTGTTCGTTTCGCACACCTCCATGCTCACCCGGTCGCGCCGGCCGGGGTAGCTGACAAGCGTCTTATGTGGAGAACTGCTACCCCGGGAATGACGGGTCGATGGGACCCTTGAGCTGGGGTGACCAGCCGTTCCCCAGCCGCTGGAAGATTCCCTCCGCGGCCTGGCCGTAGATTTCCTCGGGGCCGTTGCCCGCGCTGAGCCAGACCAGGCCGGGCCATGGGGCCAACTGCTGGGGTTGTCCGGACGTGAGGGACAGCAGTTCCGGGGTGACGTTCGCGCTGGCGGATCCCTTCATCACGGCAACGGTTGTGTCGCTGACCCAGACCCCCTGCTCCGGGTTACTTTCCGTCACGATGGTGATGGGGGCGGTCAGTTCCCTGGGCGTCCCGTCAGCATTGCGGATGATTCCCGTTACCTGGACCTTGGTCTGGCCGTTCTGTTCCGAAATCACCAATGCACGGACGCCCTCCCGGGAGATCCTGAAATCCTTGACTGTCCTGCCGGCCAGCCAGGCCGGCGTCATCGTGACAGTGGGAACTGCCGCTCCCTCAGGCACTCCTGCCGGCCGGTAAGCCACCACTTCCGCGCCTCCGGTCGCGCCGGGACCGGCAGCCCACACCCAGTCGTGAAGGCTGATGGAGGGATGCGTGATGGTGCTTCGGGTGGTCAGTGCACGTGCCGGCTGTCCGGGCACCATGCTGTAAAGCGTCGTCCGGCTTTCATTGAGGAAGGCGACCGTCTGGGACACCGGTGACTCCGCAGGATAGCGGGGGCCAAGCGAGGACACGGGCTGCATGTCCGGAAGGGGGGACACCCTGTTGTTCTCGTAGCGCACCAGCTCGTTGCCGCTGATGGCAATCTCCTTGGCGGGCACGTTCTTGTCCCGCACAGGGGGCAGCACGGACCCGCTGTCTTCCACACGCACCAGGTCCTGGTTGGCACGCAACTCAACATTGACGACGTCGGGCTGGCTTCGGAACGTGAGCGCCAGCTGAGTCTGCATCCGGAGCCTGTCCTCCGTGGATGCTTCGGTGAGCTCCTTGGCGGAGAGGTCCACCTGGGCTGCTCCGGACACCACCGGGACGGACTCGCGGGCCAGCTTCATGCCGGACGGGAAGGCGCTCACCACGGCGCCGCGAAGGTACGGCGCGGGGCCGGCAAGCAGCGCACTGGTCATGGCCTTGACCGTCTTGTTCTTGATGAACCAGCGGACGTCCGGAACTGCATAGGTAAAGCTGGGATCGTAGAAGTAGATGGGGTAGGCGCCGTAGATAACCTTGAACGTCTCCTCCGGGATCGCCGTCCCGTTGGGGATGGCTGAAATCCGCCACTCACCGTCCACTTGGGTGAGCGTTACCGGAATGTTCTCGATGGTTCCTTCCGGAGACTGCGTGGCGATACCGTCAACATCCACGGTGTAGGCCACATCCAGCTGGTAGTTGTAGACGTTTTCGACGCCGGTCGCCACCACGGTTGCCGTCCGGTACACCAGGGCCCGCTGGTCGGGTTTCCAGGATACGGATGCGGCCTGGGTCAGGTATTCACGGGCCACCGCATAGTCCCCCTCGTACCCGGTGCCGGCACGATAGAAATAATCGATGATGTTCTCCGGAGTCGCCCCCGCCTGAGGCGCGGCTGGCAGGAACACCGGGGCATTCACATTGCCGGCACTGCCTTCCTGGCTCTTTCCCACAGGTCCCGAGGTGGGGATACGGGCACACGAGGCAAGGAGGCAGACAGCCACCAGGAGAATCAAGGCTTTGAGCAGCCCACGCGTCGTGGAACCGGTCATGACTGTTCGTTTCATGTCTGGTCCTTCGTCGGGGTGGCCCGGGCCGCGGACCCGGCGCCTGCGGCGCCGGGTCCAGGTGCCGGACCGGGGCCAAGTGCAGGCCCGGTTCCAAGTGCAGGCCCAGGTCCGGGTCCAAGCACCAGGATGTCTTTATCTTTCTGTCCGCCCGGCAGGACGATGTCGCCCGGCTCAAGCTGGACCGGCGAGCGGTCGATTTCCTCGCCCTGGCGCAAGGGGATGGTCAGCCGGAAATTGGATCCGCTCCCCTTGTTCCCCCACGCCTGCAGCCAGCCGTTGTGGAGTTTGGTGTCCTCCACGGCGATGGACAGGCCCAGGCCGCTGCCTCCGGTGGTCCGGGCGCGGGCAGGATCCGCCCGCCAGAACCGGTCAAACACGCGGGCAGCTTCGGCCGGCGTCATGCCGATCCCCTGGTCCCGGACAGCAATTCCCACTGCCGTCTGGTTGGCCGCGACAGTAACGGTGACCGGCCTGCCCTCCCCGTGCTCCACCGCGTTCAGGATGAGGTTCCGCATGATCCTGTCGATCCGCCTGGCGTCCATCTCCGCCACGATGCCGCCGGCGGGTGCGCGCAGGATGATTTCCGAGCCGTATTCCGCTGCCACGGGGGTTGCTCCCTCGATGACATGGGCGATGACCTGCACGATGTCCTCGGGCTCGGCGTCGAGCGTGGCCACGCCGGCGTCGAAACGGGAAATCTCCAGGAGGTCCGCCAGCAGGGACTGGAAGCGCTCCACCTGGTGGTAGAGGAGTTCTGCTGAGCGCTTGTTGATGGGGTCGAAGTCGTGGCGGGCGTCGAAAAGCACCTCGGCGGCCATCCGTACCGTGGTCAGTGGCGTACGGAGTTCGTGGGAGACATCGGAGACAAACCGCTGCTGCATCTGGGACAACGTGGCCAGCTGGGTGATCTGTTCCTGGAGGCTGGCGGCCATGTGGTTGAACGATGCACCCAGGCGGGCAACTTCGTCCTCGCCCTTGACCACCATGCGCTCCTGCAGCTGCCCGGCCGCGAGCTTCTCGGACACCAAGGCCGCGTGACTGACCGGGCTGACCACGTTGCGGGTGACGTACCAGGCGATCGCCCCGATCATCAGCACCAGCACTGCCGCGCCGGCCAGGAGGACGCCTTGGATTTCATCAAGTGTCTGCTGGGCGGTGTTGAGATCGTAGATCAGGTACAGCTCGTACACAGTCCCGTTAAAGGTCACCAGGTTGCCCACGGCAATGCCCGGCCTGTCCTCGGTACCCACAGGGATCACGGTGGATGCCCAGTACTGGTCCTTGCCGGAATCCTGGACGGCCTTGCGAAGGTCGGGCGGGATGACGCTGACGGTCAGCTGGTCCGATGCCCGCGACTCCACCCATCGGTTCCTGGGTTTGGTCTGCTCGGGCTTGGCTTCGAAAACGTAGCGGCGCTGGATGACAGAGCCGCGGCCCTCCACAGCGTTCAGGGTGTCGTACACCAGCGTGATGACGCTGGACTGGTCGGTGACCTGGGCGCCGTCGAACGTCTCCTGCACCTGCTTGACGTTGTAGCGGGTCTCGGATTCAGCCTGCGTCAGCCGCTCCTGGAACAGGTTGTTGGCGATCTGGTTGGAAAGGTAGGCGCCCACGGCGCTGAAGGACGTCACTGCGAGCAGAATGGTGGTGAGGACTGTCCGGAACTGCAGGGACCGGCGCCAGCGCTGATGCAAGGAACGTCCCACATAGCGCATTGCGGGGAAGAAACGGCTCAGTCCGAAACGGACGAGTCGCGCCACCCGGAGACCAACGATGATTCCCCGGCGCCGCCAAATCCGCGCACGGAAAGGCAACGCCGCCAGCTCCGCAGCCAGCGCGTCAGTGTGTTCGGGCCCTTTGGCCGCGGCCGGATCCGGGGCGTGGGCGCCTTCTGGTCCCGAGGACTCAGGAACCTGCTTTGTAGCCGACACCACGAACCGTCAATACAACTTCCGGGGCTTCCGGGTCCCGCTCAATTTTGGACCGGAGCCGCTGTACGTGGACGTTGACCAGCCGGGTGTCTGCCGCGTGGCGGTAGCCCCAGACCTGTTCCAGCAGCAGCTCACGGGTGAACACCTGCCACGGCTTCCGCGCCAGCGCCACCAGGAGGTCGAACTCCAGGGGCGTCAGCGAAATGCGCTCGTCGGCACGCTTCACCGTGTGACCGGCGACGTCAATGGTGATGTCAGCGATCCGCAGCGTTTCGGGCGCCTTCTGGTCACCAGGGCGCAGTCGCGCCCGGACCCGGGCAACCAACTCAGCGGGCTTAAACGGTTTGGGCACATAGTCGTCGGCCCCGGACTCGAGCCCGCGGACGACGTCGGACGTGTCTGATTTAGCGGTGAGCATCACGATGGGCACGTCCGACTCAGAACGGATCTGCCGGCAGACCTCGATGCCGTCCACGCCGGGAAGCATGAGGTCAAGCAGCACGAGGTCCGGCTTCGATGAGCGGAAAACGTCAAGGGCCTGGCTGCCGTCAGCGCAGAAGACGGGATCAAAGCCGTCATTGCGCAGAACAATTCCAATCATTTCGGCCAGCGCTTCGTCATCATCAACTACCAGAATGCGTGCCTTCATAGTTATATATTCCCCTATTGAACTAGGTTTGTCCTGTTCAACGCCCCTCCGGCATGGCGCAGCAAGCGCGAGCGCGTTACATCCCGACCGGTACATTGGGAATCAACGGCGGCGTTGGCCGGCCGCACCGTCCAGGAGGTCATTGATGAACGTCCCCATCTACCAGCAGGCCCTTGGCAAGGAGTTCACCCGGCTGCAACCTGAGCTGCAGGAGTACTTTTCGCTCCTGCCCGGCTCCGGACACTACGGCGTCGGCGAAGGCGTTTTCGACGTCGCCGGCTGCCGGCAAGCGTGGTTGAGGCCGCTGCTGAAGCTTGCGTCAGGGGAAGAAGCGTTCTTTCCGGAATTCGGCGCAAGCATCCCGTTCCGGATCGAAAACCACGCGCACCTTGATCCTTTCGGGCGCCCCAGCCTCACCGCCCGGCGCGAGATCCGATTCCCGGGCCGCAGCAGGATCTTCCAGGACACCACCAGCCTGGTGGAATCCGACGGCGGCCCCCGCCTGGTGGACTACCTGGGCAGGTTCCGGCGCATGGTCACCGACCTGAAACTCAGCGTCACGGAGGAGGGCAGGCTGCGCGGGGTGTCAGAGGACTCACGGCTGTTCCTTGGCCGTCTCCGGCTGCCGCTGCCGGCAGCCTTGGATGCCAAGGCTTACGCCGAACAGTGGTGGGAGGAAGATGCGGACGGCAACGGACGGCACCGGATCCAGGTCAAGGTCCTCCAGCCGCAGATCGGGGAGGTGCTGGTCTACGCCGGCCACATGCAGTACCGGCTGCGACCCTACGTCGGCGGCAGCTCCGCGCAGACCTTCCTGCCACGCTACGCGCAGCCGGAGCGCTGGGAAGACCGCATGTAACGCCCAGGCAGGCGTGGGCACCCGCCGCAGTTACCCGTGTGCCCGTTGGTTCAGCCCGTCGGCCATTTGAGTCAGCCTGCCCAGCACCGCTGTTGCGGCCGACGGCGTGAGGCCGGCCAGTCCCCCGGCGGGAGTGACGCGGACGCTGCTCAGCGACGACGCCGGCAGCCCCACTTGGTGCCACGGCCGCCAGACGGTTTCGACGGCGTCGGCCACTTTCGGCAGAGTGCTGCCGTTGGGGTCCAGCGCACCGGCCCAGATCCGTTTGCCCGCCTCCACGGCGGCGGCCAACTGCTCCCACTGCCGCGATGTCAGGGCCTTCAAGGGAACGGCCACGCCGTCCGCGCCTGCCGTCACGATCCGTTCGATCGGGGCCTCCACCTCGGGCACTGCGACAACGATTTCGACGGCGCCGGCCGCCCTGAGTGCCTCAATGACCAGTTGCCAGGCCTCGGTGACCTCCTGCCCGCCCACCGCGCGCAGCGTGCGGTAACCGCTCGACGTCGGAATGGTGCCGGCAAGTACGGCGGCAATATCGGGTTCGTCGAGCTGTACAACCAGCTTCGCGCCCGGCACCGCGCTGGAGACCCGCGACAGGTAGCTGCCTAAGCCGGCTGCCAGGGAGGCTGCAATGTCCCGGCGGGCGCCGTAGTCGATCAGGGCGCGTTCGCCGTTGTGCAGGTGCAGTCCGGCGGCCAGGCTGAGCGGACCCAGCAGATGGACCTTAAGTTCGCCGGCGGGCGTGTCCTCCCCGCCTGCCACGTCCGCCAGGACATTGATATCCGTGGACAACGCCGAAACGGCCCGGCGGAAGTCCTTGCCGGGCCGGTCAACGAGCCGCCAGCCATACGGCTGCACATCCACGGCCAGCTCCACCAGCAGCGAAGCCGTGCGGCCCAGGGCATCCGAACCGACCCCGCGGTCCGGAAGCTCCGCCAGGAACGGCAGGTGCGGGCTGCCCAGTTCACCGCGGATTATCCGCGCGGCCTCAACCGGATCTTCCCCCGGCCAGGGCCCCAGCGCGGTAGCTGTTACTTCCACTCTGCGGCGGCCTGATGGTCTTCGGCGATGGCCTCGTGATGGCGGATGACCTCACCGATGATGAAATTCAGGAACTTTTCGGCGAACGCGGGGTCAAGGTGGGCATCCTCAGCCAGCCGCCGCAGCCGGGCGATCTGGGCGCTTTCGCGGCCCGGATCCCCTGCCGGGAGCCGGTGTGCGGCTTTGAGGAAGCCCACCTTCTGCGTCGCCTTGAAACGTTCCGCCAAGAGGTAGACCAGGGTGGCATCAATGTTGTCGATGCTGGACCGGATAGACAGCAGTTCCGCCATCACCGAGTTATCTACCTGGCCGGACAGCGAACTGGCCGTGGCGTCGTAGAATTCGGCGTCGGGAACATCATGGTTTTGCTGCGTCATGCTCCAAGTCTATGTGGCCAGCAGCGCCCGGTGCGCCGCCCGGCGCCGTGCCTGCTCGTCCGGATCAGGGACGGGCAGGGACGCGATCAGCCGCTTGGTGTAGTCGTGCTGCGGTGCTCCCATCACCTGGCTGCCGATCCCCTGCTCCACGAGTTTGCCCTTGTACAGGACGCCGATCCACTGCGACAGGATGTCCACCACCGCGAGGTCGTGGCTGATGAACAGTGCCGCAAACCCGAACTCTGCCTGGATTTCCTTGAACAGTTCAAGGACCTTCGCCTGCACCGAAACGTCCAGCGCCGACGTCGGTTCATCTGCTATGAGCAGCTTCGGGTTCAGGATCAGTGCCCGCGCCAGGGACGCCCGCTGCCGCTGCCCGCCGGAGAGCTCATGCGGGTACCGGTCAGCGTACGACGCCGGCAGCTGCACTGATTCGAGCAGCTCACCTACGCGTTTGCGCGCCTGAGCCGGGCTGGGATTGGTGTGAATGATCATGGGCTCTGCCACACAATCGCCGATGGTCAGTTGGGGGTTGAAGGACGCGGCCGGATCCTGGAAGACAAAGCCGATGTCCTTCCGCAGTGGCTTGAACGTCCGCTCCTTGAAGTTCAGCATCTCGTAGCCGAGCACCTTCAGGCTGCCTCCGGTGGTCCGGTTCAGGCCCGCAATGGCCCGGCCGATGGTGGTCTTTCCGGACCCGGATTCGCCCACCAGTCCAAAGACTTCGCCCTCCGAGACGGTGAAACTGACCCCGTCCACGGCTTTGAACGCCGGAGTTCCCAGCCGGCCGGGGTACTCGATGGTCAGTTCGGTTGCCTCCACCAGCACCGGCGCGTTTTTGTGGGCGCGTTCCATCAGGCCTTCCGACGCCGAATTCCGGCCCAGGTGCGGCACTGCGGCCAGCAGCTTTTTGGTGTAGTCCTGCTTCGGTTCCGCGAACAGTACCCGCGCAGGCGCCTCCTCCACGACGTCGCCCTGGTACATCACCACCACCCGGTCCGCGAGGTCCGCCACTACTCCCATGTTGTGGGTGATCAGCACGATCGACGTGCCGTACTTGTCCCGCAAGTCCCGCAACAGCTCCAGGATCTCCGCCTGGACGGTGACGTCCAAGGCGGTGGTGGGCTCGTCCGCCACGATGAGGCCCGGGTTGAGCGCCAGGGCTGCCGCGATCACCACACGCTGCTTTTGACCGCCGGAGAACTGATGCGGATAGTAGTTGACCCGATGCTCAGGATCGGGGATCCCCACTTTGCGCAGCGCCTCGATGGCGCGGGCTTTCGCTTCTTTCGCCGTGACGCGCTTGCCGTCGGTGGCGTGGGCACGGATGCCCTCGGCGATCTGCCAGCCGACGGTGAACACCGGGTTCAGCGCGGTGGACGGTTCCTGGAACACCATTGCCACATCGCGGCCGCGGATCTGCCTCAGCTTCGAGGCGCTCACGCTGATCACATTGTTGCCATTGATGAGGACTGCTCCGCCGCTGGTCGCGGTCTCCGGCAGCAGTCCCAGGATGGTTTTCGCGGTCACCGTTTTGCCGGAACCGGATTCGCCCACGATGGCCAGCACTTCGCCGGAACGGACGTCCAGGCTCACATCCTTGACCGCGTAAACGTCCCCGCCGTCGGTAGCGAAGGTGACTTTGAGGTGGTCGATTTCCAGGACAGGTCCCGTGGGCTGCCCGGCGCTGGTTTCGATGATCTCCGGACCGCTCATGCGGACACCTCCGTCTGGTTCTTTACTTTTGTGCCTTTGCTCTTGGAACCTGCCCGTCTGCGTCCCCGCAGGCGCGGATCGTTCAGGTCATTCATGCTCTCCCCCACCAGGGTCAGGCCCAGGACCGTGAGCACGATCGCCGCACCTGGAAACACGCCCGTCCACCAGATACCTGACGACGCATCAGACATCGCCTTGTTCAGGTCGAAGCCCCATTCGGCAGCGGAGCTCGGTTCGATGCCGAACCCGAGGAAGCCCAGCCCGGCCAGCGTGAGGATAGCCTCCGAGGCGTTCAGCGTGAAGATCAGAGGAAGCGTGCGGGTGGCGTTGGCGAAGATGTGCCTGACGATGATCCGTGCGCTGGAGGCGCCCACCACCTGGGCGGATTCCACAAACGGTTCTGCTTTAAGCCGGATGGTCTCAGCCCTGATCACACGGAAATACTGCGGTACAAATACGGCGGTGATGGCAAAACCGCAGGCGAGGATTCCGCCCCAGAAGCCGGACTGTCCCTTGTTAATCGCGATTGAGACCACGATGGCAAGGAGGAGGGTCGGGAACGCATAGATCGCGTCAGCGACCACAACCAGCATCCGGTCCAGCCAGCCGCCAAAGTAGCCGCTGACCAGGCCCAGGAAGACCCCGAGGAAGATGGCCATAAGAACGGCAACCACGATCACCGTGGCCGCTGTCTGCGATCCCCAGATCACCCGGGACAAGACGTCATAGCCACCCACGGTGGTGCCCCAGGGATGCTTGCCACCCGGTGCAGCCTGCGCAGGGAACGTCCCGCCGTCGTCGGAAATCTGCGAGTAGCCGTACGGTGCGAGCAACGGCGCAAAAATGGCCGCCAGCAGGAACGCGGCGCACAGGACGACGCCGATCAGCAGCATGGTTCGCTGCAGGCCTACACTGCGCCGGATGTGGGACGAGACGGGCAGCCTGTCCAGCAGCGACTTTTTGGCTGGGGCAAATGCTTCGGTGCTCATCAGTACCTCACCCGCGGATCGATCAGGGCGGCCAGGATGTCAACCACGAAGTTGGTGAGCGCCACGATGACGGCCAGCAGCATCACGATGCCTTGGACGGCCACAAAGTCGCGTGCCGTCAGGTACTGCGCCAGTTGGTAGCCGAGGCCCTTCCACTCAAAAGTGGTCTCGGTCAGTACTGCGCCGCCAAGCAACAGCGCGATCTGCAGGCCCATCACCGTAATGATGGGAATCAGTGCAGGCTTGTACGCGTGCTTGGTGACCAGCCGGTATTCGCTGACTCCGCGGGACCGGCCGGCCTCGACGTAATCTCTCCCGAGGGTACCGATCACGTTCGTGCGGACCAGGCGAAGGAAGACGCCGGCTGTCAAAAGCCCGAGCGCGACGGCCGGCAGGACTGCGTGCTGGACGACGTCGCCGAAGGCTGCCAGGTCGTTGCTCCGCAGGGCGTCCAACCAGTAGATGCCGGTGGGTGCCGACAACCGGCTCATGGCCAGTTCGGTGGTGGTGGAAGCTCGGCCGGCCACGGGAAACCAGCCCAGTCCCACGGAAAAAGTGAGCTTGAGCAGCAGGCCTGCGAAGAAGACAGGCGTGGCGTAGCAGAGGATGGCGAAGAAGCGCAGTAAAGCGTCGGGAACTTTGTCCCGCTTGTGCGCAGCAAACATGCCGAGCGGAATGCCCACCAGCAGCGCCACCACAACTGCGTTGATTGCCAGTTCAAGGGTGGCGGCGCCGAATTTCGTGAGCATCTCAATAACGGGCCTGCCGTCTGAGATGGTGCGGCCGAAGTTGCCCGTGGCGATGTTGCCGAGGTACTCGATGTATTGAATGAAGAGGTTGCGGTCGTAGCCGGCCTGGTGGACCAGCGCATCAATTTGCTCTTGCGGAAGGCGGCCGCCCTGGGCTGCTGTGATGGGATCGCCGGTGATCCGCATGAGGAAGAACACCAGTGTGACGAGAATGAAGATCGTGGGGAAGATCAACAGGAAGCGGACCAGGATGTACTTCCCGAGGCCACCTCCCGCGGACTTGGATTTGGGGGCCGCAACCGTTGGCGGCGGCGCATCAATCAAGGTGGTCATGCTGTCCCTGCTTGGTTTGAAACTGCAAAATGTGGACCCAAAACGCAGGAGGCAGGGCCGTCGAGCCCCACCTCCTGACGCTGGTTACTTGGTGTTACGAGAACCTGCCTGCTATTTGGAAACCTGGCCGAGCCGGAACTTGAAGGAAGCGTCCAGGGTGGAATCCACGCCCTTCACGCCCTTCCCTGAAACGGCTACCTGGGCACCCTGCAGCAGTGGCAGCGTTGAGATGTCCTTGGCCAGCTGATTCTGGATGTCCTGGATGGTCTTCTCGCGCTCTGCTTTGTCAGTTGTCACGAGCTGCTTGGCGATCATCGTTTCGACTTCAGGGTTCGAATAGTGGTTGTTCATGAAGCCGCCGCCAACGAAGAACGGCGTCAGGTAGTTGTCCGCATCGCTGAAGTCGGGGAACCAGCCCAGCTGGAAGACCGGGTAGCTGTCCTTCTTCGACGCCGAGTTGTACGTGACCCATTCGGTGGACTGAAGGTTGACTGTGAACAGCCCGCTCTTGTCCAGCTGGTCCTTGACCGCCGCATATTCGTCGCCGGAGGACTTGCCGTAGTGGTCCGGGTTGTACTGCAGATTGATGGTCACCGGGGTGGTGATACCGGCGTCGGCCATGGCCTTTTTGGCCTTGTCCATGCTTGGCTTGCCGGAACCATCCCCATAGGCAAGCTTGAAGGACTCATTCGCCCCGGCGAACCCGGACGGCACGTTGGACCACATGGGCAGGTACGTGCCCTTGTAGACCTGATCAGAGATTGCCTGCCGATCAACGAGGTTGGCCACGGCCTGGCGGACTGCCAGCGCCTTCTTCGGATCCGCTTCCGGAGTCTTGGCGCCGAAGGGCATGGTGTCGAAGTTGAAGACGATGTACCGCATCTCGCCGCCGGGTCCGACGTTCACCGTGACGTTGGAGTCCTTCTTGAGGTCGTCGATGTCCGTGGCGCTCAGGCTGCGGTTGGCAACATCGATCTGCCCACCCTTGATCTCCAGCTTCATGTTGGTCTGGTCCGTGTAGTACTTGATCGTTGCCCCGCCGTTGGCTGGCTTGCCAAGGAGCCCCTTGTAATCGGGCCACGCCTTCAGGCTGACCAGTGAATTCTTGTTGTACGAGTCGATCGTGTACTGACCGTAGAACGCCTTGGCTTTGACAATGTCCTCGTCGCTGAGGAGCTTGTCCGCAGGGAAGACTTCATCGTCGACGATGGGCGCCGCAGGGCTAGTCAGAATCTGCGGGAACGTTTGATCGTTGGCGTTCTTGAGCGTGAAGACCACGGTGGTGGCGTCCGGTGCAGCAATGGACGAAATATTGGACAGCAGGGACGCCGGTCCGTTCGGATCATTGATCTTGAGCTGGCGGTCAAACGAGAACTTGACGTCCTTGGAATCGAGGTCGTGTCCGTTGGCCCATTTGAGGCCACTCTTCAGCTTGACCGTGTATTCCGTGGGCTTGGTGAAGGAGGATGATTCGGCCAGGTCCGGCACGGGCTCGGCGCCACCGGGTTTGGAGTTCAACAGGAAGGAGTAAATCTGGTTCATCAACATAAATGAACCGTTGTCGTAGGAACCGGCCGGGTCCAGAGCAGTGACCTTGTCCGTGGTGCCGTAGGCAATGACACTGCTCGCGGTGCCGGAATCCGTGGATGTTCCGCCGCCGCCGGAAGGCCCGGTGCAGGCAGTCAAGGCGAAAGCGGAAACGCCTGCGAGCGCGATTGCGCTGCGCAAGGCTCTAGTGCTCTTGGTCATCTGTGAACTTTCTGTTCGATGAGTACGCGTCAGCCGCCCGCCTAGGGGTGTTAGTCGGGCGGGCAGCGCGCTGTCCTGATGCCTAGATTCAATCAGACGCCGGGCTCATCAACCGGCTATTTTGGTGCTTTTTTGTGAGTTGAGACACAAAATTTACCTGAGGGCGCGGATATGGCCGCCCAGACGCAGTGGGGAACCCTAAAGTTCGGCGCGCTGCAGCGACCGCGCGGCGTCGATGGTGGCCTGTCCGAGCACGCGGGTGCCCTGGTACAGGACTACCGTCTGGCCGGGAGCCACTCCCCGCAGAGCTTCGTTCAGGGTCACCAGCAACTGGGGTCCGTCCTCACCGGGCACCATGCGCGCGGTGGCCGGGACGGGGTCGCCGTGCGCGCGGACCTGCGCATGGCACTCAAAATCGGCACCCGTTTCGATTTCCGCAATGGGCAGGCCGGCCCAGGAGACTTTGATGCCGCGGATCTCGTCGATAGCGAGCAGCGCCTGGGGCCCCACCACCACTTTGTTTTCCTTCGGCCGGATTTCCAGCACAAACCTCGGCTTGCCATCCGCTGCGGGCGTGCCCAGCTTCAGGCCACGGCGCTGGCCCACAGTGAAGGCGTTTGCGCCCGGATGCTCGCCCACCTTGGAGCCGGTCTCATCCACGATGTCGCCGCTGGTCATCTCGATCTTTTCGGCGAGCCAGCCTGCGGTATCGCCGTCGGGAATGAAGCAGATGTCGTGGCTGTCGGGCTTGTTAGCCACGGATAGCCCGCGGCGCTCGGCCTCTGCCCGCACTTCAGCTTTGGAGGGCGTCTCCGCCAGCGGGAACATGGAGTGCTTGAGCTGCTCGTGGGTCAGCACGCCCAGAACGTAGCTTTGGTCCTTGGCCCAGTCCGCTGCGCGGTGGAGTTCCGGGTTTCCGTCAGCGTCGGTGATGACCTTGGCGTAGTGCCCGGTGCAGACGGCGTCGAAGCCCAGGGCAATGGCTTTCTCCAGCAGGGCGGCAAACTTGATCCGCTCGTTGCAGCGCATGCAGGGGTTGGGGGTGCGGCCGGCAGCGTATTCGTCGATGAAATCCTGGACGACGTCTTCCTTGAAGCGTTCCGAGAAGTCCCAGACGTAATAGGGAATGCCCAGCACGTCGCAGGCGCGCCAGGCATCGCGCGAGTCTTCGATGGTGCAGCAGCCGCGGCTGCCCGTCCGCAGGGTGCCGGGCATCCTGGACAGCGCAAGGTGAACGCCGACGACGTCATGGCCGGCTTCGACGGCACGTGCTGCGGCTACGGCGGAGTCGACTCCGCCGCTCATGGCTGCTAAGACTCGCATACTGGCTTTCTTTTGGGTTCAGGGGGGTGCGCAGGCACCGGTGGTGGGCCGCCGTACAGACGCCGGCCGCACGGATAACACAATGCTCGCCACATTATTCTATCGGCACGCCGAATCCTGCCCAAAAGACCTTGACTGCCACACCCCTCGCTTCTAAAGTCAGGGTACACAGATTTAGACGCGGGCGGAGCAGTGGGAAGCGGGCGGACATGGCTGTTCAGGACATCGTCATAGCGGGTGGCGGGCTGGCGGGCGCCACCGCCGCCAAGACCCTGCGGGCTGAAGGTTTCACCGGACGCGTGACCATTGTTGGCGCCGAACACCACCACCCCTACCTTCGCCCGCCGCTGTCCAAGGAGTACCTGCTGGGCAAGGCCGCGGAGGACACCGTCCCGGTGGTGCCTCACGGCTGGTACGAGGAGAACGACGTCGGCCTCCACCTCGGCGTCCGGGTCGCCGCTATCCGGGCGACGGAGCGGACAGTGCAACTGGACGACGGATCGTCACTGGACTACGGCTCCCTGCTCCTGGCCACCGGGGCATTGCCCCGAACCCTGCGGCTGCCCGGCAGTGACCTCGCCGGGGTCTCGACGTTCCGCACGTTGGATGACAGCCGGCGGCTCCGCGACCGCCTCGCTCCAGGCGGGAAAAATGTGGTGATGGTCGGCTCGGGCTGGATCGGGATGGAATTGGCGGCTGCCGCGGCAACGTACGGCAACCGCGTCACCCTGCTGGGGCTGGAGGATATTCCGCTTGCGGGCGCCATCGGCCCGGACCTCGGCCGGTTCTTCCGGGGTTTACACGAGGCGAACGGCGTCAGCTTCCGGCTTCCCGCTTCGGCGCGCGAGATCACCGGAGAGGGCGGATCGGTCACGGGCGTCATCACGGACGCCGGCGAACTGCTCCCGGCAGACATCGTGATCATCGCCGTCGGAGTGATACCTGACACTGCGCTTGCCCAGGCGGCCGGCCTGGCGCTGGACAACGGCATCCTGACGGACGCCTCACTGCAAACCAGTGAACCCGGCATCTATGCCGCCGGCGACGTCGCCAACGCCTTGCATCCCTTCACCGGCCAACATCACCGCAGCGAGCATTGGTCCAACGCCCTGAACGGGGGCAAGGTGGCAGCGAAGGCGATGCTGGGCCAGGACGCCACGCTCAACACCATCCCCTACTTCTATACGGACCAGTTCGACGTCAGCATGGAATACTCAGGCTTTCCCACCCTGGCCGCGGGCGCCGAACCGGTGATGAGGGGGTCGCTGGAGGACAAGGAGTTCATCGCTTTCTGGCTCCAGGACTCCCGGGTGGTGGCCGGCATGAGCGTCAACTGGCCGCGGAAAGTGCAGCCGGGGGCCCAGAAGACCATCAAGGCCCTGATCTCGGCCCGGACGCCAGTTACGGCGGAGCGGCTCGCCGACCACACCGCAGGACTCGGTCAGCTCCTGCCGGAACCTGCCTGACGCGCCACAGTGCCTGCAGTCTGGATGGATGATTCATGCCCCGCCATTCCCGCCTGGCGGGCCCGCTCATAGGCGCCGGGAAGGGCTGCCAGCAGGGCCTCCACATCCGCCTCGGTTGAGGCATGGCCGAGTGTAAAGCGCTGGGCGCCCCGGGCGGTTTCCTCGTCCAGGCCCATGGCCAGCAGCACGTGGGATGGCCGCGGCACGCCGGCAGTGCAGGCTGAACCGGTGGATGATTCCACACCTGCGAGGTCCAGCAGGAACAGCAGTGAATCCCCCTCACAGCCCGGGAAAGTGAAGTGGGCATTGCCGGGGAGCCGTCCCGCGCCCGGCGCTCCGCGCAGCACGGCCTCAGGCACGCATTCGAGCACACCATTGATCAACCGGTCACGGAGGGCCCCGATGCGTTCGGTCTCCCCGGCGAGGCCTGCGGTGGCAGCTTCGGCAGCCGCAGCGAATGCGGCAATGGAGGCTGTGTCCAACGTCCCGGAACGCACATCCCGCTCCTGGCCGCCGCCATGCTGCACCGGAGTCAGCTTGACGGCCCGCCCCAACAGCAGGGCGCCCACACCCACTGGCCCGCCGATCTTGTGTCCGGAAACAGACATGGCGTCCAGCCCTGAAGCTTTGAAGTCCACGGGCAGGGATCCGAACGCCTGAACAGCATCCGCATGGACCGGGACACCGGCCGCGTGCGCCAGCTCCACAATCCGGTGCACGGGCTGAATGGTCCCCACCTCATTGTTGGCCCACATCACCGTCACCAGGGCGATGGTGCCGGGGTCGCGCGAAAGCTCAGCCGCCAGCACCGCCAGGTCCACCACCCCTTCACTGTCCACGGGCAGCCAGGTGACCTGGGCACCTTCATGGCGTTCCAGCCATTCCACGGTGTCCAGCACCGCGTGATGCTCGACGGCGGAGCACAGGATGCGCCGCCGCGAGGGGTCTTCGCCGGAACGGGACCAAAACAGGCCCTTGACTGCCAGGTTGTCCGACTCAGTGCCGCCGGACGTAAAGATGACCTCCGAGGGATGAGCGCCGGCCGCCCTCGCGATGGCTTCCCTGGCATCCTCCACGGAGCGGCGGGCGCGGCGGCCTGAGCCGTGCAGGGACGACGGGTTGCCGGTGCGGGACAGTTCCCGGGTCAGGGCTGCCAGCGCCTCCGCGGAAAGTGGTGTGGTGGCTGCATGATCGAGGTAGACGGGCACGGAACAATTCTAGCCGCGTCGGCGGTCAGGGATTCAGGGCGGAGTGATCCGCGCGGTGATCCTGGCACAGCACTGGCCTTGAACACTGTTCGGCGCGATTCGTTCCTCCGGCTCCCCGCAGGCCGCGGCCGCGCCCCGGAGGAAGGAACCGTTCATGGCGCAGACCACGTCCGGATGCCCGTCGGAAAGCCGGTGGAACGGGCAATTGGCCAACACCAGGCCGCCGTCCCCGTCAGGCCGGGGGTCGTAGCCCTCCCCTGCCATGAACTCCGTTAGGCCTTCGGCTCCGGCAGCGAGTTCCTGGCCCTTGCGGTACGACGTCATGCGCAGCGAGTCGCCCACCGCGTCCCCCGTTGCCGTGGAGTGCTCGATGGCAGCGGCGAGGAGTTCTCCGGCCAGGTCGTAGTTCCGGTCGGGCACCGAGGCGCTCACTTCGCTCTCCGCTGGCCGGTACATTTTGGCGGGGCGCCCGGAGCCGGGGCCTGTCTTGCCGGTGGCCTTGTGGAATTCCACCGCCAGCAGGCCATCCTGGACCAGCTTGTCGAGGTGGAAGGAGGCCGTACTTCGTGGCAACCCAAGGGCGTCGGCGGCGTCATCCCGCCCGACGGCTCCGTCCGATGAAGCAACCAGCTGGAAAAGCTGTCGGCGTTTTTCGTCGCCGAGCGAGGCAACGGCCACCACGCGGCGGCCCCAGGGAAGTCTGCGCACTAGGAGCCCTTCATTCTAAAAACAACATCCATTGCTTAATCGGACTATTCTTTCTAAAATTATGATACCTACTTTTAGAAGGAGTGCACCATGAAAACCACCACAGAAAACGTCTCAACCGGTCGCCTGCAAACGATGGCCCCGGACCGCCAGGCGTTCTTCCTGCTCCGGACCGTGTTCACCGTGGCACCATTCCTCTTTGGGCTGGACAAGTTCACCAACATCCTCACCGACTGGACCCACTACCTGGCACCCGTTGCCACATCAGTGGTTCCCGTGACGCCGCAGGTGTTTATGTACATCGTCGGCGTCGTGGAAATCATTGCCGGCATCATGGTGGCCGTCCGTCCCCGCTTCGGCTCGCTGCTGGTGGCCATCTGGCTGCTGGGAATCATCGTCAACCTGCTGGTCCTGGGCGAATACTACGACGTGGCCCTGCGGGACTTCGGCCTGCTGGTCGGCGCGCTCGCCCTGAACCGGCTCGCGCCGGCCGGGTCCTGGCGCCGCCACCGCTAGGTCAGCACTCACCGCTGGTTCGCCGGCGGAACCACCACGAGGTGCGCTGCCACCTCGGCCCGGGCCGAAGCCAGGGTGGCAGCATCGGGGCAGGAAACCGAGACATACACCGACGATGCGGCAGCGCCGAAGACCCTTGCCATAACGGCCGTTGATTTGGCGCCCGGCTGACCGGGCTCCGCCAGGACCAGAACCTCCACCAGCGGACCCGGTTTGTCCGGCTCACCACCCCACCGCAGCGTTGCGGTCTCCAGATACGCGGGCAGGATGGTGGGGTCCAGGTAGGTGAACAGGCCAACCGTTGATTCTTTGTCGTCCGCCAGGACGAGCGGCGACTGGTTGGCCCGCACCTTGGTCGCCACCAGGCAACCGTCGGATTTCACGTACTGGCTGTCACCGGCGACGTTTTCCTTGAGCGGCGTCCAGCCTGGCGCCCTCTTGAGGCCGTCGGAGATCCCCACCGCGACGCCCTCGGCCAACGAGGTTCCGGCCAACGAGGCGCCGGCCGAGAACGGCATGTCCTTGGCGGCCACCGCCGCGGCGTCATGGCCAGGTGTGATGGTGGGGGTTGCAAGCGCGGTGGCCGTCTGCGGGATCTTCGGGGCTGCGGGGTCCGGAACAACCAACGGTGCATCCTGCGAGCGCCGAAATGCCCAGGAGTGTCCCTGCCACGAGTCCAGCTGAAGCCTGTGCCTTCACATCCACCCCAATATGCTCGCCGGACAGCCAACCGGCCATCGTCATCCAAGAGTCTAGACGGCGTCCCGGTTCCGTTTCGTAGCCGGCGCCGGGAACCACTGCCGCCCACCAGGACGTTGTGTGAACAGGCGGCTAAACTGGGCCAGCCGGGCCGCCTGCCGTGGACTGGCCCGACGAACAGAAGGATGAGTGCTTGACCGAGAGCAGCAGCTCCTATTACGAGGTGCTCCGCGTCGCGGTGACAGCCACCGACAAGGAAATCAAGGTGGCCTACCGCCGGGCGGCCCGGATGGCCCATCCGGACCACGGCGGAGACGCCGCCGCCTTCCGCCAGGTGACGGCAGCCTACGAAACCCTGATGGACCCCAAGCGGCGGAAAGCCTACGACCGCGCCTATGCCGGGGGCGCGGCCGGCGCCACAACGGGTGCGGCGGCCCGGGAAGCACACTTTGATGCTCCGGCGGCGGGGAGTCATGCCTCGGCCACCGTGCACAGGCCCGCCACACCCCGCAACACCGCCGGCGACCCCGCGCTCTACCTGCCGCCCTACGATGCCGCAGCGTTCGAAGCGGCCGGGACGGTTCCCCTCATCCCCTTCAGCCAGGCCAGTCAGCAGGTTCACGGGATGCCGCGAAAACGCGGAATCTTTGGTGCCGAGGCCCGGATCCAGCGCGAGATGCGGACCGTGCAGCTCATCTCCCGGCAAGTACTGCCGGCGATTCCGGCGGCGCGGCTGGTCAACGGGCTGCAGTCCCCCGCGGACAACAGCCACATAGACCATGCGCTGCTGTCCGGCTACCGGCTGGCGCTTATCGGTTCCATGCTCCTGCCCAAGGGGGCTTACGCCTGGGATGGGCAGGCACTCAGGCACGGCGGCCGCGCCATTGTTCCGCCGCAGCTGGCCCACGTGGTGCGCGCCATGCAGGATATTTTTCCTGAACTGAATGTCACCGGCTGGACGGTCATCCACAGCCCGGATGGCAACCTCCACGAGCCTGTCATCGACCGCCATCGGCGCACGGCCGACGCCGGAGAAATGGTGCAGGTGGTCAACGCGGCAGGCCTGGTCCGCGGCCTCAAACACTTCCTGTCCGCCGGGCCCGCGCCGAACACGGTTAACGTGCCCATCCTGGCCAGGCTGCTGCGCGGCATGCACACTGGCTAGGATTGGACCGTGTTCCGAATCCTCTTCCACTCCCCCGAAATCCCAGGCAATACCGGCAATGCCATCAGGCTGGCCGCAATCACCGGCGCCGAACTGCACCTGGTGGAACCCTTGGGCTTTGATTTCTCTGACGCCAAGCTCAGGCGGGCCGGCCTTGACTACCACGACCTCGCCGTCGTGACCGTCCACAAAACCATCGAGGATGCCTGGCGGGAGCTGCAGCCGGAACGCGTCTACGCGTTCACGTCGGACGGCACGGCCAGTTACGCGGACATTGCCTATAAGCCCGGCGATGTGCTCATGTTCGGCCAGGAGTCCGTGGGCCTGCCCGAAAACATTAAGCGCGACCCGCACGTCACCGCCACCGTGCGGCTTCCCATGCTGCCCTCCCTCCGTTCGCTGAACCTCGCCAATGCCGCCTCCATTGCGGTGTACGAGGCCTGGCGCCAGCAAGGATTCGCCGGCGCCCAAATCTGACCGCCGCATTGGAGCCCACACATGGCCCATCCATGACGCTGCCCGCACCGAATCACTCCTGACAGCAATTCCGGAATGATGAAGGAGCGGCGGGTGAGACTCTTACAGGCCCGGCCGGCACTTGAGCCGCCTACCCCGTCCGCTGCCGGACGCAGCCCCTGCGTCGGTGCCCCGGATCCGCCGCCCGGAGACCTATGCTTGATAGTGATGGAAACTCCCAACGCGCCAAACTTCGAGTCCCCGGCCGCAGTCACAGACTCTCCGGCGGATCTCAGCCAGCGCCTGGGCAGTCTGCTCGCCCGGGTTGCCGACGGAGACCAGGCGGCGTTTGCCGAGTTCTATCAACTGACCTCGCGCAGGGTTTTTGGGATGGCCCGCCGGGTCCTCATCGATCCTGAGCTCAGCCAAGACACCACCCAGGAAGTATTCCTCCAAGTCTGGCAGAATGCCGGTAAATTCAACCCCGAAGCAGGCAGTCCGCTGTCGTGGCTGATGACCATCTCCCATCGCCGGGCAGTGGACAAGGTACGTTCCTCACAGTCGGCCACCGATCGTGAAGCAAAATACGGCGCCAGCAGCCAGGAGGTGGACCACGACTCCGTGTCCGCCGAAGTGGACAGCAAACTTGAAGCCGAGGCGGTGGTCCGGTGCCTGGAAACGCTGACCGATACACAGCAGGAATCCGTGCGGCTCGCCTATTACGGCGGCCTCACGTACCGGGAGGTCGCGGCGAAGCTCAATGCGGCGGTTCCCACCATCAAGTCCCGCATCCGCGACGGACTGATCCGTTTGAAGACATGTCTGGGGGTGAGTTGAGATGACCGAAATGAATAGTCAGGGTGGCGCCCGCCGGCCGGGGTCCTTCGGACTGGAGATCGCTGCAGACCTGGATTCCGGGCGGGCCGTGGACCTGGCCGAGCTCTATGCCTTGGACGCTGTCACTGATGACGAACGCGCTGCCATCGACCGCTACATCTCCGCCGCCCCGGCGGACGAGCGAAATTCCTTCCTGGAGCGTGTCCGCCAAGCGCGGGAAACCCTGGCCGTGTCATTTACGGCACAGGAAGAACCTCCGGCAGATCTGTTCGACCGCATCGTGGCGCAACTGCCGTCCCTGGCGCAACTGCCAGGTGCCGGACCTGCCGCACCCGCCGCCGTTCCGCCCGCCGGAGAGCCGCACGCAGAAGCCGCGGATGAGCTTTCAGCGGCCAGGGCAAGGCGGGAAGCCCGACGCGGGCCTGCCGGTGCGCGCCGATGGCTCGGCGCAGCGGCAGCCGCCGCGGTGATCGCCCTCGGTGGCGTAGCCGTGGGCTCGTACGTCGCCGACCAGAACGATCCGATGAACCAGGTGGTCCGGGCCGGGGACGTCCGCGAGGCTTCAGTCCCCGTGGCTGCAGGGGGAACGGCAACGGTCCTGATCTCGTCGTCGAAGGATGCCTTGGTGGTCAAGATGAACGGTGTGCCCGCACCGCCGGCCGGCAAGGTTTACCAGATGTGGCTGATCCCCAAGGACGGCTCCGCACCAGTGTCAGAGGGCCTCATGGACGAAGCCGCGCTCTCCAAGCCTGCCGTGGTAAAGGGCATCGCCAAGGCCGTTTCCCTTGGCATTACCGTGGAGCCGGTGGGCGGCTCCGCTGCGCCCACGACTCCCACGGTGGCAGCCGCACCGCTGGGGGCCTGACCATCCCATAGCCGCCCCCGGAGTCTAGAAGCCGGCGATAGTCTTCGGGCCGTTAACCGCTATCACGTGGAAGGCTTCGGCGCTGCGGCCATCCGTGAGGCCGCCGCGCCGTGCGTTTGTCAGCAGTCCGTTACGTACCACCGATTCCATGGCCTCAACATCGGGATGCTGGCTGACGTGCACATGGATGGCGTCGAGCTTGGTTGCCACGTGGTCCGTGACGTCCACAAAATGGTTCTCGCGCTCGTCCGGCCCTGCATACAGCCACAGCCACGGCACTTTGTAGGCGGCCAATCCGGACTCGGCCAGTTCGGGGTAGGCGAAGGGATTCTCCACCGCGGGATAGACGGCCCTGGTTACGGCCTCCCCCACGGCCAGGTGGTCCGGGTGGCTCTTCTGGAGGCGGTTCCAGTTCCGTTCCGGATGCATGGCAAGCACGACGTCGGGACGGACTTCCCGGATCAGCTTCACCACACCTTTGATCACCTCGTGCGTCGGCTCCAGGTAGCCGTCGCGCTCGTGCAGATAAAAAATATCGGTGACGCCCACAAGTCCGGCCGCCCGGCTTTGCTCAGCGGCCCGGAGGGCGACGATCTCTGCCCGGTGAGCCGGATCGAATCCGCCGGCGTCGCCGTCGGTCATGATGCAGTAACTGACGTGGACGCCGGCGGCTGTCCAGGCGGCGATGGTGCCGGCAGCACCGAAGTCGATGTCGTCCGGGTGGGCGGCGAAACAGAGCACCCGCCCAACCCGGTGGGTGGCCGGGTCGAACGGGCTCTGTGCTGGGGCAGCGGGTTCAGCCACAATCAGCCCTGACGTTTCTTGATTTCTTCCGTGGCCTGGGGAAGGACGTCAAAAAGGTCCCCGATGATGCCGAAGTCCGCAATCTCGAAAACCGGTGACTCGGCGTCCTTGTTGATGGCCACGATGACCTTGGCCGTCTGCATCCCGGCTTTCTGCTGGATGGCGCCGGAAATGCCCGCCGAGATGTAGAGCTGCGGGGATACGGTTTTCCCGGTCTGGCCCACCTGCGCATCATGGCTGATCCAGCCGGCATCGGTGGCCGCACGGGAGGCACCCACTGCAGCACCGAGGGCATCCGCGAGCTGTTCCACGGGGCCGAAGTCGCCGTCTACACCGCGTCCGCCGGCAACCACGATGCGGGCATCGGCGAGGTCCGGTCGGCCGCTGGCCACCTTTTGTTCACGTGAGGTGATGCGGGCGGCCGCGGCGGCGACGTCGGCGGGCACCTCCACGGTGGAAGACTCCGGTGCGGTGGCAGCCGGGGCCGGCGCCGGGGTGATGCTGTTGGCCTTCAGCGTCAGCACGGAGACCGGCGTCGTGGCTTTGGCAGCGGTGGTGTAAGACCCGGCGAGCACCGACTTGTGTGCTGTGCCGTCGGCGTCGACCGCCACAACATCGGTGATCACCCCGGCGTTGAGCCTGATGCCAAGCCGGGCCGCAATTTCCTTGCCCTCGGGTGAATTGTCGAGGAGCACCGTGCTGACGCCGGCTGCGGTGGCGGCAGCCGCAAGATAGGCCGCCTTGGGCGCCACGAGGTAGTCGTCCAGGTCTGCGGCGGAGGGCTGGAAGACCGCGGTGACGCCATATTCGGCGAACGCGGCAGACACTGCCGGGTGCACGCCACCGTTGACGGCGACGGCGGTTTCACCCAGGGCACGGCCCACGGTCAGCAGTTCCAGGCTGCCCTTTTTCAGGGCGTCTCCCGGGTTGTCAATGAATACAAGTACGTTAGCCATGTCTGTGATCCCTCTTTAGAGCAGCTTCTGGGCGGCCAGGAAGTCGACGAGCTGGATGCCGGCGTCGCCTTCGTCGGTGATGATGGTGCCTGCGGTGCGTGGCGGACGTTCCGCGGCCGACGTCACCGTGGTCCAGGATCCGGAGCGGCCCACCTGTGCCGGATCGACGCCGATGTCGGCGAGCGAGAGGGTGGTGATGCTCTTGCGCTTGGCGGCGATGATGCCCTTGAAGTTGGGGTAGCGCGGCTCGTTGATCTGGTCCGTCACGGAGACAACAGCCGGCAGGGATGCTTCCACAGTTTCGGAGTAGGTATCGGCGTCGCGGCGGGCGGTGAGCCGGCCGCCGTCGACCGTCAGCGAGGACGCGAAGGTGACCTGCGGAAGGCCGAGGCGCTCGGCCAGCTGGGCCGGCACCAGGGATGTTTCGCCGTCGGTGGAGGCCATCCCGGTGAGGACAAGGTCCACCGCGCCGATGTGGCGGATGGCCGCCGCCAGCGCGAGCGAGGTGGCGGCGGCGTCGGAACCCGCCAGGGCGCTGTCCGTGAGGTGCACGCCTTCGGTGGCGCCCATCTGGAGCGACTTCTTGACGGCGTTGACCGCGCCGGCAGGGCCCATGCTCAGCGCAATGACCTGGTTCCCTGCCTTGGCGCCGCCGCGGGCCTCGGCCAGCTGCAGGGCAGCCTCGAGCGCATATTCGTCCAGCTCCGAAAGGATGCTTTCGTCGCGGTCCGTGGTGTAGCCCTCCCCGTTGAGGTGACGGTCGAACTGGGCGTCCGGTACATGCTTGACCAGGACGATGATCTTCAATGTCTCTTCCACTGTGTTTACAGCAGCCTTCCATGCTTGTGGACAGCCAGCCGGATGGGGTCATGGCCTCGGAACGCCCGGGGTACGGGTAGATCCTAGCTAACCATATAGTCGTGTTCCGTTGCCGTCCCGTTAACGCCTGTGTCAGAGCCCGGCGGGGCGTCGGATGGGGACGGACGACGGCGGCGGTCACCGTGGTGACCGCCGCCCTGATTTGCTTCCTGCCGTACTTCCTACTGGTCCGCTGCAGTGCCCAGTGTCACGTCAAACGTCTGCTCCTGGCCGTTGCGCTGGACGGTGATCTTGACCGTGGATCCGCCCGCCTGTTCGCGGACGGCAGCCGTCAGCTGGTTGGGCTCGCTGACCGTCAGGTCGTTGAACTTGGTGATGACGTCGCCCACCTTGATGCCGGCCTTGCCCGCTGCCGAATTCGCTTCGACCGTGGCCACGTCCGCTCCGACCGAGAAGCTGGACGAACTGCCTGAGGACTTGTCCCTCACGCTCACACCCAACTGGCCGTGGGAGGCCTTGCCGGTGTCGATGATCTCCTGCGCCACCCGCTTTGCGTGGTTGATGGGGATGCTGAAGCCCACACCAATGTTTCCGCTCGAGGACGAGGACGAGGTATCGGAGCCGGCGGAGGCGATGGCCACGTTGACGCCGATGATTTCGCCCTTGGAGTTAACCAGCGCACCGCCGGAGTTGCCGGGGTTGATGGCGGCATCCGTTTGGATCACGTTGATGGAAATGGATCCCTGGTTGGCCGTGCTTTGGCCCTGCCCGCCGCCCGGGGGCGCGAACTGGAAGCCCTGATCGCCGCCCTGGGAGCTGTCGCCGCTCTTGGGTGCGGCTGAGGACGCCACGCTGATGGTCCGGTTCAACGTCGAGACGATGCCGTCCGTCACGGTGCCGGTGAGGCCCAACGGGGAGCCGATAGCAATTGCGGTGTCGCCGACGTTGAGTTTGCCGGAGTCCCCGAGGGTCGCCGGGGTGAGCCCGGACGTGTCGTCCACCTTGATGACTGCAAGGTCGGACAGCGGATCGGTGCCCACCAGCGTTGCTTTGAGGACCTTGCCTGTGCTGGTGCGGACTTCCAGGGCAGCGTTGGCTGTCTGGCCGTCCAGGGTCACCACATGGGTGTTAGTGAGGATGTGCCCTTTGTCGTCCAGGACGATGCCCGAGCCCGTCCCGCCGGCATTGCCGCTGGAGGCGCTGATGGTCACCACGCTGGGGGTAGCTTTCAGTGCGGCCGCCGTGATGGCGTTGACATCGTCCTTGTTGTTGACGATGACTGTCCCGGGCTGGCTGCTGGTGCTGCTGACCGCTGAAGGTGAACCGTTGCCGAAGGCACCCGAACCGACAGTGGCCACGCCGCCACCTACGAGGCCGGCTGCCAGGATGCTCGCCACTAGGGTCCCGACGCCGAAGGAGGCCTTTCGGCGGGGAGCGTCCGCTGGGTTGGGGGTCGAGTTGTACTGGCCAGGGTTGTACTGCCCCGTATAGCCGCCGGGCAGCGCTGAATGCACTCCGTGCTGGGCCTGCGGGTTGTACGGCTGCTGGTTCTGGGTCTGCTGATTGTGCGCCTGCTGGCCGTAGAACGGCTCGCGGGGAGGATAAACCGGACGGGGTGCACCGGGCAGTTGCTGCGTGGGGTTATCAGGCACCCCGAAGTGGTCAAGCTGCTCGGTCGGATTGGAGTGACCGCCAGCGTCGCTGCCGGCCTCCGCGGGGCTCTGGGCCGGATTCCGGTGCCCGTCCGGTTGCCGGTTGTCAGGCGCTGCACCCGGGGTTGGGTTCTCAGTCATTGGACTTCCTTTCATCCTCGTCTGCATTAACTATGTACCGTCTGACTGGAACTGGGGCGAACGTTTGCTGGGAGGTTCCTGAATACCCTCAGGCTCCGGCCGCTTGTGCTCTCATTGGTTTCGCTGGTGGCATATTCGACGCGGTGGACGCACCCAAAGGTGCACCATAGAATCAAAAGGAATTGCCACAGCGACCTGCGGCTATACACCACGCGTGGGGGCGCTGCTGCGTTCTGAGACGTTGATTCGTCCCGAATCGGCGTCAGGCGTGCTGAAGGGTTGCACATGCGGTCAAAGTTCAAACGTATCCTCGCCGTGATCGGCCTGACAGGGCTGCTCGCGGTTCCCGCCGGCGCGGCTTGGGCCGAGGACCCGGTGGCCATTCCGTCCGGTACGAACATTGTGGATAACGCCAAGATCCTGGGCAGCCGGACGGGCGAGGTCCAGGACGCCATCACGAAGCTCCTGAAGGACGAGAAATACAACCTCTACGTGGTGACCGTGGACACGTTCACCAACCCCACCGTCCCCGGCGACTGGGCCGCGGCCGTGGCGAAGAACAGGGGAATGGGCAGGTCCGACGCCATCCTGGCGATAGCCAAAAATGACGGCAAATTCAGCTTTGTCCTGAACTCTGCCAGCCCCATCAAATCCAAGCAGGGAGCAATCAGCCAGAACGCCGTCACGGCGAACCTCGCTGGCGGCAAGAAGGACTTCGCGCAGGCCGCCATCGACACCGCCCTGGCCATTGGTGATGCAGCAGGCGGTGGCAGCGGCAACGTCCCGTCC
This sequence comes from Pseudarthrobacter sp. 01T43, assembly GCF_056398665.1. Lineage (NCBI taxonomy): Bacteria > Bacillati > Actinomycetota > Actinomycetes > Micrococcales > Micrococcaceae > Pseudarthrobacter > Pseudarthrobacter sp. 01T43. Next base: position 230,549 of record NZ_JBFTPV010000004.1, on the reverse strand, counting down.
GGCAACGGCGCCGGCGCAAGTGTCCTTGTAGGAACTGGCGTAGTTGTTGCCGGCGGTGCTGGCGCGTACCTCTACTTCCGCAACAAGCGGAAGAAGTCCGCCCAGGCATCCAGCGCCAGCTACGGACCACAGGGCGCCGAACTCGATCCCCTGGCTTCGCTGAGCATCGATGAACTTCGGCTCAAGAGCGGCCCCCTGATCATCGAAGCCGACGACGCCATCAAGTCCAGCGAGCAGGAGCTCGGGTTCGCCCAGGCCCAGTACGGCGACGCCGCCGTAGGTAACTTCACGAAAGCCCTGGCCGAAGCCAAGGCTCACATGTCCGAGTCCTTCAAGCTCCAGCAGCAACTGGACGACCACATCCCGGACACCGAAGAACAGCAGCGCAGCTGGTACGGCGAGATCATCCGCCGTTCAGAAGCAGCCCTCGCCTCGCTCCAGGAGCAAAAGGCCGACTTCGATTCGCTCCGTGAGCTCGAAAAGAACGCCCCGCAGGCACTGGCGGCCGTGAGCGCAGGTGCCCGGGAAGCAGACGCCAAGATCGCCACTGCCGAACAGTCGCTGACAGCCTTGCGCGCCAAGTATGCCGACAGCGCCCTGGTCCAGGTTGCTGACAACATCACGCAGGCAAAGGAACGCCTCGCCTTCGTGCAGAATGCCACGGCTACTGCCCAGGAGAAGCTCACGGCCGGTGAAGGCAGCCTCGCCGCTGTGGCTGTACGCGCAGCCGAAGAAAGCCTGCACCAGACCAACGTCCTCCTGGACGCCATCGCCAAGGTTTCAGCCAGCCTGGACGAGGCCCGCAACGGACTTGAGGCGGCCGTCGTCGAAACCTCCCAAGACCTTGCGCAGGCGAAAGCCATGATCCAGTCCGGAGAGCACCCTGAACTGGCCGGGCCCGTGGCGGGCGTTGAAGCCGCCCTGGGCCAGGTGAAAGCCGAAATCCAAGGTGGGAAGATCGATCCCATCGCCACCCTGCAGCGCGTTGAAACGGCACATCAGGCCCTGGACCAGTCCCTCACCGGCATCCGGAACCAGCAGGACCAGGCCCGTCGCGCCCAGGCCTCGCTGCAGCAGACCATCATGTCTGCGCAGGCTCAGATCAGCGCGACGTCCGATTACATCACTGCCCGGCGCGGTGGCGTAGGCACAGAAGCCCGTACCAGGCTTGCCGAATCCCAGCGCAACCTTGACTACGCGCTCTCCATCTCACGCAACGACCCCGTCACTGCGCTCACGTACGCCCAGCAGGCGCACGCCCTCGCGGCGCAGGCAGCACAACTGGCGCAGTCCGACGTCGATAACTTCGGCGGCTATGCCAACCAAGGCTTTGGCGGCGGTATGTTCGGCGGCCGCGGCGGAGGTGGCGGCGGGCTCGGCGGCGCCATCCTGGGCGGCATCCTCATCAACTCCATTCTCAATGGCGGTGGAGGAGGGGGCTGGGGCGGAGGCCATAGTGACGGCGGCGGCTGGGGTGACGGCGGCGGTTTCGGCGGCGGCGACTTTGGCGGCGGCGACTTTGGCGGCGGAGATTTCGGCGGAGGCGACTCCGGAAGTTTCTAGGCGGGAAAGTCCGGGCGACGTCGGGGTTATCCCCCGGCGACGAACATAAACGGTACAACAACTGTTCACTGATTTCAGTGGCCACCATTGAGCAGGACGAAAGGTAACACCATGGTTAAGCAGTCCATTTTCGGCCGCATCGCGCAGCTTGCAAAGGCAAATATCAACTCCTTGCTGGACAACGCTGAGGATCCGCAGAAGATGCTGGACCAGATGGTCCGGGACTACACGAACAACATCGCTGAGGCTGAGTCCGCTGTTGCCCAGACCATCGGAAACCTCCGGATGCTCGAGGACGATTACCGCGAAGACATCAAGAACGCCCAGGACTGGGGCAACAAGGCTCTCGCGGCCTCGCGCAAGGCCGACGAATACCGTGCAGGCGGCGACACCGTCGATGCCGAGAAGTTCGACAACCTCGCCAAGGTGGCCCTGCAGCGCCAGATGTCCGCGGAAAGTGAGGCCAAGGGAGCAGAACCCAGCATTTCCTCACAGCGGGAAGTGGTGGACAAGCTCAAGACCGGCCTCGACCAGATGAAGGGCAAGCTCAACGAGCTGACCAGCAAGCGCAACGAACTGGTGGCCCGGTCCAAGACGGCGGCAGCGCAGTCCCAGGTGCACGATGCCATCAAGAGCATTGACTTCATGGACCCCACCAGCGAAGTGGGGCGTTTCGAAGAGAAGATCCGCCGCGAAGAAGCCAAGGTCCGCGGCCAGCAGGAACTTGCTGAGTCGAGCCTGGACGCCCAGTTCAACCAGCTCGAGGACCTCGGCGAGCAGACCGAGATCGAGGCACGCCTCGCCGCCCTGAAGTCCGGCGGTGCCAAGCCGGCCCTCGGCGCCTCAGCCGCGTCAGTCCCGTCCGGGTCCACCGTGGACGAGGCTGATTTCGACAAGCTGTAGCCAGAAGCAGACCGCCGATTGGGCGGGTCCAGCAGGGCCGGAGTTCGCGACGAACTCCGGCCCTTGGTGTTTCACTCGCCTAACGGCGTTCCCGGCGGCAGCCAGTCGAGGTGTGTAGCGTGGAGGCCATGGCCTCCCCCGTCGCATCCACCATCGTCTGGCTCCGTGATGACCTCCGGCTGGACGACAATCCCGCCCTTTCGCACGCCGTCGACATCGGCCTGCCGCTCACCGTGGTCTACATTCTCGACGAGGAATCCGCTGGCATCCGGCCCCTGGGCGGTGCCGTCAAGTGGTGGTTGCACCACTCCCTGTCGTCATTGGGTGCGGCCCTGACGGATGCCGGCTCCAGGCTGGTCCTCCGGCGGGGACGTGCGGGACAGGTGATCCGCGAGCTTGCACAGGAAACGGGCGCCAAGCACCTGCTGTGGAATCGACGCTACGGCGGCCCTGAGCGGGCCGTGGACGCAGACATTAAGGCCTGGGCCGCGGAGAACGGCATCGAAGCCAAAAGCTTCCAGGCCAACCTGCTCCACGAGCCGTGGACCATCACCACCGGCAGCGGAGGCCCCTACAAGGTCTTCACGCCGTTCTGGCGGGCCTGCATGGCGTCAGGAGAACCCCGCAAGCCGCTGGACGCGCCGGCGGCCCTCCCCTCCCCCGCCAGCCTCGCCGATACCGGCTCCGGCCGCGTGGGCAGCGACGTCCTGGCGGACTGGTCCTTGCTGCCGGTTTCCCCGGACTGGACCGGCGGCCTGGTGCGGACCTGGCAACCTGGTGAAGCCGGGGCTCACAGCCGCCTGGACGATTTCCTGGACGGACCTGTGGAGGACTACGGCACCGGCCGGGACGTGCCCGGAGTGGAGGGCACCAGCAGGCTGTCCCCGCACTTGCGTTTCGGCGAAATCAGTCCGTTCCGGGTCTGGCACGAGATCCGCCTCCGCTTTCCCCGTGAGGTGACGCCCGACGTCGGGATCTTCCGGTCCGAGCTCGGCTGGCGGGAGTTCTGCTGGCAGCTGCTCTATGTCAACCCGCAGCTGGCCACCCGAAACTTCCGACCCGAGTTTGACCGCTTCGACTGGCAGGAGCCCACCGCAGCGGAACTCCACGCGTGGCAGCAAGGCCACACCGGCTATCCACTGGTGGACGCCGGGATGCGGCAACTGTGGCAGACAGGCTGGATGCACAACCGGGTGCGGATGGCCGCAGCGTCGTTCCTGGTGAAGAACCTCCTTGCCGACTGGCGGCTGGGCGAGGCGTGGTTTTGGGACACCCTGGTGGACGCGGATGCCGCCAGCAATCCGGCGAACTGGCAGTGGGTGGCCGGCTCAGGCGCCGACGCTTCGCCGTATTTCCGGATTTTCAACCCGGTGACGCAGAGCAAGAAATTCGATGCCGAGGGCAGGTACCTTCGCGAGTTCTTACCCGAACTTGCCCCGTTGGACGGCAAGGCCATTCACGAACCGTGGAAAGAGACCGGCCTCCAGGGCTACCCCGCACCGGTGGTGGGGCTACCCGAGTCCCGCGAGCGGGCGCTGGCAACCTACCAGAGGCTCAAGGACAACCAGGGCTAAGGCCCCGGTCCCAGGGGCAGATCCCGGTCCGGGCGGGCCTTAGCGGCTGACTTTGCCCATCAGGGAAGCGATGGGGCGGAGGAAGAGGGGCCGCGCCAGGAACCAAGCTGCCACCATCACGGCGACCGACGCCACGAATACCCAGAAGCCAAACCAGCTGACGTCATCGCTGCCGCCGTACATGTGGTTCAGGTTGCGCAGCGCTCCGGTGGCCAGCACCAGGAAGACGTGCACCACGATGAAGGCCACGAAGTAGATCATCACCGGGAAGTGGATGGCGCGTGCCAGTTCCATGGGGTACGCCTTGTTCAGGCCCGCGGCCTTCTTGGGCCACGCTGAAGATGTCCGGATACCGGAGATGAACGCCAGCGGCGCGGCAATGAACACGGTGGCGAAGTAGGCCAGCAGCTGCAGCGCGTTGTAGTTGACCCAGCCGTTCTCGGTGGGCCAGTTCAGCGAGGCGTACTGCAGGGCCGCTGAGAGCGCGTTGGGGAAGACATCCCAGCTGGTGGGCACAATGCGCATCCACTGGCCGGTGGCGAACAGCAGGATCACGAACACCAGGCCGTTGAGGATCCAGAGCGCGTCCAGGGTCAGGTGCAGCCACAGCTCCAAGGTGATCTTGGTGGGCGCGTTCCTGGTCTTGATCAGCCCCTTGTTGTTACGAGTCCAGTGCCCGCTGGGCCGGGTGGTGGTCCGCACCTGCCAGCCGGTCCTGATGATCAGCAGCAGGAAGAAACCGTTGAGGAAGTGCTGCCAGGCCAGCCAGGCCGGGAACCCCACAGGCGCAGCGTCGGGAAGTTCCGAGTGGCCCGGATAGTCAGCGCGGAATGAGGCCACCGCCGGCAGCCCTGTCATCCACTTGGCGAGCAGCACCACCAGCACGAGAGCCACCAGAACGGCCGGAACACCCCAGTAGAGCCAGGACCGCCTGCGCGTCGCAGAGGCGGGCTTCTTCGTGGGTGTGGACATCGAAAAACGTTCCTCTCGAAAATGACTGACCAGTGCTCAAACGGCTCTGCGAACGAGAATACTAGGAACCACCAGTATTCGGGCAAAAAAAGACCCCGGCCGGTGTAACTCCCGGTCGGGGTCTTTCATATGGTTGCGGGGACAGGATTTGAACCTGTGACCTCTGGGTTATGAGCCCAGCGAGCTACCGAACTGCTCCACCCCGCGTCGCAAGATCAACACTACCCTAGTTTGGCGGAGGCAATTACCACTCGCCTGCGGTGGTCATCATTGAGCCTCATCCCCTTCACGCGGACAATCGGCGCTTACACGGGGACAGCCGGCTTAAACCAGAAAGTCCGGATCCTGTTTCCAGAATCCGGACTTTCCACCAGTTGCGGGGACAGGATTTGAACCTGTGACCTCTGGGTTATGAGCCCAGCGAGCTACCGAACTGCTCCACCCCGCGTCGCAAGATCAACTCTACCGTCCGGTGAACGGGAGGCCAAATCCTGGTGACGTGATGTGTGTCTCGCTGGGCCGCCGTCAGTTAGTTGGTGAAGGCGAGGGCGTCGCTGACGGTGTGGCTTCCGGCGCCGGAGTAGCCGCGGGGGCCGGGACCGGGATCTTCACCTCGGCGTCGAGAGCCTTCTGCAGGGCAGCAGCCAGCTTCTTCTGCTCTTCCCCGTAGGCCGCAAAGTCGCCGCCGGCCAAGGCCGTCTGGCCCGCCTTGATGGCGGCGTTTGCTGCATCCAGGGCTGCCTTGAGGTCAGCCTGGGCGCCCGCACTGGCAGGCGGAGTCGCGCCGGGTGTGGGAGGCGTCTGGCCGGTGTTGGCCGAGTCACCGGCAGCCGCACCGGAGTCACCGCCGAAGAGCTGCTTCAGCGCGCCGTCGAGCGTGGGCGCGAAGCCCACCTTGTCACCGAAGGCCACCAACACGCGCTGCAGCGTCGGGTACGACGTCTCGCCGGTGGACTTCAGGTAAACAGGCTGGACGTAGAGGATGCCGCCACCAACGGGCAGTGTCAACAGGTTGCCGTTAAGCACCTCCGAAGCGCCCTGGCGCAGGAGGTTCAAGGCCTGGGACACAGTGGGGTCCGAGTTGAACTTGTTCTGCGCCTGGCCCGGCCCGGGAACCTGGATCTCCGGCGGAATCTGCAGCAGCCTGAGTTTGCCGTAAGTGTCAGCCTTGACGCCCTTCTGGTTGCCGGCGTCAGAGTCTGCCGCGAGGAAGCCGTAGAGGACGTTTCGGGCAGTGCCGTTCACGATCTGCGGAATGTAGGAGGACGTCAGCTGGAATGCGGGCTCCTTCTGGTCAGGCATCTGCAGTGACATGTAGAACGGCGGCTGCTTGACATCGGTGGACACGGTGGGGTCGTTAGGAACGCTCCAGACGTCTTTCGCCTGGTAGAAGCTGCCCGGTTCCGTCACGTGGTAGCGGCCCAGGAGTTCACGCTGGACCTTGAAGAGGTCCTCAGGGTAACGGACGTGGCTCATGACATCCCCGGACATCTCCGAGTACGGCTTCAGGGACGTGGGATACACCTTCTGCCATGCCTTCAGGATGGGGTCCTGGTCGTCCCACGCGTACAAAGTCACCGAGCCGTCGTAGGCATCGACCGTGGCCTTTACGGAGTTCCTGATGTAGTTCACCGAACTGTTGGGCAGTGCCACGGACCGCCCCGCGGAGGTCTGCGAGTCTGCGGTGGCCGCTGACAGCTGTTCCTGCTGCGAGTACGGGTAGTACTGGCTGGTGGTGTAGCCGTCCACGATCCATTTGACGCGGCCGTCCACAAGAGCAGGGTAGGCGTTGCCGTCAACGGTCAGGTACGGCGCGACCTTTTCCACGCGCTCCCGCGGATTGCGGTCGTACAGGATCTGGGACTGTGCATTGACGCCGTCGGACAACAGCAGGTCCGAGGACTGGAACTTGATGGAGTAGAGGATCTTGTTGAAGAAGCTGCCCACATTCGGGCCGCCGTTGCCTTCGAAGGTGTACTGGTTGTCCGCCTCGCCCTCTTTACCGGAGGGCCTGTCCTGCTCACGGGGGGTTGCGCCTGCGGGTGCACCAACAATGGAGTACTCCGGAGAATTCTCGCCGAAGTAGATCCTTGGCTGGTACGTTGAGTCGTTGCCGAGGACACCGGTGGAAGGAATTCCGGACTGGAGGAACTCCGGCTTACCGTCAACGGTGAACTTGTTTCCCTTGGCCGCGACCACGCCGTAGCCGTGGGTATAGACAACGTGCTGGTTCAGCCAGCCCTGCTGGTTCGTGGCGACGTTGACCGGGTTCAGCTCACGCACGGCGATGACGGTGTCCTGGATCTTGCCGTCTATCTCGTAGCGGTCAACATTCAGCGACGCAGGGAACTGGTAGTACGGCCGGTACTGTTCCAGCTGGGCAAACGCGTCAGAGATCAGGTTGGGGTCCAGGAGCCTGATGTTCGCTGTGGTCTGCGCGTCCGGGGCGAGCGCGCCGGTATTGGCCGTGTTGGTCGCGTTATAGCGGTCCACCTGGATCTGGTCCAGGCCGTAGGCCGCCCGGGTCATCTTGATGTTCCGTTCGATGTAGTCCTTCTCCAGCGTCTGCTCGGAAGGCCGCACCTGGAACTGCTGGATGACCCACGGGTACACACCGCCGGCGAGGATCGAGGTGATGACCAGCATGGCCGTACCGATGATCGGCAACCGCCAACGGCCGATGATGGCCGCGATGATGAAGAGGATGGCCACCAGGACGGCAGCGACGGCGAGGATCGCCTTGGTGGGAATCACGGCATTGACGTCCGTGTACAGAGCGCCCGCCCAGCGCCCGCCGTTGCTCTGGAGCGTGGAATAGCGGTCCAACCAGAAGTTGACGCCAAGCAGGATGAGGAAACTTGCACCTGTTACGGCGAGGTGGATCTGCGCGGCTCGGCTGGTGAACACACCGCGTTCCATCAGGCGGATGCTGCCGTACAGGTAGTGGGTGAGGATCCCGGCGATGCCGGCCACCACCACCACGCTGATGAGGAATCCCGTGATGAAGCCCAGGAACGGCAAGGTCATCACGTAGAAACTGATGTCCAGGTTGAAGAGAGGGTCGCTCTGGCCGAACGGTTGCTGGTTGAAGAACAGCAGCACCTTCTGCCACTGGCTGGCGGCCGCGCTGCCGGCGAACAGACCGAACAGGATGGGCAGCCCCACCATAACGACGCGGCGGACCGGTTCAAGCTGTGCCTGGTACCGGTTGAGGTTGTCACGCATTTCAGAGTCCGGCGCATATACGGGCCTGGCACGGTAGGCGATCCTGATGGCGAAAAAGACGGCCACGAACATCAGCGCGAAGCCGACGAGGAAGATCAGGATCCGGGAGAGGTTCTCGGTGAGGAACACTTCGAAGTAACCGAGCTGCTGGTACCACAGGACATCAGTCCACACATTGGCGAAGAAGATGAAGCCCACGACTACTAGGGCAACGACTATCAGGGTGGGTGTCAGGGCCCCGCGTCGTGATGGGGGTCTTCCGGGCGGGATGGGGCTGGTGGGACGGGACAAACTCGGTACCTCATAGCTAATCGTCAGATTTACATTAGGAGCGTGCATGCGGTTGACGTCCGGCACCAGTCAAGCGTGTGGCAACGTCCGTCATATCTGCCACGAGTGGCGGTAAAGCTTAGTTCCTGGCCTCAGTCTAGTTGCTGGTGCAGGACGGCAAACCGGCCGTGTCCTGACCTGATCCGGCGAGTTCGACGGCGGATCGTGCCTGGTCAAGGTTCTCCACCTTCACCACCTGCATTCCGTCCGGCACGTTGCCCACCACCTCATCGCAGTTATCTGCCGGGGCGAGAAACAGCGTGGCTCCCCCGGCACGGGCACCCAGCATCTTCTGCCGGATCCCGCCGATGGGGCCCACAGTGCCGTCGGGGCTGATGGTTCCGGTACCGGCAATGTGCTTGCCACCGGTCAGGTCGCCCGGCGTGACAGTGTCCACGATCCCCAGCGCGAACATCAGACCGGCGCTGGGGCCGCCCACCTTGTCCAGGGAAATCTTCACATCGAAGGGAAACGTAAACAGATACTTCAGCATGATTCCCAGGATGTAACGGCCGGCACCGTTGTCCTTCGGGGTGATGGTTTGGGTGACGGACTCCCCTGCCCGCTGAACCACCAGGGTGACAGGCGCACCCTTGCCCGCGGCCAGTTCCTCCTGCACCACGGCGAGGGACGTGATGGGTTTCCCGTTGATGGTCTCGAAGACGTCACCGTCGTCGACTTTGCCGGCCGACGGCGACCCGTCGGAAAGCCCGGCGGCCTGCAGGTGCTGGCCAAAGGGGATGTTGAGCTCCTTGAGTGCTGATGCGACGGCATTCTCCTGGGAAGTGGTCATGGCCACGGAGCTCTGTTCTTCGGCTTGCTCCTTGGTGGTGCCCGTGGGGTAGATCAGCTCCTGCGGGTACACGGACTTGGAGCCGTCCAGCCACGCACCAAAGACCCCCAAAATGCTGACCGGGCCGGTGGGGCCACCCTCCACATAAACCGTGGTCAGGTCCAGGTTGCCTTTTGCCGGGTAGGTCTCGTGCCCCGTGACGCTGATGACGGGGGTTTCTCCGGACCTGTCGAGGGTATTGAACGTGGGCCCGGCGCGCTCTACTACATAAGGCACCGGAATGGTGGCAGCCGCTATCCCCAGCCCCACAGCCAGTACTCCCGAGAGCATCATGACGGACACCCACTTGTCCCGCTGGCGGGGGGTCCGCGGGGCGGAGTGCCCGGCAGGGACAACCCCGGCCGCAGGGCCTGCGGGGGGTCCGGCAGTCACGGTTGCGCCGTCGTCGAGCTTGGGAGCGTGGTCCTCGTGTGGGTGTTCGCCACGGGTTGTAGTCACTGAACCAACACTACGCGGTGGCGCTGTCTGCCAGCTCTTTGCCTAGAGCGAACGGGCACCCTGTCCGGCAGACAGCCGCCACGGCCCGGGGTACCGTGAAGTGAACGCTCAAACTGACGATCGGCGGGACCATGACCTCCAACCCACTCAATCCGTCCGACGGCGATGACACGCCAAAGGATCCGTTGACCGAGATGCTGCAGAACCTGATGGGCGGCAAGGGTATGGAAAACTTCGACCCCGCCGAACTGGCGAAAGCCGCCGGCCTGCCGGATGACCCCAACCTGCTGGCGCAGATGTTCTCCCAGGTCCAGGCCATGATGAGCGCCCCCTCGGAGGGCCCCGTCAACTGGCAGCTCGCCCACGAGAACGCCCGGCGTGTCGCGGCCAGCAGCGCGGATCCGTCGGTCACGGCCCAGCAGAGCCGGGAAGTGGACGAAGCCCTGCGGCTTGCCGAACTCTGGCTTGATCCCGTGACCGATCTCCCTGCCACCGGCCTGATCGGCCGGGCCTGGTCCCGCGCCGAGTGGGTGGAAGCCACCCTCGGAACGTGGAAGCGGCTCACCGAACCGGTCGCGAACAGCATCGCCAATGCCCTCTCCAACGCCATGACCGAGCAGATGCCCGAAGAGATGAAGTCCATGATGGGCGGGGCATCGTCCATGCTGCAGAACATGGGTGGTGCGATCTTCGGCATGCAGCTGGGTCAGGCCATCGGTGCGCTCTCCGCCGACGTCGTCAGCTCAACAGACATCGGTGTGCCCCTGGCCGACCTCGAAATGGCCCTGTTGCCTTCCAACGTCGCGTCCTTCGGCGAAGGGCTGAGCCTGCCGGCGAATGACATCCGCCTGTTCCTCGCAGTCCGCGAGGCGGCCCACGCGCGCCTCTTCGTCCAGGTCCCTTGGCTGCGGGGCCATCTCCTGGGCGCCATTGAGGCCTACGCCCGCGGCATCCATATCGACACCTCCCGGATCGAGGAACTGGCCCGGGACCTTGATCCCGGCAACCCCGAAGGCATCCAGGAAGCGCTGTCCAAGGGCGTCTTTATGCCGCAGCGGACACCCGCCCAGGAGCAGGCCCTCGAAAAACTGGAAACAGCCCTGGCTCTCGTTGAAGGCTGGGTGGACGAGCTCACGGCTTCCGCCACGGAGAAGATGCTGCCCTCCGCGGCTGCGCTCCGTGAGACGGTCCGGCGGCGGCGCGCCACCGGCGGCCCCGCTGAACACGCCTTTGCCTCCCTCGTGGGGCTGGAGCTGCGTCCCCGCCGCCTGCGGGACGCCGCCACCCTGTGGGCCGTCCTGAAGGAGGAGCGGGGCATTGCCGGACGCGACGCCATCTGGCAGCATCCTGATCTGCTACCCACAGCGGAGGACCTCGATGACCCCCAGGGCTTCGGCGGGCGCCGCAAGCTGGCGGAGGCCAGCGACAGCGAAGTGGACGACGCACTGCAGAAGCTCCTCAGTGGCGGCTTCGATGACGCGCCGCAGGACTCCGGTGACTCCAGCAGCGGAGACGCCGGTGAGGATGCCGACGACGACGATACGGACCGGCCGAAAGGCTAACGGAAGTGCCTAGTCGGCGTCGCCGTGGCTGTGACCGGTGCCTTCTTCCGGCTCGGTGCCGTCGGCTGGCCTGAAGTTGCCGTCTGACCCATGGCCGCCCGTGCCCAGGCCACGGGAGGTGGCGTACGAGACGCCCTCCAGGAACGCCTTGGCGCGGATGGTGTCCGGATAGGATTCCAACAGTTTCCAGAAGGCAGCGTTGTGCCCGGCCACGAGCAGGTGCGCGAGCTCGTGCAGCAGCACGTAATCGATGACCCACTGCGGCATCGACCGGAGCTTGTCGGAGAGCCGGATGGTTCCTTCCGAAGGCGTCGCCGAACCCCAGCGTGAGTTTTGGTTGCCCACCCAGCGAACCGAGGTGGGCACCGCCCTGCCGCCGAAGTACTGGGCCGAAAGGTGCGCAGCGTGGGCAGCCAGCGCAGCGTCCGTGGCAGGCTGCTTACGGCCTTTGTCTGCGCGCCGCTCCCCTTGCCGGTGCAGCTTCTCCAGCATCCGGTGGACCCATTCCGACTCCTGGGCGGCCGTGAACCGGGCCGGAATGGCCACAACCGCGGTCCCGTTTTCCCAAAAGGCAGCTACTGTCCGGGTGCGCCGGGCCGACCGCCTCACCTCCACCGGAGCCCCACCGGCAGTGGTCAGACCCGGCGCCCGGTTGCCTTGGCCGGTCCTCACAGGATGGTGCTTTCGACGAGTACCCGCAGCACGTCTTCGCCGTAGCGTTCCAGTTTGGCGGGGCCGACGCCGGCGAGGGCGGCGAGCTCCTCCAAGGAGGACGGCTTGGCCTCCGCAATGGCCGTCAGCGTGGCGTCTGTAAAGACCACAAAGGCCGGGACTTCTGCGGCCTCCGCGATTTCCTTCCGCCATTGCCGGAGTGCGTCAAAAGTCTGTTCCTCGTAGCTGGGCGGGCAGTCGTTGCAGCGCCCCACTTTCCGTTCGGCGCCGCTGGCCAGCATGCTACCGCAGACCCTGCAGGTCGCAGGGGCCGCAGCCTTGCGGCGCGGGGCAGGCCCTTTGCCGCGGACGCTGGAGCTGGCAACGGAGTTGGGCCGGAGCCCGTCAAGGAATCGTGAGGGTTTCCGGTTGGCCCGCCCGCCGGGCGTCCGCGCCGTGGACCAGGACAGTGCAAGGTGCTCGCGGGCCCGGGTGATTCCCACATACAGGAGGCGGCGCTCCTCATCCACGGCCTCGGGACTGTCGGCGAAGGAGATGGGCATCAGTCCTTCGCTGAGGCCCACGAGGAAGACGGCGTCCCACTCCAGGCCCTTCGCAGCGTGCAGCGAAGCAAGCGTTACACCCTGAACCGTGGGGGCATGCTGCGCCAGGGACCGTTCCTGGAGTTCATTGACGAAGTCCGCCAGGCCGAACTGCTCGCCCCGGACCTGGACCAGTTCGTCGGCAAGGGCCACCAGTGCCGCCAGGGATTCCCAGCGTTCGCGGAGGGCGCCGCCGTTGTGGGGCGGAGCTTCGGTGTAGCCAAGGGACGCCACGATGTCGCGCACCAGCTGGCCCAGCGGTTCAGGCGTGGCCGATTCGGCCACCGCCCTGGTTGCGGCCCGCAGCTGAAGGATGGCATCGCGCACTTCCTTGCGGGCGAAGAAACGCTCGCCGCCCCGAAGTTGGTAGCCGATCCCGGCTGCCGCGAGGGCCTGTTCATAGGCTTCGGACTGCCCGTTGGTCCGAAAAAGGACGGCTATCTGGCTGGCGGGAGTGCCGGCGTCGAGCAGTTCCCGGATTTTGACGGCTGCTGTGGCGGCTTCGGCTTCATCGTCGGAGCATTCGGTGAACTGCGGCATCGGCCCGGCCGGGCGCTGGGCCACCAGCTGAAGAGGGGTTGCCCAAGCCGAATCGGCGAGCGGGCCTCCGCTACGCCGTGCTGCCAGGAGGTCGTTGGCCAGCTTCACCACCTGCGGCGTGGAACGGTAATCGCGGATCAGCTTCACCACGCTGGCCTGCGGGTACTGCGCCTTGAATCCCAGCAGGTGCTTGGGGGAAGCGCCGGTAAAGGAGTAGATGGTCTGGCTGGCATCGCCCACCACGCACAGTTCATCGCGGCCGCCGAGCCACAGTTCCAGGAGGCGTTGCTGCAGCGGGGAAACGTCCTGGTATTCGTCCACTACGAAATGCCGGTACTGCTCGCGGACCGTGGCGGCGACCTTTTGGTCCTCCTGCAGGATGCCGACCGTGATCAGCAGGACGTCCTCGAAGTCGATGACGTTGCGGTCCGTCTTGACGTCTTCGTAGGACTGGAAAACCCGGGCGACGGCGGTCAGGTCAAACCCACCGGGAGTGCCCCGATCCTGCGCGTTCTCCAAGTAGTTGGCCGGCGTCAGCATGGAAACCTTGGCCCACTCGATCTCCGAGGCGAGGTCGCGGATGGAGGCGCGGTCCGTGCTGAGCCTGAGGCGGCGGGACGCCTCAGCGATCATCTGAGCCTTGTGGTCCAGCAGGTGGGGCAGCGTGCCGCCCACTGCCTGCGGCCAGAAAAACTGCAGCTGCCGTAATGCGGCGGCGTGGAAGGTGCGGGCCTGCACGTTGCCCACGCCGAGGTCCCGCAGCCGGCTGCGCATTTCAGCCGCAGCCCGGGCTGTAAAGGTGACGGCGAGGAGCCGCTGTGGACTATAGACCCCGGAATGAACCCCATAAGCTATCCGGTGCGTAATGGCACGGGTCTTTCCGGTCCCGGCGCCGGCAAGGACGCACAACGGACCTGTCAGGGTGCTGGCGACCTCCCGCTGCTCGGCATCAAGTCCGCCGAGGATGCGTTCCTCGAGGGACTGTGCACTGTCAAAATTCTCTGTGGTCACTTCTGCTGCTCTGTTGTTGGAACTACTGGTGTTGGAACTGTCGCAAACGGGACTGCCGGGTGGGACGACTTGCCGGCGACGGGCATGCTGCGCCGGCAGGGTGGTCAGGTGTCAGCGCGGTCCATGATCCGGCCGCCATACCAATGCTCAATCAAGGAGCGTGCGATGGACAACCGGCTGGATATGGTGATCTCGCCGGCGAGTACGGCGGCCTGCAATTCCTCCCGGCTGAACCAGCGCGCCCGGGTGACCTCCACGCCGTCGGGCGTTGCCTCGGTGTCCTCCGTGATAGCGGAGAATCCAAGCATCAGGGAGGCCGGGAACGGCCACGACTGTGAGCCCAGGTACTGGGAGCGCGTGATCCTGACGCCCACTTCCTCATGGATTTCCCTGATCACGGCCTGCTCGAGGGATTCGCCGGGCTCGACGAATCCAGCAAGCGTGGAGTAGTTCTTCGCGTCCAGCGGTCCCCCGCCGCCCAGCAGGAGCCGGCCGTCCGATCCCACAACCGTCACGATGATGGCAGGGTCTGTCCGGGGGTAGTGCTCAGAATTGTCCGCCGGGCAGCGGCGCACCCAACCGCCGGACTCCACGACTGTGGGGACACCGCAGCGGGGGCAGTGAGTGTGGGTGGCGTGCCAGTTGGCTATGGCGCTGGCCTCAACAAACAACGCCGTATCCGTGGGGTTCAGGACGGCGGCGATGTCGCGGAATCCGGCCCACTCGGCGTCGGACGGGATTCCTGCCGCGCCCGGCGCCACAGTTTCGGGCAGGATGATCAGGACAATGTCCGAGCCGCCAGGCAGGTCCGAGTCCGGGAGCGCGGCGCCGAGGTAGATGGCCTGGACTGGGACGGTACCAAAATCCTGGAGCCGCGCCAGCAGCGCACGTGCCGGCGGCAGGAACAGTTGGTTGGCTTGGATCAGGGCCTGCCGGCCAGCCAAAACAAGGGCGAGCGTTCCCTCCCTGGCCAATAGGTCCTCAACCATGCCGGGCCGGGCGCGTTCCACGGACCCGCGGTCCACCGCTGCCGGCCGAACCGGCAACACGGTATCGAACAGGTGGTTGGCCGACAGTTGGACTGCCTGCGCCTGGTAGGCCGGTGTAGCGGACTCCGCATAACTCATGTATCCACCGTACTGACTCGGACCGACAATTTACATTTGGTAGGAAGAATCGGCAGCACATGTGGCCGGGACCTCAAGCCCCGGCAAAGGGTCGACATTTGCATGGTATCTGGAGACTCGCCGCCGCACATCGCCGTGTTGGCCGCCAGCCAATCTACCGTGGAATGGTGAGAAGAAAACCGATCGAACTGGCAGCCGTTGCAACCGCGGCAGTCCCCGGACTGACCCCCACCGCCGTCAGCTCCGCGGCGGATGACCCCGCCGATTTCGACTCCGCCCTGCTCCTTGATTCCGAAGGCAAGCGCTGGCGGGTCAGGTCGCCGCGGCATGCGGAGGCCAGCGCCAGGCTGGAAACGGAATTCCTTGTACTGCGCGCATTCGCACCAGCCATCCGGGCCGAGCTGCCCTTCCTGATGCCCACTGTCGCCGGCAGCGTCCGGCTCGGCAGCCTGAGCACGTTTGTGTACTCGCACCTCGGCGGCAGTACCCGCAGCGTGGAGGAACTGACCGCCGGCCCCGAAGCGCTTGCCCGGGAAATCGGAACGGCATTGGCCGCAATCCACGATCTTCCGCACTCCCTGGTCAGCAACGCCGACCTGCCCAGCTATACCCCGAACGAATTCCGCCAGCGCAGGCTCAACGAACTGGACCAGGCTGCCACCACCGGCAAAATCCCCGCTTCGCTCCTGCGCCGCTGGGAACACGCCCTGGAGGACGTCTCGCTGTGGCGGTTCAACCCCAGCGTTGTCCACGGCGACCTCCATGAGGACAACCTCCTGGTGGAGGGCAGCCGCGTCACAGCGGTGACGGGTTGGACCGATCTGCGGATCGGCGATCCTGCCGACGACTTCGCCTGGCTGGTTGCCTCGAACGAGCAGGACTTCGTCGACGCAGTGCTGGCCAGTTACACGGCCAGCCGCCGGGATGCCCCGGACCAGCACCTGCTGCGGCGGGCCGCACTGTCGGCGGAGTTCGCCTTGGCGCAGTACCTCGTCAAGGGCATTGCGGCCGGCGACTCCGGCATGGTTGCTGAAGCTGAGCGCATGCTGGAAACCCTGGCGGCCGACGTCGAGGAACACGGCGGCCAGGCGATCAGCGTCGAGCCGCTGCCGGGTCAGGCCCCTGCCGGGGCCGGTGTACCAGCCGACGGCGTCCCGTCGCCAACGGTGACCGGTTCGGCCGCTTCCGCCGTTACCGTTGCCCCGGTCCCCCCGGTGACGGTCATCCCCGTCCCGGTCGTGACGGTCATCCCGGTTCCTGATGTGCCCGTACCCGGAGTGCCCGTTGGCGAAGCTACCGCCGTCGCAGCACCCGGACCAGTAGCTGCCGATGACTCGCCGAACGACGAGGCAACAGAACTCGAGGCACCTGAAGCAGAGGCACCTGAAACCTCGACACCGGCAGCCCGGTCTGCCGAAGACACCTCAACTGCGGCAATCAGCATCGTGGACGTCAGGAAGAACTAGCTCCCAGCGCGGCTGCCACAATCTGCTCGAGTTCCTCAGCGGAACCCAGATCGTGCGGACGCACCACCTGGTTGTCCGCCACATAGAAGAACGCAGCCCGGACTTCGTCCACAGGGACCCCTTTGAGCCGTGCCCAGGCGAGCCGGTAGGCAGCGAGCTGGACGGACTTGGCCCGGAGCTGGGACGCGGAAGGCCGGCGACCGGTCTTCCAGTCCACCAGGTCCCAGCGGCCGTCGGCATCCAGGAAGACGGCGTCGATGCGCCCGCGGACCACCACTTCCCCTACCCGGGTTTCGACCGGGACTTCAACAAACGCGGGCGAACGGTCGCTCCACTCGGAGGTCTTGAACGTGGCCACCATGGCGTCGAGGTCATAGGCGGCATCGATATGATCATCCGAACCTGGTGCCTCGCCAAGATCCAACATGCCGGCAGTGCCGAAGTATTCCTCCACCCAGGCGTGGAATGCGGTGCCTTTCCGCGCCGACATGCCTGGCTCGCGAGGAACCGGGCGCCGGAGCCGGCCGACTACCCCCTCCGGGTCCTCGCCGAGGTCCACCAACGTGGACGCGGAGATATGGCCAGGCAGATGCACGTCCTGTCCGCCCGCCCGTCTGGAGCGGCGTTCCAGCAGCAACGCAGCTTCCCGGGCCCACTCTGCAGCACTGCCCCGGAGCCTCCGGCCCTGCTCCCCGGCAGCCCCGGAACCGTCAACAGCCACGCCGTCACCGGAAAGGGCGCCCTGGGTGCCGGCTGCACTCAGCGCGCCGAACGCGTCCCCGGCGCTTGACGCAGCAAGTGCGGCCAGGACACGCGCCGCGGCACTGTCCATGGCCAACCGCCTGCCGGCAACCACGCGCCGTCGTTCGCCTGTACGGGGATCGACTGGACCTTCGAGAGGGTCATACGGCCATGTGGCCAGCTCGGTTTCGGTGGTTAACGGGCTCTTTTCCGGCAGGGACGCTTCGGCCGCTGATGACGGATGCACTGCCGCGCCAGCAGTTGGTGGCTTCTCTCCCGCCCCGGTGGTGAGTTGCTCCAGCTCAGCCAGGAAAGGCGACATCTCAGCCCGGCCCGCCCGGGAGCCGACCCAGGCTGCGCTGGAAACCCAGAGAACGTGCTTGGCCCTGGTGTAGGCCACGTACGCCAGCCGGCGTTCTTCACCCTCGCCGTGGACCTGGACTGCCGACTTGAAGTCCTTCTCGGCGTCCAGCCAGCCTTTTTGGTCGGGCTGGTCGGTGTCCCATTGCGGCAGGTCCGACCGGTCACCCCGCAGCGGCCAAGGCAATGCGGCCGCGCCGCTGCTCCACCGGGAGTCCTTGTTGCTCGGGAAGGCGCCCGCATTCAGGCCCGGGACAAAAACAACGTCCCATTCCAGGCCCTTTGATGCGTGGACGGTCAGCAGCTGGACGGCCTCGCGGTTGATATCCGGCGGCGGGGCTTCCAGGCCGTTCTCTTCGGCCGAGGCCGCCTCCAGCCAGGCGAGGAAGGCAAGGATGTCCACCCGATGGGAAGTCCGCAGGAATCCCGCTGCCGCGTCCTGGAACGCGTCAAGGTTTCGTCGGGCCTGGTGGATGCTGATTCCCGGGCGCGCCGCAACTTCGATATCGAGCAGCATGGCGCGTTCCACCTCCCCGAGCAGGGTTGTGAGGTCGTCGCCGAGGTATCCGCGCAGCAGCCTGAGCTCAGCCGAGAGCCTGCCGAGCCGTTCGCGTGCCTCGGCGGTCAGCACCCGGCCATGGGCGGAGACCCAGTCTTCGCGCGGCAGCCAGTCCAGCGCCTCGACGAGGCTGGCGCCGTCAGTCAGGTCGCTTTCAATGATGGCATCCTCCGCGGTGGCTCCTCCGTCAGCGTCCACAGATGGTGTCCCGGCCCGGTGTCCGCGGCGGCGTGCGAGCTGGCTGGACCAGTCGCGGAATGCCATCAGGTCCGCCGGGCCGATCCGCCACCGCGCCCCCGCGAGGAGGCGCATCAGGGAATCCGAGCGTCCCGGATCGGCCAACACCCGCAGGGTGGCCACGAGGTCGACAATCTCGGGGGTGTCAAGGAGTCCCCCAAGCCCCACGATTTCGTAGGGAATCCCGCGCGACTCGAACTCCCGGCGGATGGTCTCCATCTGGGCCCGGCGCCGGCACAGCACAGCCAGCGCCGGTGGCACCGGAGTGCCGTCGGCTTCACGTTCGAAGTCCGTGACCCGGTACTTCTGGACGTCGCCGGCCAAGGCCGACGCCTCATCGACGTCAGTACCGAAGCGGCCCAGCACCACCTGCCCTTCCACGGCGAAGGGGCTCGGCTGCAGGGGAGGCACTGCCGCGGCCTCCGGGGTGGTGCCGGCCGGTGCCCTCTGTGCCTCGGCCCGGCCCAGGGCCTCGGACATGATGTTGGCCGCGGAGAGTATGGCCCGGCCGTTGCGCCACGCGGTGGTGAGATAGGACGTTGGCGCCGGCGCATACGCGGCCGGGCCACCGTCGTCGCTGTCCCCGATGTCCCCGTTGCGGTCCAAGTCGCTGTCCAACTCGCGGTCCAAACGGACGGGGAATTCGCGGACAAAATGGAAAAGCTGGCCGGCGGAGGCCCCGCGGAAGCCATAAATGGACTGGTTGGGATCTCCGACCGCGGTGACGGCGTGCCCCTCCCCGAAGAGCCGGGAAAACAGCACGAGCTGGGCGTACGAGGTGTCCTGGAACTCATCCAGGAGCACCACTTTGTAGCGCTGGCCTTCCAGTTCCGCAGCCAGCGGAACCTCCCTGGATACCCGGGCAGCGAGCGCCACGAGGTCACCGAAGTCAAGTGCTCCCCGCGCCCGCTTGGCCACGGTATAACGGCCCACCATGTCGGCGACGCTAGCCCGTGTGCGCAACATGGCGGCGAGGTCAGCCGCGGCCTGCGGTGCGTTCTTCGCGGCGCCGGCGACGTACGGGAGGACTTCGAATTCGCCAAGGCGGGCCATCAGCCAGGCTTCGACGTCGGCCGGTTCCTGCAGGTGCTCGGCGCACTCCCCTGCCAGCTGGATGACTGCCTTGACCAGGGTTGACTTGGCCGCCTTGAAGTGGCTGTAGTCGCCGTCGAACGCTTCCACCACTTCACTGGCCAGCTGCCAGGCCTGGGCGCCGCCAAGCAGCACAACGTCCCGTTCCACCCCGAGCCGCAGCCCGTAGTCGGACACGATTCCGCTCGCGAACGAATGGTACGTGGAGACCTTCGGCTCAAGTGCGTCACTGCTGAGCAGGCCCTCCGGGAACACGGCATGCCCGGTGTCCTGAGCCGCAATCCGCTGCAGGGCTGCCAGCTTGGCCCGGATCCTGGTGGCCAGCTCACCGGCAGCCTTCCTGGTGAACGTGACGCCCAGGACTTCCTCGGGCCTGACCCAGCCGTTGGCCACAAGCCAGACCACGCGGTCGGCCATGGTGGCGGTCTTGCCGGAACCTGCACCGGCGATCACCAGCCGGGGGGCCAAGGGGGATGAGATGATGGCGGACTGTTCAGGCGTGGGGGTGTTTTTTTCACCCAGGAGCGCGGACAGCTGTTCAGGGCTGAAGAGCGGCTCGGGAGACCGGTGCCGGTTCATTCTGTGACCTGCTTTCCGCGGACACAAAGGGGACAGACCTCCGGGAGCCGGCAGCCGTGGCCGCCGTGGCTGCCCTTGGCCGGATCGTGCCTCGCTTCGAAGCTGCTGCCTGACATCAGCACTGCCGCGTCAGTGACCATCTCCAGTGCCCAGTTTTCCTGCGGATCCAGCGGTTCCTGTTGTTGGACGCCGGGGCTCTTGGTGGTGGTTCCCAGCTGGGCCAGCACGGCGCCGCCCGGCACTGCACCGACGGGCACAGCGGGCCCGGTCATCCCGGGCAAATCCCGGAAGCCGCCAGCAAGAACGGCTGCCTGGTAGGCCCCCAACTGCGGATGGCGGGACAACTCTGTCTTGCCGGGTTGCCGTTTTCCGGTTTTGAGGTCCACCACCACCAGCCTTCCCTCGTTGTCGATCTCCAGCCGGTCCACCTGGCCGCGGAGCACGGCGGCCCGCGGCTCGCTGATACTGGACCCGGGGTCCGAGCCATCTGATTCCAAACCGCCGGGGTTCAGGCCTGCGGCGTCCAGGCCATCCAGGCCGTCCAGGCTGTCCGGCTGCATCGGCGGCAGGTCGGGCAGGCGCACCTCGAAGTCCTGCTCGACGCCCAAGAGGCTACGGCCCTCGCTCCGCATTACCAGGATGTACTGGGCGAGCTTGCGCACCATGGTTTCGGCCCGCTGGAAGTCGAGCTTTCCCTCCCAGTTGTCCTTCATGCCCAGCGTGGGCCACCGGCGCACCAGTTCTTCAACGTACTGACCTCCGGATGCCTCCGGCATGTCCTGCGCGATGGCGTGGACCAGGGTTCCCAGGCTGCGCGCGAAATCGGTGGCGGCTTCACCGCCGGCGGCTTGGACAAACCAGTCGAGTGGGGACTTCTGCACGGACTCCACCTTCGAGGGCGAGACATAGACGGTCCCGCCGGGCGGTACCACCGGCTCCGACGTGCTCAGGGACAACAATCCCCACCAGCTGTCCGGGTGGGCCCCTGGCACGGGCGGTTCCGCGAGGGCCAGTGCGGCAAGAACCCTGGCGGCCTCTTCGGCCTCGGGCTCAAACCTGCCTTCCAGCTGGGCATACTGGCGCAACTCGGCCACCAGTGCACGGAGCGTCATGGGCCGTTCCACCTGCGTGAATCCTCTGCCCTCCCGGCCCGGTTCGAGGGGCGCCACATAGTCGAGGAAGGATGAGGGCTGATCGTCCTCCGAGGAGACCGCCGTACAGATCAGGAGCTGTTCGGCCCGGGAAACCGCGGTGGAGAAGCTCCGGAGTTCGTCGTAGCGGATTTCCCGCAGCCGGCTCAGGGGGTCGAGCTGCAGGGCGTAGCTGACCCCGTGCTCCACCGCGTCAGCGAACAGGCTGCTGCCCAGCAGTTCGCCGCGAAGCCGGGTGTTGGGCCATACGCCCTCCTGCAGCCCCGCCACGATAACCACAGGCCACTGGCGTCCCGCGGCGCTGGCCGGGGTCATCAGCTCGACGGCGTCGTCCACCTGCGCCCGCGCGGCGAGCGTGTCCATGGGCAGTTCCTGGTTCAGGAGGTATTCGAGGAACTGCTCGGGACCTGCGCCGGGCATCTGGTCCACGTAGCGCTCCGCCGTGTGGAAGAGGGCCATCATGGCGTCGAGGTCGCGGTCGGCCCGGGCGCCGTGGGAGCCGCCGGACAGGGCGGACTCCGTCCAGGCGTTGGCCAGACCGGTGGAGTGCCAGAGTGCCCAGAGAACTGTCTCGGCGTTGGCTCCGGGCTGGGCTGCAGCGTTCTGCCCGGCCTGGATCATGCGGGCCGTCCGGCGCGCGGACCTGCCCTCCACACCCAGGGTCAGCAGCGCGCCCGGTGCCAGGAGTGCCTCTACCAGCAGGGCGTCACTGGTCCGCCCTCCGCCGCCCTGCAGCTCCTCGCGCCGGAGGGATTGCCGGAGCCGCCGCAGTTCAATCGACGTGGCGCCCCCGATCCGGGACGTCAGCAGCGCGACGGCGGCTTCCGGAGTCAGAAGCGAGGGATCCAGTGCAATGGCATAAGCGTCCAGCAACGGGCGTACAGCCACTTCGTCGCGGACCGCAGACTCGGCCACCGGCACGCGGACCGGGATGCCCTGGCCCGACAGGTAGCGCTGCAGCTCACTGAGCTGGCCGCCGTTGCGGACAATCACTGCCATCTCGGCCAGATCCCGGCCGTGGTTGACGTGCTGGTCCAGAATCCGCTGGGCGACGTATCGCAGCTCGTGCACCGGCGATGGGACCAGGTGCGCTTCGACCGTTCCCGTGAGCGTTGCGTGGACATCGATGGCGGTGGCCCCGGGGTGCGCGGACCGTGCCACGTGTGCGGGCTGCTCGAGCCGCCGCGCCAACTGTCCTCCGGCGCGTTGTGAGATCCGGGCGGCTACGCCGAGCCAGGCCTGCGCAATTGCGGGGGCATGCCGGTGGGTGTGCCAAAGCGGCCGTTCGAGGACGCCGGACCCGGCTGACAGCAGCTGCGGAAGGTCAGCGACGAGATCAGGCCTGGCCCCGCGGAAACCCTGCACTACGGTGTCCGGGGAGAACGCGACGTAGCAGTCCTTGCCCGCGGCGATGTCCGCAAGCAGTTCGTAAACGGCAGGGTTTGCTTCCTGTACGTCATCCACCAGCACCAGCTGCAGCCGTTCCCGTTCTGCGGCCAGGAAGCCGGGCTCGTCCTGGAAGATCTGCCGGGCAGTGGTGATGATGCCCGCGGGATCGAAGGCCTCGGGCATCCGCAGGTCCAGGACGTCCCGGTACTCCGAGTACAGGGCTGCTGCGGCAATCCAATCGGGCCTGCCGCATTGGCGCCCCAGCTCTTCAAGGTCTGCTGCTGTCCGGCCGGACTCGATGATGCGGTCAAAAAGGAGGCGCACTTCGTGCCGGAAGCCGCGGGTCTCCAAGGCCGCTTCCAGATCCGGCGGCCAGGGCAGGTCTAGGCCGGGCAGGCGGTGGCCCTCCAGCAGTTCCCGGATGATCAGGTCCTGTTCCGGGCCGGACAGCAGGCGCGGTGCCCGTGGCAGCGGAAGGATTCCCTCCGCTTTCGCCCGGCGGATCAGGTCAAAGGCGTAGGAGGCCCAGGTCCGGGCGGGCGTGGTGCTCAGGCTCCTGTTCAGCCGCGCAGTAAACCGGTCCCGGAGCGAATCGGCCGCCAGGCGTCCCGGTGCCAGGATCAGGATCCGTTCCGGATCCACGCCGTCCTGCAGCGCACGGCGGACGGCAGCTTCGATCAGGACGGTGGACTTGCCCGTTCCGGGTGCGCCGGGCACCAGCACAGGTCCCGATCCATGCGGCACCTCAACAGCTTCCTGCTGGTCCGATGACAGCACCGGAACCTCCGCGTGGATCTGCCGCGGCGGGAGCAGCCTGAGGCCCGTTCCGCCGGATTGTCCTGTCGCGAAAGCCGGGCTGTTCGCGGCACCGGTGTACTCGGCGGGATCAAGATCGGGAATTGTTAGGGTCACACAGACATTCCATCATCAGCCACTGACAATCTGTGCAGCAGGAGCTCCAAGCGCTCCGCAATTGCATCGATCCGGTCGAAATCGCCCTCGCCCGGCGCCCAGCGTGCTGCCATCAGGTCAACCCGCCAGCGGCCTTCACCGGTGCGGAGATAGTCTTCGGGGCGGCCCAGGAGCGGCGTCCCCTCCAGCAGGTAATGGCGGAGGGCTTCGGCTTCATGCCCGTCGGGACCATGCCCGCTGGACTTGAGGATCCGCCACCACGGGACGGAGCTGCCGTAGTGGCTCATCACTTGTCCTATCTGGCGGGGACCGCCGGATCCCAGCAGCTCGGCCACATCGCCGTAAGCCAGTGCGGTCCCGGACGGAACGAGCTCGACCAGAGCCAGCACCGCCTCGACGTACTCAATCCGCATGGATCCAGACTAGCCGCAGTGGCGCTGCCGGATCCTGTCGGTGCCGGCCGGTAGCGTTAAAGAATGACCACCTGGAACACCCTCCCCCGCGCAGCCTTCGACCTCGAAACCACTGGACGGAATTCGCGTGCCGCGCGCATCGTCACTGCCTCCGTGACTGTGGTGGACCATCAGGGGGACGTGGTCAAGGAACACGAATGGCTTGCAGATCCTGGTATTGAGATCCCCGCCGAGGCCAGCGACGTCCACGGCATTACCACCGAGCAGGCACGCAGTGAGGGCCGTCCAGCCCACGAAGTCACCGGTGAGCTCGCAACCGTTTTGCAGGAACTGTTCGACGCCGGCATCCCGGTCATCGCCTTCAATGCCAGTTACGACTTCACCGTCCTGGCCGCGGAGTCGGCCCGCTACGGTGTCCGGCAACTCACCCGGTTCCCGGTCCTTGACCCGTACATCATGAACAAGCAGGTTGACCGCTACCGCAAGGGCAAACGCACGCTAACGGCGCTGTGCGAGGAGTATGGCATCAACCTGGACAACGCCCACACCTCGGCAGCTGACGCCCTGGCCACGCTCCGGATGCTGGACGCCATGACCATCAAATTCCCCAAGCTGAAGATGCCGGCCAGCCAGCTTCACGAACTCCAGAAGGACTGGGCCGTGAGCCAGGCGGCCGACTTCCAGAATTACCTGCGCAAGACCAAACCCACCGCCGTCATCGAAGGCGAATGGCCTGTCCTGCCGCCGGAGGACGCCGGCCGCGGCGAGTTCTAGCTGAGAGCTAACTCACTAAAGCGCGAGACCGGCCCACCCGCCGCTGGCAGAACTCTGGGATTCGGCGTGATGGACAACCTCCGTTCACCTAGAGTTAATGAACAAACACGAGCCGCCATAAATTCGGTCATCACCGCCGTGTCCCCGCATTAATTCGTCTGAATCGTTGGAAACCGGGGAATGAGATGATTAAGTTCCGCGGTAATCCCGTCCCGGCCGGCCGGCAATCTGGGAGCAAGGCTCCAGACGCCATACGCGCAGCCTTTTCGGCCCGGTTGAACGAATGACTCAGATGAAAGTGACTACCTCATGAAGACTAAAGCCATGAAGTGGCTGACCACGGCTCCGGTAGCAGTGGCCTTGGCTGTCTCGCTGGCCGCGTGCGGTTCCGGTACGGCCCAGCCCAGCGGAACCCCCACGGACGCCCTGGCCGGCAGCGACCAGCAGACGCTGGACAAGTACACCACCGCCGAGGTCACTCCGGTCGACAAGATCGACAAAACCAAGCTCGGACTCATCACCGACGGCACCCTCCGTGTTGGTACCCTCTCAGACGCTCCCCCGAACATTTTCATTGATCCGTCMGGCAAGTTCACCGGCTAYGACAAYGAACTCCTGCGSGCCGTSGGCGMCAARCTGGGCCTCAAGGTCGAGTTCGCCTCCACTGACTTCTCSGCGYTGCTYTCCCAGGTCAAGAACAAGCAGTTCGACGTCGGATCCTCCTCGATCTCCACCACGGACAAGCGMCGCGAGACCGTSGGCTTCACCAAYGGYTACGACTTCGGCTACATGGCCGTCGTGACCAAGAGCGACKCCAAGGTCAAGGGCTTCGCCGACCTCAAGGACGGGGTCCGCATCGGCGTCGTCCAGGGCACCGTCCAGGACGACTACGTGACCAACACCCTCAAGCTCGAGCCCGTCCGTTTCCCGGACTACAACACCGTGTACACCAACGTGAAGAGCGGCCAGGTGGACGCCTGGGTGGCACCGTCCCAGCAGGCCACCGGCCAGGTCAAGGAGGGCGACAACACCAAGATCGCCGAGAAGGTCGTCAACACGCAGAACTTCACAGCCTGGGCAGTAAACAAGGACAACCAGCCGTTGATCGATGCCCTCAATTCCGGCCTCGACGCCGTGATCGCTGATGGCACGTGGACCAAGCTCACGGCCCAGTGGTACACCGACCGCCCGACCGCTGCAGAGCAGACCCCGCAGGGCTGGAAGCCGGGCAGCAAGGCCGTCCAGGTTACCGCGAAGTAATCCGGCGCGTTTCGTGGATTTCCTCACACTGCTCTCTGATACCTTCCTGGACTGGAAGGCGATAGGCGAAGTTCTGCCCAAGATGTTTGCCGTCGGGCTGCCAAACACGCTCGTTTTGGCCGTCACCTCGGGCGTCATCGGGACGGTACTTGGCATGGTGCTGGCCCTCATGGGGATCTCCCGGAACGCCGCCGCCCGCTGGATTGCGCGCATCTACACCGATGTCCTGCGCGGGCTGCCGCCCATCCTGACCATCCTGGTGATCGGGCTGGGTTTCGGACCGATTTTCAAGCAGGTCACCGGATCCAGCAGCCCTTATCCGATGGCCATCGCTGCATTGTCCCTGATGTCGGCGGCTTACATCGGCGAGATCTTCCGCTCCGGGATCCAGAGTGTCGACAAGGGGCAGCTCGAGGCCACCCGCGCACTGGGCTTCGGATACGGGCCCGCCATGCGCCTGGTCGTTGTGCCCCAGGGTGTCCGGCGGGTCCTGCCGGCGCTGGTCAACCAGTTCATTGCCCTGATCAAGGAATCGTCCCTGGTGTTTATGCTCGGACTCCTGGCTTCGGAACGTGAAATCTTCCAGATCGGCAAGGATGCGGCGGCCAACAGCGGAAATCTTTCCCCCTACGTGGCGGCCGCGGTGTTCTATCTGGCGCTCACCGTCCCGTTGACACATCTCGTGAACTGGATCGACCGCCGGCTGCGCTCGGGCCGGCCGGAGAAGAAGGAACCGGACGAGGCAGCCGCCGTCGTCGGAAAGGGAGCCCAGGCATGAGTGAGTTCGTTTCCGGAACGCTGACAGCCCAGAACATCCACCTGGCATTCGGGGCAAACCGGGTCCTGCGCGGCATCGACCTGCACGTCGAGAAGGGCACCACTGCCTCCGTGATCGGCCCGTCCGGCTCCGGCAAGTCCACGCTCCTGCGCGTCATGAACCGGCTGATCGAACCCGAGCAGGGCGACATCTTGCTGGACGGCCGCTCGGTGCTTAAGGACAACCCGGATGAACTGCGGCGCCGGATCGGCATGGTGTTCCAGCAGTTCAACCTCTTCCCCCACAAAACCGTGGTGGAGAACGTCTCCCTGGCGCTGCGGAAGCTGCGCGGGATGTCCAAGGACCAGGCCCGGGAAGAAGCGCTCGGCCAACTGGACCTGGTGGGCCTCAAGCACAAGGCGGACGTGCGCCCGGCCAACCTTTCCGGTGGCCAGATGCAGCGTGTCGCCATCGCCCGCGCGCTGGCCATGAAGCCTGAAGTGATGTTTTTTGACGAGGCCACTTCCGCCCTGGATCCTGAGCTGGTCAAGGGTGTCCTGGCGCTCATGACAGATCTCGCCAAGGGCGGCATGACCATGGTGGTGGTSACCCACGAGATGGGCTTCTCCCGCAACGTCTCAGACACCGTGACGTTCATGGATGCAGGCGTTGTGGTCGAATCGGGTCCGCCCGAACAGCTGTTCACGGATCCGCAGACAGACCGCCTGAAGGGCTTCCTTTCGGACGTGCTCTAGTCGCACCGACAAGAAATCCCCGCCCCCGGCCCTTTCCMCCACCGCTTGCAGCGGGAAATTGACCGGGTGACGGGGATTTCCGGCTTAACCGCGGAAATAGCGTCCGACGGCGGCGCTAAGGCTTTGCGGCTGCGGCAGCTTTCGCGGCGGCCGGCAGGGCATCGAAGATCCGGTTCATGGCGGCGTCGTCGTGGGCTGCCGAGAGGAACCACGCTTCGAAGACCGACGGCGGCAGGTACACGCCGGAGTCCAGCATGGAGTGGAAGAACGGCGCGTACCGGAACGTTYCCTGGGCCTGGGCATCGGCGTAGTTGTGCACACCGTTGGCCGAGGTCCCGAACGCCACGGAGAAAAGGTTCCCGGCGAACTGGATGGAGTGGTCAACCCCTGCCTTGTCGAGGGCCGAGGACAAAGCAGAGGACAGCTCCAGCGAGCGGACGTCCACAAAGGAGTACACATCGCGCGTGGCGTGCGTCAGGGTGGCCACCCCGGCTGCCATGGCGACGGGGTTACCGGAGAGTGTCCCGGCCTGGTAGACCGGGCCGAGGGGCGCGAGGTAGTCCATGACGTCGGCACGCCCGGCGAGGGCCGCCGTCGGCATGCCACCGCCGATGACCTTGCCGAAGGTGAGCAGGTCCGGGGTCCACGGCTCGGCCGCGTCCGGAGCGCCGCCGGTCAGGCCCCAGTATCCGGAGTAGCCGGTGCGGAAGCCGGTGAGGACCTCGTCGACGATCAGCAGGGCACCATGCTCGCGGGTGATGCGGGACAGCCCCAGGTTGAAGCCCTCCCCCGGGGTGACCACGCCCATGTTGGCGGGGGCGGCTTCCGTGATGACCGCCGCGATGTGGGGGCCGTGCGCGGCAAAGGCCGCTTCGACGGCGGCGAGGTCGTTGTAGGGCAACACCAGCGTTTCGGCGGCGGTGGCTTCGGTGACGCCGGCCGAGCCGGGCAGCGCCAGGGTGGCCACGCCGGATCCGGCAGCGGCAAGCAGCCCGTCGAGGTGGCCGTGGTAGCAGCCGGCGAACTTGATGATGAGGTTGCGACCGGTGAAACCGCGGGCCAGGCGAACGGCCGTCATGGTGGCCTCAGTCCCGGTTGACACCATCCGGACCCGCTCGGCAGCGGGCACGCGCTCCTGCACTATGGCGGCCAGGTTAGCCTCGTCCGGGGTGGACGCGCCGAAGGACAGGCCACGGTCCACAGCTGCGTGGACAGCTTCCAGGACAGCCGGGTGGGCGTGGCCCAGGAGGGCCGGGCCCCAGGAGCAAACCAGGTCCACGTACTCGGTGCCGTCCGCGTCCGTCAGGTACGGCCCCTTGGCGGAAACCATAAATCTCGGCGTCCCGCCTACCGAGCCAAAGGCGCGGACGGGCGAGTTGACGCCACCGGGCATCAGGGTCTGGGCACGGGCGAACAGGTCTTCAGAACGGGTCATGACCCTATTCTCCCATCCCGGGAGGTGGCATCCGGCGCCCACGCCGTCTGGCGCGGCGCCGGATTCCGGCCCCAATCAGCAGTCCGAACCAGCGGGCCGGATCAGCGGCCCGCCAGCATGTCCGCGACCAGGGGCGCCACCTTGGTGCCAAACAACTCGATGGACCTCAGCATGTTCCCGTGCGGCAGCGTGGAGCCGCTGAACTTCATTTCGAAGCGGTCCGCGCCCAAGGTCTTCTTGAGCCGGACGATCTTCTCTGCCACGGTTTCCGGGGACCCGATGAACAGCGCGCCGTCGTCGTCCGCAGCGGCCTCAAATTCACCGCGGCCGGCCGGACCCCAACCGCGTTCGGCGCCGATCTTGTTCCTGCCCACCAGCCAGTGCTCGTAGTACTCCTCTAGGGCCTGGTCATCGGTGTCGGCCACATAGCCGGGAGAGTGCACTGACAAGGCCTGCGGATCATGGCCCTTCTCGGCAAGCGTCCGCTTGTACAGATCAACGTACGGGCGGAAGCGCTCCGGCTCACCGCCGATGATGGCCAGCACCATCGGATAGCCGTAGGTGGCCGTACGAACCACGGACTGGGGAGAGCCGCCCACACCGATCCAGGTGGGGAGCAACCGGCCTTCCACGTGGGGATAGACCATCTGGCCACGGAGGCTGGCCCGGGTGCGGCCGTCCCAGTTCACCGGGTTCTGGGAGCGCACGCGGTCGTAGAGGTCCAGCTTTTCCTCGAACAGGATCTCGTAGTCGGCAAGGTCGTGGCCGAACAGCGGGAAGGACTCCGTGAACGAGCCCCTGCCCAGGATGACTTCGGCACGGCCGTTGGAGACGGCGTCGAGGGTGGCGAAGCGTTGGAAGACGCGGATGGGGTCGTCGGAGCTCAGCACCGTTACGGCACTGCCGAGCCGGATGTTTTCCGTGGCCGTGGCGATGGCCGCCAGGACCACCTCAGGGGCGCTGACGGCGAAGTCCTTGCGGTGATGCTCCCCCACGCCGAAGGAGTGGAGGCCAACGGCGTCCGCCACCTTGGCCTGCTCCACCACCTGGCGCAGCACCTGGGCGTGGTGCTTGGGTGCCCCATCGGCCGCCAGGTCGACGTCACCGAATGTACTGACACCAAGCAGGATGGTGTCCGACGGGACGGGGGCGGTGGGGTTGACCGTGGTTGAAGGAGTGGTTCCGGGAAGCTCGCTGTTTTCATGCATACGCATACAAACGACCGGGCGTCCGGAATCATTCCCGCTCCGTCAGGATTCCCCTCCGTCAGGATTCCTTGAGCCAGCCCGCAAGCTCTGAGGCCCAGTAGGTCAGCACGGTGTTGGCGCCAGCGCGTTTGATGCCGAGGACGGATTCGGTGATGGCAGCACGCCGGTCGATCCAGCCGTTCGCGGCGGCAGCCTCGATCATCGAGTACTCACCCGAGATCTGGTAGGCCGAGACAGGGACCGGGCTCATCGCGGCGACATCCGCCAGGATGTCCAGGTAGCTCATGGCCGGCTTCACCATGACCATGTCGGCACCTTCTTCGAGGTCCAGTTCCACCTCAAGGATGGCTTCGCGGCGATTCGCGGCATCCATCTGGTAGGTGCGGCGGTCGCCCTTGAGCTGGGAGTCCACAGCTTCACGGAACGGGCCGTAAAACGCGGACGCGTACTTGGCCGCGTAGGCCATGATGACCGTGTTTTTGTGGCCGGACTCCTCGAGGGCCTGGCGGATCACGGCGATCTGGCCGTCCATCATGCCGGACGGGCCCAGGACGTGAGCCCCTGCGTCGGCCTGGGCCACAGCCATCTGGCCGTAGATTTCCAGCGTGGCATCGTTGTCCACGTAGCCTTCGGCGTCAAGGACACCGCAGTGGCCGTGGTCGGTGAATTCGTCCAGGCAGACGTCGCCCATGACCACCAGGTCATCGCCCACCTCGGCGCGGACGTCGCGGATGGCCTTGTTGAGGACGCCGTCGGGGTCCAGGGAGGCGGTGCCGCGGGCGTCACGCACGGCGGGCACGCCGAAGAGCATGATGCCGCCGACACCCAGTTCCACGGCCTCGGCCGCGGCGCGCCGGAGGGACTCTGTGGTGTGCTGCACTACGCCGGGCATTGACGTGATCCGTGCCGGTTCGCTGATGCCCTCGCGGATGAACGCCGGCAGGATCAGGTCCGCCGGCGCCAGACGGTACTCGGCCGTGAGCCGGCGCATGGCCGGAGTGGTCCGGAGGCGGCGCGGGCGGTGGTTCGGAAAGCTCATCGGGTGTTCCCTTCGTTGGCGAATACGGTGCCCAGGGCGGCCACTATGCCGTCCGGGGTGGGTACTTTGGCGGTGGCGGCCACCGGGATGCCCAGCGCGGCAGCTTCTGCCGCCGTCGGACGCCCAATGGCGACGAAACGGCACCCGCCCAGCGGGAGCAGGGCCGCGGCAATGCGGCGTGCGGCACTCGGCGAGGCGGCCACGACTGCGTCGATGGTCCCGTCGTCGAGCTCTCTCCTGGCCTGCGTGGGGCTCAGCTCCGGCGGCGCCGCACCGGTGGAAAGGCCGACGGCGGCGGGAAGTTCCGCCGCCAGGCGGAGTTCCGGCCGGGCCGGGAAATCCACGGTGTGGTAAGCAATCACGGTGGTCACGTCAGCCTCCGCGGATGCCAGTCCCTCGCGTAACCCGGGCGCAGCGATATCTGCCTGCGGCAGCAGCACGCGTTCGCGGGCTGCGGTCCAGAGGCCTACCAGCCCCTCGGCAGACTGGTTGTCCTCCGGGGCAAGCGCCACAGGAATGCCCACGGCATTCAGGACCTGCCGGGAGGACGGCCCGATCGTGGCCACCCGCGTTCCGGCCGGGACCAGTGCGGCCGGCGTGGTGCCGCGCTGGTCCGCCTTTTCCATGAGCATGCGCACCGTGGTGATGCTGCTGATGACAAGCCAGTCGAAGGCTCCGGCCGCCAAGTCATCCAGGGCGGCGTCGAGTGCCGGCTGGTCCGTGGCCCGTTCGAAGTCGATGAGCGGCAGGATCAGTGGCTCGGCGCCCAGGCTGCTGAGCAGCGACGCCAACGGCCGGGCACGGTCGGCGCTCCGGGTGATCAGGACGCGCCTGCCACGCACGGCGCCGGCCGGGTCATCAGCAGGGCCGCAGGCCAGGGCGTCAGGACGCGGCAAGGTCCGCGATCTCCGCGGCGCCGGCGGCGAGGAGGAGCTCGGCCACCTCGATGCCAAGCAGCGTGGCGCCAACTTCGGTCAGTCCATCAGTCGCCTTCTTTTCGCGCACGATCTTCGTCCCGTCCACGGCGCACACCGCGGCCTCAAGGTACAGCATGCTGCCCTTACGGGAGGCGAAGGCACCCACCGGGGCGGCGCAGCCAGCTTCGAGGCGGGCCAATACGGCACGTTCGGCTGTCACGGCGAGACGGGTGTCCTCGTCGTTGAGCGCGGCCAGGGCCTGGGCCAGGACACCCTGTGACCCTTCGGCGGAACCGGCCTTGCGCGGGGCGTCAGCTGTCCTGCATTCAATGGCCAGCGAACCCTGCCCGGGTGCCGGCAGCATAATGTCCATCTCGAAGAATTCGCTGACGGTGTCCAGGCGGCCGATGCGTTCGAGGCCGGCCGCTGCCAGCACAACGGCGTCCAAGTCTCCGGGTGCGGTTTCAGCGTTGCCGGGCAAGCCGGGCACGCGGCCCAGGCGCGTATCCACGTTGCCGCGGATGTCCTGCACGTCGAGGTCCGGGCGGGCGGCGCGAAGCTGGGCGGCGCGCCGCGGTGAGCCGGTGCCCACCCTGGCCCCCTTCGGCAGGTCGGCCAGTTTGAGACCGTCGCGCGCACACAGCACGTCCCGCACATCCACCCGCTTGGGCGTCGCCGCGATGGTCAGGCCCAGTGCAGCTCCAGTGGGAAGGTCCTTGAGTGAGTGCACGGCAACATCGCAGGCCTCCTGCAGCAGCGCATCGCGCAGGGCCGCAACGAAGACCCCGGTGCCGCCCATCTGGGACAGCGATCCGGTTTTGACGTCGCCCTCGGTGGTGATGTGGACAAGTTCCACCGGGAATCCGCCAACGGCAGCCAACTGGTCAGCCGTCTGCTGGGTCTGGGTCAGGGCGAGTTTGCTGGCCCGTGTTCCGATCCGTACGGTCACAGTGTGCCTTCTCCCCCGGCAGTGCCTGCGCCGCCTGCCGGGTAGTCGTCGTGCCCGGTGCCCACGGTGGTGTCGGCTCCGGCGATGGTCGGCTTTTCGCCGCGGAAATTAGCACAGCAGCCGGGCCGGCAGACGTCGTACCACGGGCCCAGCGCCGTCATGGCAGGCCGGTCGCTGATGTTGTTGGCACGCGTCCGTTCCGAGATGAGGTCCACCAGGCCGTTGACGAATTTCCGGTGGGTACCGGGCGTCGGAACGCGTGTCGCGGCGAGTCCCAGGTTGCGGCAGGTCTCCATGGCTTCGGTGTCGAGGTCCCACACAACTTCCATGTGGTCGCTGACGAAGCCCAGCGGGACGATGACGATGCCCTTGATACCCTGGCCCGCCAACTCCTCGATGGCATCGTTGATGTCGGGCTCCAGCCACGGCACGTGCGGCGCGCCGGAGCGGGACTGGTAGACCAGGGACCACGCCGCGGTCAGGCCGGACTCGGCCTTGACCCTGTCGATGACCGCCGCGGCCGTAGCCAGGTGCTGGGCCACGTAGGCCGAGCCTTCCTCAAACTCGCGCGATTCAGCCTCGGACCTTCCGGCAGCTTCAGCATCGCGGGTGGGGATGGAGTGCGTCGCGAAGAGGATGTGCACGGGGGCGTCCGGCGTGCCAGCGGAGGCAAGCTGGGCGCGGACATCCGCAAGCCCGGCAGCAGTTCCTTCAATGAACGGTTCCACAAAGCCCGGGTGGTCGAAGTACTGGCGTACCTTGTCCACCTCCAGCCGGCCGTCCAGCCCGGTCTCGGTCAGGGCAACGCCGATGTCCTCGCGGTACTGGCGGCAGCTGGAGTAACAGGAGTAGGCACTCGTGGTGACCATGAGCAATCTGCGGTGGCCGGCGTCGTACGCGCCCTGCAGGGTCTGCGGAAGGTAAGGGTCCCAGTTGCGGTTGCCCCACAGCACCGGAAGGCTGATGCCGCGCGACGCGAGCTCCGCTTCGAGGGAGGCCTTGAGCTCGCGGTTCTGCTGGTTGATGGGGCTGATGCCGCCGTTGGCCCGGTAGTGGTGGGAGACCGCTTCAAGCCGCTCGTCCGGGATGCCGCGGCCGCGGGTGACGTTGCGCAGGAAGGGAAGGACGTCGTCCTGGCCCTCGGGCCCGCCAAAGGAGGCGAGGAGGACAGCGTCGTATTCTTTGGGAGCCATGCGGCCCGCCTCGGTGACCGGATTGATCGTGGTCACCGAGGAGCCGTCCTGAGGATCAGGACCGGTCATGCCAGAACCTCTGCGACCTCGGAAGCAGTGATGCGGCGGCCGGTGTAGAACGGGATTTCCTCCCGGACGTGGTTGCGTGCCTCGGTGGAACGCAGGTGCCGCATCAGGTCAACCAGGTCAACGAGCTCGGGTGCTTCCAGGCCCAGGATCCATTCCCAGTCGCCCAGGGCGAAGGAGGAAACAGTGTTGGAGATGACCTGCGGGAAGTCCCGGCCCAGCAGGCCGTGGTCGCGAAGCATCTTGCCGCGCTCCGCCTCGGGGAGGATGTACCACTCGTAGGACCGCACGAAGGGGTAGACGCACAGCCACTCGGCCGGGGCCACGCCACGGGAGTAGGCCGGGGTGTGGTTCTTTGCGAATTCGGCTTCGCGGTGCACGCCCATGGCCGACCAGACGATCTCGGTGCCGGCGAAGAGCTTGCTGCGGCGGATGTCGCGGATGGCTTTCTGGAGGTCCTCGGGCTTGGGGCCGTGGAGCCACACCATCACGTCGGCATCGGCGCGCATGGCAGAGACGTCATAGCTGCCGCGGTGGGTCACCCCGGCGTCGGCAAGCCGGGAAAGCAGGGCGTCGAAGTCGTGCGCAGCGTCAGCGCTGCGCACGAGCTCCTCGGAGCGTTTGAAAACCGTCCAGAGAGTGAAGAACTGCTCGGCTGATTCTTCGGTTTTAGTGACAGATTCGGCAGAAGTGTGGCTCATGCTTACCAGTTTGCCCGTTCCATCCGCCCAAGTCGAAACCGGCGACTTCTACAAGACGTAGAAGTGCGCAACTTCACACTCCGTCCGGGCGGCAGGAACCGGGAGCTCTACCGGGACCCCTCCGACTGACGCTTCCGATCGGCCAACGGTCAGAACTTGCGGATCCTGGCGAACAGGAGCCCGGCGGCTCCAGCCGAACCCACCAGACCGACGCCGAGCCAGACTTTGGCGGTTTCCGCTGCGGGTCCGGCGGCGGTCATCTCGTGGCGGGCGGAGGGCGCCCCTGCCACAGCGGGTCGTCCGGCGGTTGCCGTGGAGCCGGAGCCGTCGGCACCGGCTGTGGTTTGGTTCCCTGTGGGGTCCACGCCTTGGCTGGCTTCGGATTGACTGGAGCCTTGTCCTTCGGACCCTGGCTGCGCCGTTCCCGTTGCAGCAGACCGGCCCGCGGTGCGTTGGCCGGTTCCGTCGGCCGCGGAACCGCTTCGCGAATTCTCGGACGAGGAGGACGGCGACGGCGCTGCCGTGGCGCCCTGGGCAGCGGGGCCCGGGGAAGGCGTGCCCGGGGAAGGCGCTCCCTGCGTGGGGACGTCCCGGGGAACCGCTGCCGGCGACGTGGGAGAGCCCGGGGTGGGCGCCGCGGCAGTAGGAGTCGGAGCCACGGGAGTCGGTGTCGGAGACTGGGTGGCCCGGTCCGATGGCCTGGCCGGGCCGGCCGGCGCCGTGCCAGCGGGCGCAGTGCCAGCGGGCGCCGTGCCAGTCGGCGCGTTGCCAGCGGGCGCAGTGCCAGCGGGCGCAGTGCCAGCGGGCGCCGTGCCAGTCGGCGCGTTGCCAGCGGGCGCCGGGCTGGAGGAAGCCGGGGTTGGTTCGGGTGATGTTGGCCGGGCGTTGGAACGGCCAGCCGAACCGCCCTGCAGCTCCTTCAGGATGCCACCGATGACGGATTCGTTTCCAGGGCCTTGGGCCTGGGCAGGCTGACCGGTCTCGTGCTTTCCGTCGGCGGCCTGGGAAGCAGGGACTCCTGCAGAAAACACCAGTACCGCTCCGAGGGCCGCTGCTGCCGCACCACGCCGAACTCCCCCGGAGGCATTGATTTTGGAACGGGAAGGCACGGACCTGTAAATAACCATAGATATCGACCCTAGCCACAGGATCGGACCGATTGGAAACCGGAAATTCAGGCCGTGGGGAGGCCGCCTACGGGCTGATGTTCCGCTGAACAGGAGCGATGATCAGCCGGCAAGTGCGCGGATTTCTTTCCGTGTGTCGAACACAACAGCAGCGAGTCCGTTGCCGGCGACCCAGCCCCCCACAATGCTGAGGCCGTCTTCCGCGGAGCAGATGTTACGTATCTCGGCTACCCGCGCCTTGTGGCCAACTGCTGCGAACGGCAGGGCTCCCTGCCATCTGACCACGTCCCAACCCACCACATCCTTACCCTGCACCGGCACCCCCAACAGAGTGGAAGCGTCCCGCAGGGCCGCGGCCAGCAGGCCGGGGTCTGTAACAGGGGCGGAATCGACAGGCGTGGAATCCGCGGCCGGTGGGCCGTCCCCTGCAGTGCCCTCGAGGCGTCCATACGAGAGTCGAAGCACATGGGTGCCGGGACCGGCGGCGGCAGCCAGCCAGTCCCACTTCGCGGTCGCGTGGGTGAGCGCTTTTGCCTCCACGCCCGGTGTCTGCGGCGCCACCAGGACGCCGGTGCCGCGCGGCCTGCGGTCGAGTTCAGGCAGGTCCACCACCAGCGTGACGAGGCGGACGTCGGGCCCGTGCTCCGGGCTCCTGCCCGCGAGGGCGGGGACCGCTTCCTGAAGCAGCCCGACGGCGGCCGGTCCCGGAAGCGCCACTACCAGCAGGCCGCCGTCGTACGCTGCCTCACCGGCGGTGACGCGCCAGCCGGCTGCGGTGCGCGCCACGGCACTCGCAGTGGAATCGCTGAGCAGGACAACGCCGCGCCCCCGCAGATCGCTGAGCAGCGCCGTGACCAGGGTATGCATGCCGTTTTCGAGACCGGCGACGGCGGAACCAGCCTTCGCAACGGAAGGTCCGCCGGCACTGCGGCGCTGGGCAGCCACTGCGGCCGCCAGCGAACCATGCTCCCTGATCCCGGCGCGCAGTCCTGGAGCCACCATGTCCACGTCGAGGAGGCCCGGGTCCGCGGAGTGCACTCCGCCCACCACGGGCGCAACCAGCCGCTCCAGCACACGGCGGCCCATCCGCGTCCGCACCAGGGCCGAGACGCTGGTGACCTCCGCGGACGCACCGAATCGCGCCGGCAGGTACTTGTCCAACGACGCCCGCAGGGAGCCCGCGAGTCCAAGGGAACGCCGGACCTCCGGATCCCAGGGGTTGGCAGGAATGCCCAGCACGCCGGTCTTGGGCAGTTCGCGGGGGCCGTCCGGAAGCTGCACCCAAGCACCGCCGGGGCGAGGGGCAACAATCTTGCCGGCAAGCCCAAGCTCAGCGGCGAGGTCGGCCACCGCTGCGGAGCGCGTGGCGAAGGACTCCGCGCCGCTGTCGAGGGTGAGGCCGGCCACCACGTGGCTTCCCACGCAGCCGCCCCAGGTGGCTGTCGCTTCCAGTACCGTCACGGCGTGGCCCGCGGCAGCCAACTCCCGGGCTGCCAACAGGCCGGAGACGCCGCCCCCCAGAACGATGGCGGTCCGGGCCGACGTCAAGGAGCTGCCCACGCGCCTACTCCGGGGAGATGGAGTGGATGAGCTCGACGACCCGGGTGAGCACCGTGGCGTCGGTTTCGGGCGGCACTCCGTGGCCAAGGTTGAGTACGTGTCCCGGGGCCGAAGAGCCCGCAGCAATGACCTCGCGCACGTGGGCCTCGAGTACGTCCCACGGGGCGGACAGCAATGCCGGGTCGATGTTTCCCTGCAGCGGCACGGTTCCGCCCAGGCGGCGGTTGGCTTCGTCCAGCGGCAGGCGGTAGTCAACGCCCACCACGTCCACGCCGACGTCCCGCATGGCAACAAGGAGTTCGGAGGTGCCGGTGCCGAAGTGGATCAGCGGCGCGCCGAGGTGGCGGACGTGGTCCAGTGCCCGGGTGGAGGCCGGTGCCACGTGTTTGGTGTAGTCGGCCAGGCCCAGCGACCCTGCCCATGAATCAAAGAGCTGCCCGGCGGAGGCGCCGGCTTCGAGCTGGGCACGGAGGAACAGTCCCGACGCGTCCGCTGCCCAGTTGGCCAGCGCAGCCCAGGTCTCCGGGTCAGCGTGCATCATGGTGCGCGGGCCCAGGTGGTCACGGGAGGGCTTGCCCTCAACCATGTAGGCGGCGAGCGTGAACGGCGCGCCGGCGAATCCGATCAGCGGAGTCTTGCCCAGTTCCGCCACGGTCAGGCGGACTGCTTCGCGGATGGGCTCCAGCGCCTCCCAGGTCAGCTGTGGCAGGGCCGCTACATCGGCCGCCGTTCGGACCGGCTTGTCCAGCACCGGGCCCACGCCGGGAACAATGTCCACTCCAACGCCTGCGAGCTTCAACGGGATCACAATGTCGGAGAAGAAGATGGCCGCGTCCACATCGTGGCGGCGCACGGGCTGCAGGGTGATCTCGGAGGCGAGTTCCGGCCGCAGGCACGAATCGAGCATGGCCACGCCTTCGCGAACCTTCAGGTACTCCGGAAGGGACCTGCCGGCCTGGCGCATGAACCACACGGGCCGCCGTGACGGCTTGCCGCCACGGTAGGCGGTGATTAGCGGGGAATCGGCGGTGCGGCCGTCCATCAGCGGGTGGCTGGCGGGAAGGGCACGGCCGTCAGACAGGGCATTAGACACGGCGTTGGACGCGGCGGAGCTGGAAGTCATGCCTTTGATTGTGCCCAAAAACGGACCTAAAAGATAACGCACAGCCTGTCATGTGCAGCATGCTTCGACCCAGCGTGGCGCGAATCACGGGCTTGCCGCCCGGGAACTGCGCCCCGGGGTTGTTCTACCGCGCCACGAAAAAGCTATGATGTACCTGCTGTGGTTCTTTTCTCATTGGTGGCTACACACGCCGACATCGATCTTGAGACCGTTGCTCAACTGAGCAGCGGTGCTTCAGAGATAGCAACATCCGCACTCTCCGGATCGCCGGCAGTGACGGGTGCGGTGGTGCTTGCCACCTGCAACCGGTATGAAATCTACGGTGAAGCACCCAACGCCGATGACGTGGAGGCCGCCAGGGCAGCCCTGGTGTCAGAGATCAGCGGCTTGAGCGGACTCAACGAACAGCTCGTCTCCCGCTCCTTCAGCACGCGCACCGGCCCGGAAGTCAGCCAGCACCTCTTCGCCGTCAGCGCCGGACTCGATTCCGCCGTGGTGGGCGAGCGTGAAATTGCCGGGCAGGTCCGCCGGGCCCTGATCAACGCCCAGCACGAGGGCACTGCCAGCGCCGGCCTGGTCCGGCTGTTCCAGGCCGCGTCCAAGACGGCCAAGGATGTGGGCGCCCAGACCGCACTCGGATCGCGTGGCCTGTCCATCGTCTCGGTGGCCTTGGACCTGGCCACCGATTTGTCCGAGAACCCCGACTGGTCCGGCAAGAAAGTCGTCCTCTTCGGCACCGGCGCCTACGCCGGCGCCACCATGGCGCTGCTGCGCGAACGCGGCTGCACAGACATTTCGGTCTTCTCCTCATCGGGCCGGGCTGAAGCCTTCGTCGCCAGCCGCGGCGGAGCTGCGCTGGACGCTGAGACCCTCTCGCCCGCGGTGGCCGCGGCTGATGTGATGATTGGCTGCAGCGGTTCGGACACCCGTGTTGAAGCGGATGAACTTGCCCAGGTCCGCGCCGGGTCCCGCCAACCGCTGATCGCCATCGACCTGGCCCTGACCCACGACTTTGACCCTGAAGTGGGCCAACTCGACGGCGTTGAGCTGCTCACGCTGGAATCCGTTCGTCTGGCGGCTCCGCAGGAACAGGCCGAGTCCCTGACCCAGGCCAGCGGCATCGTGTCCGGGGCCGCCAAGGCTTTCGAACAGGAGCGCGAAGTCCGTTCCGTGGACTCCGCCATTGTTGCGCTGCGCCGGCACACCATGACCGTCCTTGACGCCGAGATGGAGCGGGTCCGTGCCCGCCACGGCTGTACCGCGGCCGCCGAGGAAGTGGAGTTCGCGCTACGCCGCATGGTCAAGCAGCTCCTGCACGTGCCCACGGTCCGCGCCCGCGAGCTGGCAGCGAACGGCCAGCAGGACGCCTACGTGTCGGCACTCGAAACCCTCTACGGCATCACGGTCGAGCAGCCCGCCGCCGCGGCGCAGACCGAGTGCCCCGTCCCCGTGGACCGCCGGGGAACAGCAAGCGCCTGACCCTCAGCGGCTCCTCCCACTCCGGTTGCTCTATCACTTTTGGCTCCTAACCGAGCCTTTTGACGACCAAAAGTGATAGAGCAAGTCGTCAGTAGACGGGCTTCTGCGGCTCCACGTCCCGCACCCAGGCCAGGATCCCGCCGTCGAGATGGCTGACCCGCTGGTACCCGGCCTTCCGCGCAGCATCCAGAACGTTGGCTGACCGCGTACCGGCCTTGCAGTGGAACACAATGTCCTTGTCCTGCGGCAGTTCCGCCCAGGCCTCCCCGGCCAGGATCCTGCCCTGCGGAATCAGCACGGAGCCGTCGATGCTGACGATGTCATGTTCGCCGGTCTCCCTGACGTCCACCAGTTCAAAGTCCTTCAGGCCGGCCTTGCGCGATGCCAGCATGGTGGCCAACTGGGTTGCCGTGACCGTGTGCTCCGTGTCTGCGGAGACGGCGGGGGTAATACCGCAGAAGGCCTCGTAGTCGGTCAGTTCCGTGACGGGCTCGGCGGCCGGATCCTTGGAAACGCGGATCTCGCGCCAACTGCCGCCGAGGGCGTCGAAGAGTGCCACACGGCCCAGGAGTGAACGCCCGACGCCGGTAATCAGCTTGACTGCCTCCGTCACCATGAGTGACCCTACGGCCGCGCACAGCATGCCAAAGACTCCACCTTCACCGCAGGAGGGAACGGATCCGGCCGGCGGGGCCTCAGGGTAAAGGTCGCGGTAAGTGGGACCGTGCTTTTCCCAGAAGACACTTACCTGGCCGTCGAAGCGGAAGATTGACCCCCAAACGTACGGTTTGCCCAGGATGGCGGCTGCATCATTGACCAGGTAGCGGGTGGCGAAGTTGTCCGCGCCGTCAAGGATCAGGTCGTAGTCCGCGAACAGTTCCAGCGCGTTGGAGGCGTCGAGCCTCACGTTGTGCAACCGGACGTCCACCAGCGGGTTCAGCGCCGCGACGGCATCCCGGGCGGATTCGATCTTCGGCCGTCCTACGTCGGCCACGCCGTGGATCACCTGCCGCTGCAGGTTGCTCAGGTCAACGGCGTCGTCGTCGATGATTCCCAGGGTCCCCACCCCGGCGGCCGCCAGGTACAGCAGCGCGGGTGAGCCCAATCCCCCGGCACCAATCACCAGCACTTTGGCGTTCTTCAGCCGCCGTTGCCCCACCGCACCGATTTCCGGAATGATGAGGTGCCGCGAGTACCGTTCCACTTCGGCCGGGGTCAGGTCGCCGGCGGGCTCCACCAGCGGCATAAGCGAGACAGAGGAATCATTTGCGGTCAAAGTCGAAGCCATACTTCAATGTATGCCCCAAGATACCGCCCGGTCATATTACCGAGCAGTATTGTGTAAGTAACGGCAAGGGAAAGTAGGGGAACTGTGGCGCATGAAGCACAGGCTGACCGGGCGTCGGGCGGGGAACCGCCCGTACCTCAACGCACTGCGGGCCAGCGGTCCGCCCGGCTTCCCCGGGATGAG
Source organism: Pseudarthrobacter sp. 01T43 (assembly GCF_056398665.1). Classification (NCBI taxonomy): domain Bacteria; kingdom Bacillati; phylum Actinomycetota; class Actinomycetes; order Micrococcales; family Micrococcaceae; genus Pseudarthrobacter; species Pseudarthrobacter sp. 01T43. The sequence goes on along the minus strand of NZ_JBFTPV010000004.1, from coordinate 188,485 downwards.
CGCCGGGCGCAGCTCCTCGCGGCGGCCCAGGAGGTCTTTGTCGCCAACGGTTACCACGGCGCCGCCATGGATGAGATCGCCGAAACAGCCCATGTGAGCAAGCCCGTGCTGTATCAGCACTTCCCGTCCAAGCGTGAGCTCTACCTTGCGCTGCTGGACACCCATCTGACCTCCCTGACTGACCTGATGCTCGGTGCACTGAACTCCACTTCGGACAATGACGAACGTGTCCAGGCCGTGATGCGCGCGTATTACCGCTTCATAGCCAGTGACGACCAGGCGCACCGCCTGGTCTTTGAATCGGACCTCGTTAACGATCCCGATGTCAGCGCCCGGCTCGAAACGTTCAACAAGACATTCGCGGACGCCGTCGCCCGCGTTATTGCCGAGGACACCAAACTTCCCCATTTGGAGGCGCAGCTGCTGGGACGCGGACTGGCGGGAATGGCGCAGGTCAGCGCGCGCTACTGGCTCGAAACGGACGGGAACCTGGACCTCGATGTGGCCAGCGACCTCATCTACCGTTTAGCTTGGCGCGGAATCTCGCGCTTCCCCAAAGAGTCCTAGACTACAAATAAGAGAACCGAAGAAACTTTGATTGGCTGGGAGGCCCCCTGTTGGAAATTAAGATCGGCATTCAGAACATTGGCCGCGAAATCGTGCTGGAATCAGCAGAGGATGCTGACGCCGTAGCTACGGTCGTTGAAGAAGCCATCACCAAGGGCACCGAGCTCCGCCTCAAGGATGACAAGGGACGCATCATCATCGTTCCCGGCAACGCGCTGGGCTACGTGGAGATCGGCGCCGAAGAAGCCCGCAAGGTCGGTTTCGGACAGTTCTAGGACACAGGTTTTAGCACACAAGCAGGGGCCCACCGCCTGTTGACGGTGGGCCCCTGCATTCCGAGGGAGATTCCATGCTTTCGCTGACCATCGTTGTCCTGGTCACTGCCGCCGCCGGATTCATTATCTGGGCGAATGACAAGCGCCATGCCAGGTACGGTACTGGGTTGCCCGCCGGTGTAGCCGTCGCCGTGGGCGCGCTCAGCTGGATCATCTTCATGACGGCAGGCTTCGGCTACACGCCCGGCCTGACCTGGATCCCCTGGATCCTGCCAATGGCCCTGGGCTCCGCGGCAGCCATTGGTGCTGTCATCTACCTCGGCAGGACCCGCGAACGCCACGACATTCAGCGGCTCACCAGGGCCCTGAAGTTGTAGCCAACGGAGGCAGCCACCGCGGTTAGCGGCCTGACGGCGGCTCCGGCTGGTGGCCTACCTCCGTGCAAAGGCACAGCCGGTTTCCTTGCGCGTCCGTGACCACCACCCAGTCGGGTGCGTGGTCATGGTTCATTAAGGCCCCGGTGGCTGCGGTCTTCTCCAGGACGGGCCCCATTTCGGCGAGACTCCAGTGGACGTCCACGTGGAGCCTGCTGCTGTTGGGCGTCGGTGTTTCCTGAAACCAGACGCTCGGTCCGCGGCCATAAGGATCCACCAGGTCTCCGCCCGCGCCTTTTTTGTAGCCCAGCGCCGCCCGCCATACTTCCCCTATTTCCGCCGGGTCCGCAGTGTCGATACCCAACTCCACCGTCCGGAACAGCCCGGGCTGGGCAGTCGCCCCTGCCCCCGAAGCCGCTTCGGTGGCTGCCGACGCCGCCGCGACGTCCCGCTCCGTGACCTCGCCGCCGGCGTCGTGGGAGGTGTAGCGAATGAACACCCTGTTGTAGCGCCAGTCAAGGTCAGGATGGTGGTTCTGTTCTTCCGCGAGGCGCCCGACGGCGGCAATCAGCTCGAGCGCTGCGGCCGCCGTCGGCGCTTTATAGACCGTGACAAACCCGCCCAGCCGGTACCGCCAGTCGGGCAGCACGGCCAGGGCGGCGTCGAGCCGTTCGCGGGTAAGGACGTCTTGGTTGCCGGCCACAGCGGACTCCCTCGGTTCGTTTCGTGAGCCGTCCCGGCGGGCGGCGGCGGCCGCCGGTCTAGAGGAACTCAGCCCGGTTTTCCATCGCCGATGACGCCAAGGCGTGCTCGCGGCGCGGTATCCTGCCGGCCGCTTTCGCCAGCCTACCGGCGATCACCGCGTGCTTGAAGGCTGCCCCCATGAGCGCGGGGTTCTGTGCACGTGTCACTGCTGTGGCCAGCAGCACAGCATCGCAGCCCAACTCCATGGCCAGCGCCGCATCCGACGCCGTGCCGATGCCGGCGTCCAGCACCACCGGCACTGAAGCGCGCGAGACGATCAGTTCGATGTTGTGCGGGTTGAGTATCCCCAGGCCGGTGCCGATCGGGGCCCCGAGCGGCATCACCGCGGTGGCACCCAGGTTCTCCAGTCGCAGCGCCAGCACGGGGTCGTCGTTGGTGTAGGCGAACACTTTGAAGCCCCGGTTCACGAGCTGTTCGGTAGCGTCCACGAGCTCGACGGCGTCCGGCAGCAGCGTCTGTTCGTCGGCGATGACTTCCAGCTTGACCCAGTCCGTTTCCAGGGCTTCGCGGGCCAGCTCGGCCGTCATGACAGCGTCGCGGGCGGTAAAACAGCCAGCGGTGTTGGGCAGGACCCGGATTCCATGGTCCACCAGGAGTTGGAAGAGCGAGCCGGACTCGGCGGGCGAGTATCGCCTCATCGCCACGGTGGTGAGCTCCGTCCCGGACGCCAGCAGGGCGGCGCCCAGGCCGTCCAGGCTGGGAGCTCCACCGGTGCCCATGATGAGGCGGGAACCAAGTTCCACGCCGTCGATGACAAACCGGTCGGTATCCACCGAGGTGGTCCCGGTGCTGATGTTGTTCATGACCGTCATGGTGTCAGCCTCCCTGTACTGCCGTGACCAGTTCGACGCTGTCCCCGTCGGCGAGCGTCGTGACGAACCACTGGCTGCGCGGTACCACTTCTGAGTTGTGGGCAACGGCGACGCCGAGTTTCTGCCCGTCCGCGGCCTGGCCGTTGGCGGCGAGGGTACGGCCGGTGATCTGGCTGACCAGGGTGGTGATGGAGGCATCGCAGGGCACGGCATGGGGCGAGCCGTTGAGGGTGATGTTCATGCTGTTTCCTTCGTGAATTGAAACGTGGCTTGGGGCTGGGTGGAAAACCTGTCCGGGTTGAGGGCCTGCCATCGCGGATCTTCGCGGCCGTCCAGCAGGTCGCGGCAGATAACTGCGGCTGCCGGAGACAGCAACACGCCGTGGCGGTAGAAACCGGTCGCGATAATCAGCCCCGGAATATGTCCTGAGCCAGGAGCAGGCACGCGGCCCAGCAGCGGCGCGTTGTCCGGAGTCGCGGGACGCGCCCTCGTGGTGCATTCGAGGAGCTCCAGCTCGGCGACGGCGGGCAGCAGGACCTGAGCGTCACGCAGTAATTGGTACACGCCGCCTGCCGAGACGGCACGGCCGCCTGCCGTGGTATCCCCTGCTTCGGGCAGTGCGTCCTCGCGCTGGGTTGCGCCGATCACCACCGTGCCGTCCTGCCGGGGCACGATGTAGACCGGCACGCCGTGGACCATGCCCCGGACGGTGGACGTCACCAACGGGCGCAGGTGCCGGGGAACGCCGAGCCGCAGGATGTCGCCGTAGACGGGCCTCAGGGGGAGCCGCATCCAGTCCGGCAGGCCTCCCAGGGCAGCCGCCTGAAGGCCGTTGGCCACGATGGTCTCCCCCGCCAGGACTGTTCCGCCACTGGCCAGTTTCACCCCGCTGACGCGGCCGTCCTCCCACAGGAGCGCGGTGGCGCGGTGATCAACGGCGAACCCTCGGCTGGCGCCGTCCACGGCGGTCCCTGCGCCCGGTCGGTGGCTGGCCAGGACTTCCCGCAAAGATGCGATCAGCCTGCGCGGGTCCACCTGGTGGTCCGCCGGAATGTCCAGGGCACAGGAAATGGCCGGACTGAGCAGCGGTTCCCTGCCCCTCGCTTCCCGGACCGTCAGCGGCTCCACCAGCAGTCCGTTGGCCTGTTGGACGGCCCTGAGGTCCATCAGTGCCCGACGGTCCGCTGCGTCGGCACCGACGGCGAGGGTCGGCGTCGTAAGGTAGCCAAAATCCCCTGCCCCGGCCTCGGCGAGGCCGGCCGCGAAGGCAGGCCACAGGTGCGAGGACTCAAGCATCAGCTCCAGCAGGCCTTCCTCCTGGTAGTGCAGCTCGCTGACAGGGGCGAGCATGCCGGCGGCCGCCCAGCTGGCCCCTGAACCCGGTTCGTCATCGATCACCACCACGGACCGGCCGGAGAGTCGCGCCTCCCAGGCGATGCAGTGGCCAATGACTCCGCCCCCGATCACCGCCACGTCGGCGTGCAGGACGGTGGGGCTGTCCAGTCCACAGCTCGTGGCAGTGTCAGGTGTGCTGGCGGGCGCGCCGCCGGATGGGGGGACCATGTGATTCCTTCCCTACGCCGGTACTAGCCGGATCAGGTCAAGCGGTCGGCTTTGATGCCCTCTCAGCCCGGCCGCTTTGTGACGGCTGCAACGGGCTCCCGCAGTACTCGCCCAGTTTAGGGGAACTATGGTGGTTTTTATGAACGTGTCTTCCATCCCCAGCATCCTCCCCAGCCCCACCATCCAGGAACCCGGCGCCGGCCTGCCCCCCGGCGCCAGGCTGTACCTGTGCACCGACGCCCGCCGCGACCGCGGGGACTTTGCAGAGTTTGTGGACGCGGCGTTTGCCGGCGGCGTGGACATCATCCAGCTCAGGGACAAGGGCATCGAGGCCGCCGAGGAGCTGGAACTGCTGACGGTCCTTCAGGCGGCCGCCGCCCGCCACGGACGGCTCTGGGCGGTCAATGACCGCGCCGACATCGCCATGCTGTCCGGCGCGCCGGTCTTCCACATCGGTCAGAAGGACCTGCCCGTGGCCTCCGCACGCACACTACTCGGGGCCGGTGCTGTGGTGGGGCTTTCCACCCACACCACTGAACAGGTGGAAGGCGCCATCCGGTTGTCGTCCTCGGTGACTGCCGACGGCGGCCTCGACTACTTCTGCGTGGGACCGGTCTGGGCCACCCCCACCAAACCTGGCCGGGCCGCCGTCGGCCTTGACCTCGTGCGGTACGCAGCGGACGCCGTTGGTGCCACCGGCACCCAGGCCGCGTTGCCCTGGTTCGCGATCGGCGGGATTGACCTGGACAACGTCGAGCAGGTGGTGGCGGCAGGTGCCAGCAGGATCGTTGTGGTCCGCGCTATTACGGAAGCCTCGGATCCCGCCGCGGCGGCCAGGGCACTCCTCGCCGCCTTGGATGCCGGCGCTGCCTAGGAATCCAGCCCTCAGCTGGGCGGGCCGTGCACGTTCCCGGGAAATCGGGCTAATCTGACTTTTGTGTCCCATCATCGGTTGGCCCCCAACGTCCACGAGAAGACCAACGCCCTCGCGGCAGCCCTGAGTGCCCTGCGGACCGAGCTGGAATTGCCGGGGCCTTACCCGGCCGAGGCGGTCCGCGACGCCGAGGAGGCCGTGGCAGCCCATCAGCTGCCGCCCTCCGACCTGACGGAGGTTGAGTTCCTGACCATCGATCCGGCGTCGTCCACGGACCTTGACCAGGCGCTGTTCATCGAGCGTTCCGACGCCGGCTACCGGGTCCTGTACGCCATCGCGGACGTGCCCTCCTTTGTCCGCCCCGGCGGGAACCTGGACGCCGAAACCCGCCGCCGCGGCCAGACGTTCTACGCCCCGGACGGCCGAATACCGCTGCACCCCGAGGTCATCAGCGAGGAGGCGGGCAGCCTGCTTGCCGATCAGCTGTGTGCCGCGTTTGTCTGGGAATTCGGGCTCGACGACGCCGCCCACGTTGGCAGCGTGTCCGTCCAGCGGGCAACCATCCGCAGCCGGTCCAAATTGGACTATAAGGGTGTCCAGGCCGAGATCGACGCCGGAACAGCCAACCCCGTGCTGCACCTCCTGAAGGAAGTGGGGCTCAAGCGTGTTGAACTGGAACGCCAGCGCGGCGGCGCCAGCCTGAACATGCCGGAGCAAGAAATCGTCCAACTGCCCGACGGCGGCTACCGGATTGCCGCGGCGCCCCAGCTTCCGGTGGAGGACTGGAATGCCCAGATTTCGCTGATGACCGGAATGGCGGCGGCGGACATGATGCTGGCGGGGAAGGTTGGCATCCTTCGAACCATGCCCGCCCCGGACGAGCGTTCCCTCAGGCATTTCCGGCTCCAGACGGTGGCCCTCGGCAAGGCGTGGGACGGGAAGATCAGCTACGGCGAGTACCTCCGCAGCCTCGACCCCACCGAGCCCCGGCAACTGGCCATCATGCATTCCGCGGGTATGCTCTTCCGCGGAGCCAGCTACACCGCCTTTGACGGCACCGTCCCCGAAGCTGCCATCCAGTCGGCCATCGGCGCTGCCTACGCCCACACCACGGCTCCCCTCCGGCGGCTTATTGACAGGTTCGTCCTGGTGATCTGCGAAGCCCTGAGCAATGGCAAGCCGGTCCCCGACTGGGCGCGGGAAGCGTTGCCCACCCTGCCGGAAATCATGGCCGCCTCTGACCAGCTGGCAAGCCGGATGGAACGCATGGCGCTGGACACCGTGGAAGCTGCCCTCCTGGTCAACCACATCGGCCAGGAGTTTGATGCGATTGTCATTTCCGGGTCCAAGCCGCAGAAGGAGAACGGCAACGCCGCCAAGAACGGGAACGGGAAGAACGGGGCCGCCAAGAACGGCAACGGCCCCTCAGGGATCGTCCAGATCGCCGAGCCGGCCGTGACAGCCCGGTGCGCCGGCGACCTGGAATCCGGTACCAAGGTCCGGGTGCGCCTGATCTCCTCCGATATTGCCGCCCGTGAGGTCCACTTCGAGCTCCTGGTCTGAATTGCCTGCCCCTGCTTCAAGGGCCAAAAGCCGGGTTTCGGGGTCCGTGCAGCTAGACTGGGAAAGTAGATATGGATGCCCGGTCGTTGATTTCCTTGATTTTGAATTCAACAAGCCCGCCCCTACGCGATCTTGAGACAGACCCGCTGGTCACCAGTGCCAGCATTTAGATAGCCCGCGATCGGCTTCCACTGGATTGCTTGCGCGCCCGAGCGTGCTCCGGAGCGGCCACGTTGGCCGGTCCGTTGAGCAGGCAGCGCCAATGCCCAAATGAATAAGGAAACTCACCTGTGAGTGAATTGCATACCCACCAGCTCCTGACGGACGATTCCGGCATCGAAACGATCGATCCTGAAGAGACCATCATCTCCGACGAGAAGCCACACGAAATCGCGGAGAAGTCCTTCGCCGATTACAACGTCCGCGCCGACATCGTCGAGTCCCTGGCCGACGCCGGGATCACCCACCCGTTCCCCATCCAGGCCATGACCCTGCCGGTGGCGCTTTCGGGCCACGACATCATTGGCCAGGCCAAGACCGGCACGGGCAAGACCCTCGGCTTCGGCATCCCTGCGCTGCAGCGCGTCGTGGGGCCGGACGATGCCGGTTTCGACAAGCTCGCCGTTCCCGGTGCACCGCAGGCCTTGGTCATTGTGCCCACCCGCGAGCTGGCCGTCCAGGTAGCCAACGACCTCCAGACCGCCTCCCTGAAGCGCAACGCGCGTATCACCACCATCTACGGCGGCCGCGCCTACGAGCCCCAGGTGGAGGCCCTGCAGAAGGGCGTCGAGATCGTGGTCGGAACCCCCGGCCGCCTGATCGACCTGTACAAGCAGAAGCACCTGAGCCTCAAGAACGTCAAGATCGTCATCCTCGATGAAGCCGACGAAATGCTTGACCTGGGCTTCCTGCCCGACGTGGAGACGCTGATCGCCGGCACCCCCGCCGTCCGCCAGACGCTCCTGTTCTCCGCCACCATGCCCGGCCCGGTCATTGCCATGGCCCGCCGCTACATGACGCAGCCCACCCACATCCGCGCGGCCGATCCCGACGACGAGGGCCTCACCAAGCGCGACATCCGCCAGCTCATCTACCGCGCCCACAGCATGGACAAGGTTGAAGTTGTTGCCCGCATCCTGCAGGCACGGGGCCGCGGCCGCACCATCATCTTCACCAAGACCAAGCGCACGGCCGCGAAGGTGGCAGAGGAACTGGTGGACCGCGGCTTCGCAGCCGCCGCCATCCACGGCGACCTCGGCCAGGGCGCCCGCGAGCAGGCCCTCCGGGCCTTCCGCAACAACAAGGTGGACGTTCTGGTGGCCACCGACGTCGCCGCCCGCGGCATCGACGTTGACGACGTCACGCACGTGATCAACTACCAGTGCGTTGAGGACGAAAAGATCTATCTGCACCGTGTCGGCCGCACCGGCCGGGCCGGCAACAAGGGCACAGCCGTGACCTTCGTTGACTGGGATGACATGCCACGCTGGGGCCTGATCAACAAGGCCCTGGGCCTGAGCTACCCGGAACCGGTGGAGACGTACTCGTCCTCCCCGCACCTGTATGAAGAGCTGGACATTCCGGAAGGCACCAAGGGCCGGTTGCCCCGCAACAAGCGCACCCTCGCGGGTGTTGACGCCGAAGTCCTGGAGGACCTGGGCGAGACCGGCAAGAAGAACACGCGCGGCAGCGCAAGGGACAGCGGCCGTGACGGCAACCGCGACGCCGGCCGTTCAGGCGGGCGTGAGGGCAGCCGCCGCGGCGGCTCCGAAGGTGGCCGCTCAGGCGAGGGCAGCCGCTCCGGCGAGCGCCGCCGTCGTACGTCCGATGCGGCGACCGCCAGCACCGGGCCCGCCGCCGAACCTGCAGCAGTGGCTACAACCGAAGGCGAAGTGGACCCCCGTGCCCGGCGCAGCCGGACCCGCACCCGCCGCCGCAACGGCGAAGTGGTGGCCGGCGCCGACAACGGCCCGCAGCAGCGCAGCGCAGGGGCTTAACAGCCTCGATGACTGATACCGTCTGGGCGCCGGACGGCAGCAACCTGGTGGTTCACGCGGATAACGCGGAGTTCCTCCCGTCGCTGCCGGACGGCGCCTTCACACTCATTTACGTGGACCCCCCGTTCAACACCGGCAGGGCCCAGCAGCGCCAGGAAACCCGGATGGTGCTTAACACTGACGGCGACGGCGACCGCGTGGGCTTCAAGGGCCGCTCCTACGACACCATCAAGGGGGCCCTGCACCGGTACGATGACGCGTTCAGCGATTACTGGGCCTTTTTGGAGCCCCGGCTCGTGGAGGCCTGGCGGCTGTTGGCTGACGACGGGACGCTCTACCTCCACCTGGATTACCGGGAAGTCCATTACGCCAAGGTGATGCTGGATGCCATCTTCGGCCGCGAATGCTTCCTGAACGAGATCATCTGGGCCTACGACTATGGTGCGCGCGCCAAATACCGCTGGCCCACCAAGCACGACAACATCCTGGTGTACGTCAAGAACCCGGCCAAGTACCACTTCGACAGCGCGGAGGTGGACCGGGAGCCCTACATGGCTCCAGGCCTGGTGACGCCTGCCAAACGGGAACTCGGGAAGCTGCCCACCGACGTCTGGTGGCACACCATCGTCTCCCCCACCGGCAAGGAAAAGACAGGCTACCCCACACAGAAGCCCGAGGGCCTCATCCGGCGTGTGGTGGCCGCCTCAAGCCGGCCCGGTGACTGGTGCCTGGACTTCTTCGCCGGTTCCGGAACCCTCGGCGCCGTCGCGGCCAAGTTGGACCGGAAATTCGTGTGCGTGGACCAGAACCAGCCTGCCATCGAGGTCATGGCCAAGCGGTTGGGTGCCAAAGCCACCTTTACGTCCTTCCCACCCAACTAGGTAGCAGCAGATGTCGCTACGGCGGCTGATAAGGACATCTGCTGCGACCTACCTGGGGATGCGGGCGCTGGTCAGGGGCGGACGACGGCGGTGCCCGTGCCGAGCTCCTCGATGCGGGCCAGCACCTCGGGTGCTGTGAGGTTCTCGCCCAGCAGATTCGGTTTGCCCGTGCCGTGGTAGTCGGAGGACCCCGTGATCAGCAGGTGGTGCTTCGCGGCGAGTTTCCGCAGGAAGTCGCGGCCCTCCGCCGGGTTGTCACGGTGGTCGATCTCCAGGCCCACCAGGCCGGCGTCGATCATGTCCCGGTAGGTGGGCTCCCCCACGATCCGTCCGCGCGAGGACGCCACGGGATGGGCGAAGACTGGGACGCCGCCTGCCGCCCGGACGAGTTCGACGGCGGTTGCCGGGTCGGGTGCGTAGTGCTGGACAAAGTAGCGCGACCGCGAGGTGAGGATGGACGCGAAGGCTTCCGAACGGTCCGAAACCACCCCGGCCGCCACGAGGGCGTCGGCGATGTGCGGGCGCCCCAGCGTGGCCCCGGGAGCGACGTGGTGAATGACGTCGTCCCAGGTCAGCGGGTAGTCCTCGGCGAGGAGGGTCACCATGCGTTCGGCCCGGGTGAGGCGCGCGTCCTTGGACTTGGTGATTTCCTCAAGCAGTCCCGGATGGGCAGGATCGTGCAGGTAGCTCAGCAGATGCACGCTGATGCCCTGCGCTGTCCGGCAGGAAACCTCCATTCCCGGGACCAGTGCAACACCGTGAGCCAATGCCGCTCGTGACGCTTCAGCCCAGCCGTCCGTGGAGTCATGGTCGGTCAGGGCCACGACGTCCAGGCCGGCCCGGGCTGCCGAGGCCATCACGTCAGCGGGGGTTTCCGTGCCATCGGAAACGTTGGAGTGGGCATGCAGGTCAATCCTCACCTGCCCAGCCTAGTTGACCCGTCCGCCCGGGTATTGGTTCCGTTGTCGCACATGTCCGGCCGCTGGTGAGACGATGGTGCCGTGAACGATGCCGAAAACACCCTAAACTCTGCCTCCCAGCCCCTCGATGAGCGCGTCAACAACCGCTCGCAGCGGCCCAGTTCCGATGCCTTCAAGGCGTTTATGGCCAGCAACTGGGCGCCCACCGGCCAGCAGTTGCCGGCCCGCGACGCCGTGGCGGACTACGCCGCGGCCAGGCGCAAAGCCATTTCCGACCAGTTCAAAGGCGAACGCCTGGTCATCCCCGCAGGCCCGCTCAAAGTCCGGTCCAACGACTGCGATTACCGTTTCCGCCCCCACTCGGGCTTCGCCCACCTGACCGGCCTCGGCCTGGACCACGAGCCGGATGCCGTGCTCATCCTGGAGCCGGCAGGGGAAGGAAAGGGCGACGACGGCGGGCACCACCGCGCCACCCTCTACTTCCGTCCGCTCGCGGGACGGGATACAGAACAGTTCTACGCCGACTCACGGTCCGGTGAATTCTGGATCGGCGCCCGCCCCACGCTCGCCGAGTTCGAGGCCCGCCTGGGCCTGGCCACTGCGCACATTGATGCACTCGAAACAGCGATCACCAAGAACGTGGGCGCTCCCGAGATCGGCGGCATCTCCATCCGGCTGGTCCGCAAGGTCGATGAGAACATCGACGCACTCGTGGATACGGCCCGCTACAACACCGCGAAGGATCCGCACAATCTGGACCTCGCAGTCCTGGATACTTTGGACGAGAAGCTTTCCGAGGCCTTGTCCGAGCTCCGGCTCCTCAAGGACGACTGGGAAATCGAACAGATGAAGACGGCCGTGGCAGCCACCGCTGAGGGCTTTGTTGAAGTGGTCAAGTCCCTTCCGCGGGCACTGACGCACGCCCGCGGCGAACGTGTGGTGGAGGGTGCGTTCTTTGCCCGGGCCCGCGAAGTGGGCAACGAACTGGGCTACGACACCATCGCCGCCGCCGGGAACAACGCCACGGTGCTGCACTGGAACCGCAACACGGGCCGGATCAACGCGGGCGAGCTGCTGCTCCTGGATGCCGGCGTCGAAGCCGATTCCCTGTACACCGCCGATGTCACCCGGACCCTGCCTGCCAATGGCACGTTTACCGATATCCAGCGCAGAGTCTATGAAGCTGTCCTTGACGCCGCCGATGCTGGGTTCGCCGCCGCCCAGCCAGGCACCAAGTTCCGGGACATCCACACTGCCGCCACCACGGTACTGGCTGAACGGCTCGCCGAGTGGGGGCTGCTGCCGGTCAGCGTTGAGGAAGCCATCCGTCCTGAAGGCCAGCAACACCGCCGCTGGATGCCCCACGGCACCAGCCACCATTTGGGCCTCGACGTCCACGACTGCGCGCAGGCCAAACGCGAGCTTTACCTCGACGGCGTCCTCACCGCAGGCATGGTCTTCACCATCGAGCCCGGCCTGTACTTCAAGAACGAAGACCTGGCCATCCCTGCCGAGTACCGCGGCATCGGGGTGCGGATCGAGGACGACATCCTGATGACGGCCGACGGTCCGGTCAACCTCAGCGCCGAACTCCCCCGAAAGGCTGCCGACGTCGAATCCTGGATGGCAGGCATCTACGCCGACATGGAGCACAGCGTCGGGCACGGAGGCGCAATCTGACGGGAGGCGGCGGCCTTGCCACCGGCCCGGCAAGGCACCCCGATCCATGGTGAAGCTCTGGTAACAGTTTTTGGCAATCGCTTGCCAAGGATTGACTCCGGTGAATACGCTGGCCGCGGAGAACGAAAACCATAGACTGTGATCTAAGTCTCGGGTCTCTGCCGCAACGTATGTCTTCAAAGGAGAAGTCTCATGGGTATGTCCAAACCACGTCGCCTGGGTGCTGTTGCCGCCGCGACAATTTCCGTCCTGATGCTCGCCGCTTGCGGCGGCTCAGGCGGGTCAGGCGGCACCACCGCCGGTGCCACCGGCGGCAAGGTGGATGGCGCCGGGAAAACGCTCAACGTCCTGATGAACGTGACAGCGCAGTATCCCCAGGAGCAGCAGGCCTGGTTCAAGGAAATGGGCACCAAGTTCAAAGCGGAAACCGGGGCCGACATCCAATGGGAGACGTTCGCCACCGCCAATGACGAGATGACCCGGATCCAGACCTCCGTGGTGTCCGGCCAAGGCCCTGACGTCTACGGGCTGGGCACCACTTTCACTCCCACGGCGTACTCCACCGGGGCGTTCGTGAAGCTCGGTGACAACGAATGGAACCAGCTCGGCGGCAAGGACAAGTTCGTTCCCGCCGCCCTGGGCATTTCCGGCCCGGACAAGGACAACCAGATCGGTATCCCCTTCGTGAGCCGGCCGTTCGTTATGGCTTACAACACCGAACTGCTGGCGGCTGCGGGCATTGCGAAGCCTGCCACCACGTGGGACGAATTCACCGAACAGGCCAAGAAGCTCACTAAGGGCGACCAGTACGGCGTCGCGGTGGCTTACAAGGACAACTTCGATCCGTGGAAGTACATCTGGGGAATGTCCATCCAGGCCGGCAACCCCCTCATTGATGGAAACAAGGTCCGCCTTGACGACCCCATCACCAAGAAGGCCTATGAGACCTACTTCGGTTGGGTGACCAAGGACAAGGTAGTCGACCCCGCTTCTGTTGGCTGGGCTAACCCGCAGGCCCTGGCCGCCTTCGCTGCCGGCAAGGCAGCCTACTTCCCCATGACCTCCCCGCTGTCCATCCCCGCGCTGGACGCCTCTGCAGTCAAGGGCAAGTACAAGTACGCCCTGATGCCCACCGTTCCGCCGGGCCAGACGTCCAATCCTTCCGGCGGCAAGCCCGCTTCGAGCATTCTCTCCGGTGACAACCTCGTGGTGGCCGACTACTCGAAGCAGAAGGACCTCGCCTTTGCGTTCATCAAGATGATCACGGAAAAGGATGTCCAGCTCAACTACTTCAAGGTCTTCGGCCAGCTCCCAGCCAACGCTGACGCCGCGAAGGAACTCTCCAGCAACGAGGTCATTGCGCCGGCCCTTGACTCGGGTGCCAAATCCGTCGCGACGCCGTTCAGCGGCGCCTGGGGCGATGTCCAGTTGTCCCTGACCAACGTGGTGGTGCAGTCCATTCCGGACCTTTCCGCCGGCGCCGTCAGCGATGCGAACCTCGCCCAGCGGCTCAAGGACGAACAGGCCAAGTCGCAGACGGCCTTGGACCGGGCGAAGAAGTAAGACCGACCGGACAACTGCGGAAGGTTACGAAACATGGCAAGCAGCGTTACCGAGCCCCGGCCGTCGGACAGCAGTCCGGCGGCCGGGGCAGCCGCCGGACCAGGCGGGCCCACGCCCCGTGATAAGCGCCGGAAGGGGCTGAGCGAAAAGAACCGGCCGCTGTGGCTGCTGATACCCGGCGGGTTCCTGATGACGCTTGTCATCCTCATCCCGTTGGCCATTGGCATCTGGATGTCCGTGATCGACCTGGACCAGTACAGCCTGCGCCGGTGGGTCAGTGCCGAATTTATCGGCATCCCGAACTATATCGAAGCGGCGACCAGCAGTGATTTGCTCCGCTCGATCTGGCTATCAGTTTCCTTCGCGGTGATCTCCACCCTGGTGACCATCCCCCTGGGGGTGGCGGCCGCCGTCGTCACGCAGAACGCCTACCGGGGCCGCGCCCTGGTGCGTTCGGTCTTCCTGATCCCGTACGTCCTGCCGTCATTCGTGGTGGCGAGCGTATGGCGGACCATGCTTCAGCCGGACGGCATCGTCAACGTGACGCTGACCAACATGGGGATGAACGGCGGACTATGGCTCAACGGGCCCAACTCGTACTGGACACTGGTGTGGGTTGAAATCTGGGCGGCGTGGCCGTTCATCTACCTGCTCGCCCTCTCCGGACTGCAGGCGGTTGACCACGAAGTTCACGAGGCGTCCGCCCTGGACGGGGCGCTCTGGTGGAACAAGCTGCGCTACGTGATCTTTCCCTACTTGAAGGGCCCGGTCTCGCTCGCTTTCCTGCTCGCCACGTTGAACCACATCAATAACTTCACCCTCCCCTACGTGCTGTTTGGCGCACCGGCCCCATCGGACGTGAACGTGCTGCCGATCCTGGTCTACGTCACCAGCTTCCAGAGCTTCCGGTTTGGCCTGAGCGCGGCGATGGCAGTCGTGTCACTGGTGCTGATCGCCATTCCGCTCTTCATCTACCTGCGCGCCGTCAGGCTTGACGTGCACGAGGGAGGAAAGAAATGACCATCGACGCCGCGAACCCGATCGAGCGGAAGGCGAAGCAGCCCATCCGTCGTGATGCCGCTTTGGAAGTCACGCGCCTGATGCCAAGGCCACTGCTGGCCGTCATCACGGTCCTGCTGTGCGCCCTGGTGCTGATCCCCATCCTCTACATCTTCCTGGCTTCGTTGAACACGGACGTGGGCGTGGCCAGCGGCGAATTCTGGCCGAGCAGTTTCTCCTTGGACAGCTACACCAAAATCTGGGACTCAGTTGGCCTGGCGAAGGCCATCGGGAACAGCCTGATCGTTTCCGGTGCCACTGCCGTGGTCTCGGCCTTGATGGCTATCGGGACGGCCTATGTGCTGGTCCGGTTCGAATTCCGCGGGCGGCTGACGGTGCTGCGTGGCTTGCTCGGACTCCAGTCCATCCCTGGAACCCTCATGCTCCTGCCCGTTTTTGTGCTGTTCTCTTCCGCGGGAACCTACCTGGGGGTGACGGTCATTGGAACCCTCTGGGGCCTGTTCATCGCCTATCTGACGTTCGCCCTGCCATTCTCCACGTGGGTGATGGTCACGTACCTCCGGGGACTTCCGCGCGAGCTGGAGGAGGCGGCACGCATCGATGGTGCCTCGAACCTCGGAATCCTGTTCAAGATCATCATTCCGCTCAGCTGGCCCGGAATCATCGTTTCCGCGATCTTTGCCTTCCTGCTCGGCTGGAACGATGTCCTGTTCGCATCGGTCTTCACCCGCCCGGACACCCACACTGCGGCCGTCGCACTACAGGTCTTCGCGTCAGCAGTCGAGGGCGGAGCGATCCCGGTGTATTCGCAGATGATGGCGGCGTCGCTGGTGTGTGCGGTCCCTGTGGTGGTGCTGTACTTCATGTTCCAGAAGTACCTCGTGGGCGGCCTGACAGCCGGCAGCGTCAAATAGCCGGCAGCTGCGCATAGCAGCCAAAAAGAACTCCGTCCGCACCCGAGCGATCGCCAGGTGCGGACGGAGTTCTTTGGCGTGAGGGCCCAGGCAGCACAGACCGGAGCTGCTGACCCGCGTCCGGGCGGCCCCGGCCTAGGGTGTTGGTTCCCCTGAGTCCTTCGGTGAGTCGTTCCGGGCCTGGGGCTCACCTGAAGCAGGCTGCCCTGAGCCTGGGCTGCCTGCAGCAGGCTGATCGCTGACGCGGACCCCATACTGGGGCCGGCCGTCCGGAAGGTCGGGGTAGCGGACGGCCGCAGCGGGCGCTTTCGCCGGCTGCGGTGCACCCTCCGGCTGCATGCCCTGGCCTGATTCTGCGGGCTGGCCGGCGGCCTGGCCCTGGGTGCCGGGAGCCGGAGCGCCTGCGCCCTGCTGACCATAGGGGTCGTTCCAGCCGGCAGGCCGGGCGGGTGCCTGCCCGTGCTGCTGGCCCGGCTGGCCGTACTGCGGCGTCTGGTAGCCCTGCGGGCTGTAGGGAGCGGCGGCCGCGTCCGATCGGGTCATGGGCAGCTGCTGGAGCAGCCGGCGCGCCTCATGGGCGGCTTCCACAGCAACAATAACGTCGTAGTTGGTGGCCACCACCTGGCTGGTGGAAGTGAAGTCCCGCTTACCGCGCTGCATGGCGTACGTGACGATGCCGAACAGCATAAAAAAGGCAGCACCCATCAGGACGGACGCGAGAATGGAGAAGTACCCCGGCGACGGTGCGAAAAAGGACAGCATCACGCCGACGAACAAGCCGAACCACATGCCGCTGAGGGCTCCGGAGAGCGCCACCCGCGGATAGCTGAGGCGGCCGGTCACGCGCTCCACCATCTTGAGTTCGTTGCCCACGATGGAAACCATCTGGACCGGGAATTGCTGGTCGGCGAGGTAGTCCACCGCCTTCTGGGCGTCCAGGTAGGAGGTGTACGAGCCGACCGTGTCACCAGTCGGAACCATGCGGGCGTCGTCCGGCCCGGTGGGACCGCCGGCCTTGGGAGCACCAAAAATGTTTGACATACACCCATTGTTGCCTATCTGCATGTGCGCCGCCTGTAGATTCAGCTAAAAGAGAGCAGACTCGGTAGCCTGTAAACGTGAGCACAAATCTTTCGCGCGTCTTTGTGGCCCGCCTACTGGGTCTTGACGTCTTCGACCCCTTGGGCGACCGCCTGGGGCGCCTGCGCGATGTTGTGGTGCTCTCCCGCGGCAGCCGGGGCGCCCCGCACGTGGTGGGCATCGTCGTCGAAGTTCCCGGCAAGAAACGCGTCTTTGTGCCGATGACCCGCATTACCTCGATCGACCAGACGCAGATCATCTCCACGGGACTGGTCAACCTGCGCCGGTTTGAGCAGCGCGGCGCCGAGACCCTGGTAGTCGCGGAAATGTTCGATCGCCGCGTCACTCTGCGGGACGGTAGCGGCGACGCCACCATCGAAGACATCGCCATTGACCAGCACCGCTCCCGCGACTGGTTTGTCAGCAAACTTTTCGTCCGCCGTGGCCACTCGCTTTCCCCGCTCAGCCGCTTGCGGCGCAACGAGACCATGATCATCGATTGGGCCGACGCCCTGCAGGGTGCCCGAACCGAGCCGCAGGCGGCCACCCAGTTCGTCGCCAACCACGAGGACCTCAAGCCCGCAGACTTTGCCGACGCCTTGCAGGAGATGAGCGACAAACGCCGTTTCGAGGTTGCCAGCGAACTCCAGGATGAACGGCTCGCCGACGTCCTGCAGGAACTCCCAGAGGACGATCAGGTGGAGATCCTTTCCGCCCTTGATCTCCAGCGTGCAGCCGATGTCCTGGAGGAAATGGATCCGGACGACGCCGCCGACCTCCTGGGCGAGTTGCCTCATGCGCAGGCCGAAGAGCTGCTGCAGCTGATGGAACCTGAAGGGGCCGAGGACGTCCGCCGGCTGCTGGAATATGACGAGGACACGGCCGGCGGCCTGATGACCCCGGTTCCGGTGATCCTGCCGCCGGAGGCTACAGTCGCGGAAGCCCTGGCCCACGTCCGCCGTGAGGAGCTGTCCCCTGCACTGGCCTCATCAATCTTCGTCGCGCGGCCTCCCCTGGAAACCCCCACCGGCCGTTTCCTGGGCGTGGTCCACATCCAGCAACTGCTGAGGTTCCCGCCGTTCGAGCCACTGGGAAACCTTGTGGATAAGAACCTGGAGCCGCTGTCAGACCAAGCCCACATCAGTGAAGTTGCCAGGACCCTGGCAACCTACAACCTGAACTCGCTCCCCGTGGTCAACGACGACGGCCGGCTTGTGGGGGCGGTGACTGTTGATGACGTTTTGGATCATATGTTGCCCGACGACTGGCGAGCCAACGATGGCGAAGTCCCGATAAGAAGACTGGGAGGCCGCATTGGCTGACACCGGCGCCCCCAAGAATCCCGGCCAGCGCGCTATGGCCAAGACTCCGTCCACGGGCGGGTTGGACACACCCCTGAGCGGCCGCCAGCGCATGCTCCCGAAGTTTTCCCCCAACCCCGACGCGTTTGGCCATGCCACGGAAGGCTTTGCCCGGTTTATGGGCACGCCACAGTTCCTGGTTTACATGACCGTGTTCTGCGTTTTCTGGCTGGTCTGGAACACCTTTGCGCCGGAGCAGTGGCAGTTCGACTCGCAGGCGCTGGGCTACACGCTGCTGACCCTCATGCTGTCCCTCCAGGCCTCGTATGCGGCCCCGTTGCTGCTGCTCGCCCAGAACAGGCAGGATGACCGTGACCGCGTGTCACTGCAGCAGGACAGGCAGCGTGCTGAACGCAACCTCTCCGACACTGAGTACCTGACCCGGGAACTTGCCTCCCTGCGGATCGCCCTGCGCGAGGTCGCCACCCGCGACTACGTCCGGGCGGAGCTACGGACCCTTCTTGAGGACATGCTGGAAGCCCAGGAAGAACTCCRCACCCACGATCCTGCCGGGGCCGGCAGCCACGAGTCACCGCGGGAGAAAATAAAGGAAAAGCTGAAGGAAAAGCGTGACAAACAGCGCGCGCCCCGGACGCAACAGGTCCAGAAGGTCAAACCCAGCCATGCCGCCACAGGCCCCGCCGCGGGCGGGGCTACAGATCCGGACCCCGTAATCCCGACGCACATCCCTACCCCCGAAAGCTGAGCCCTGCCCGAATGAGCGCCACCCTGGAGCAGGCAGTCCACGCTGCCCTGGCAACTGTGATAGATCCTGAGCTCCGCCGTCCCATTACGGAACTGGGCATGGTGGATTCGGTTGATATCTCCCCCGATGGATCGGTCAGGCTGGCAGTCCTGCTCACGATCGCCGGGTGTCCGCTGCGGGGCACCATCACGGCCGACACCGAACGGGCACTGTCGGCCGTTCCCGGTGTGACCGCCGTCGAGGTTGAATTGAAGGTGATGAACCAGGCCCAGCGTGATGCGTTGAAGGAGCAGCTGCGCGGGGCCGGGAACCAGCGCGGCATTCCCTTCAACGAGCCCGGGTCGCTGACCAAGGTCTTCGCTGTTGCCAGCGGGAAAGGCGGCGTGGGCAAGTCCTCCCTAACCGTCAACCTGGCCTGTGCCCTCGCCGCGCAGGAGCTCCGCGTTGGCATCGTGGATGCCGACGTCTACGGCTTCTCAGTTCCGGCCATGATGGGCATTACGCAGGCGCCCACCCGGGTGGACGACATGATCCTGCCGCCGGTGGCGTACGGCGTCAAGGTGATCTCCATCGGCATGTTTGTTACCGGGAACCAGCCCGTCGCCTGGCGCGGCCCGATGCTCCACCGCGCCTTGGAGCAGTTCCTGACCGACGTCTACTTCGGTGACCTCGACGCCCTGTTCCTCGACCTGCCGCCCGGCACTGGCGACATCGCGATTTCCGTGGCCCAACTGCTGCCCAAGGCAGAGATCCTGGTGGTCACCACTCCACAGGCCGCGGCAGCCGACGTCGCCGAGCGCGCGGGCGCCATCGCCACCCAAACAGGACAGTCAGTGGCCGGCGTCATCGAGAACATGTCCTACCTGGAAATGCCCGACGGCGGGCGGATGGAACTGTTCGGAAGCGGTGGCGGGGCGATCCTCGCTGAAAGGCTCACTGCGACGGTGGGCGCCGAGGTTCCGCTGCTGGGACAGATCCCGCTGGACATCCTGCTGCGCGAGGGCGGCGACACCGGCGCGCCCATCGTGCTGAGCCGGCCGGAGACGCCGGCCGCCATTGCCTTGAATAGGATTGCCGGAAAACTCGCTGCCAAACCGCGGGGACTGACGGGGCTGAAGCTGGGGTTGCAGCCGCGCTGACGCAACAGCTGAAAAGGAGCGGGGCTAGGTAGCCTCGGAGTCGAACGGGGCGGGCGCGCCCGGCGGCAGGGTCTGGACCACGCGTTCCGGCCGCACCGGTACCCCCGATCCGCTTCCGACGGCTGCAGCGCCCGAGACGGCGGCCACAACGGCGGGCGCCCCTTGGCTAACGGGCTTGGTGTCATCATCCAAGAGGGCCTCCCTGATGATGCGGCGCGGATCGTACTGCCGGGGATCGTACTTCTTCCAGTCGACATCCTCGATGTCGATCCCGACTTCTTCCTTGATCTGCTCGCGCGCACCGGAGGCCATGCGGCGGACTTCTTTGACCAGGTTTGCCAGTTTCTGGGTATATTCCGGCAGCCTTTTGGGACCGATCACCAGGATGCCGATGATCAGCAGCACAAAGAACTCGGGGCCGTTGATTCCAAACACTTTAGGAAGATTACCCTCTCCGAAGCCGCTCTGACGATTCGTGCCCACCGGGCCGAGACAGTGCCATCATTACCCCGCCAGAATCTCCCCGATTTTGAGGATTCCGCGTTCCAGGCGGGCTGCCGGCGATTCGTCACCGGCCGTTGCCGGGTCGGCGCCCGGCCCCGTGCTGGCGCCTGCATCGATGCCTTCCGCGGCGACGGAACTGAGCTGCTCGAGCACCGGAAGGGTGTCATCGGCCTTGCCAGCAGGGAGGTCGGACTCCACGCGGAACGTCCCCTCGGCCGTCGCATAGGTGGCCGTCCAGGGAGCCAGGCTGCTGACCACCAACGCCCCGGTGACTGCTGCCGCCCAGCCGGGATGCTGCTCCACCACGGTTGCGTAGTGCTGCCCGTCGGAGAGGTGCAGCTCCACAGCCGGCAGGCCGTTCAGCGTGACGGCATTGGCACTCCGGATCTGAAAGCCCAGGGACTCGAACCCCGGGCACACCCAACCCTCCGCTCGAAGCGCTGACAGTTGCGGGGCGGTAAGCGCCCCGCCGTCCGCCGGCAGTTGGGCGGCGTGCTGCGTCAGGCTCGCGTGGATGGCCGTGCCCGCCGCGGGAAGAGTGTCCCCTGCCAACGCGAAGGCACTGACGGCAAGGATGCCGGCCGCTGCCGCCGTGCCGCCGGCTGTGAGTGCAAGTGCCCGCGCACCGGGGTGCTGGCTCGGGACCCGCTCCGGAGCGGCGGCCAGGAGTTGGGTCCGGGCCAGCAGTCGGGCTGTCAGGTCGTCGCTGGCTGGCGGCACGGCGGCCTCGCGGAGCCGCTCTATGTATTGGCGTTCGCGCTTGACTGCCGCTGCGCACTCGGCGCAACGCTGAAGATGCTCGGCTCCGCGGTGGTGCCGGCGGACGAAGGGGTTCTGGAGCGTCATGGTGCCGATCAGAGGATGCTGGCGATGCGCGGCAGCGACAGCTTTGGCTTCCGGCCTTGTTGTGGGCGGGGGTCCCGGTGGGCCAGCTTTTCACGCAGCATGGTCCGTCCCCGGTGGATCCGCGAACGCACTGTGCCAAGTTTTACTCCCAGCGCGGCGGCCACTTCATCGTAGGAGAGGCCTTCCAGATCGCACAATACGACGGCGGCGCGGAAGTCCGGCGGTAATTCCTCCAGTGCGGCCTGGACGTCGAGGTCGAGATTGTTCAGCTCGAAACTCTGCTCGGGACCGGGCTCACGCCCGGGGATCCGGGACTCCGCGTCTTCGCCCAGCGCGTCGAAGCGAATCCGGCTCTTCCGGCGTGCCTGGTCCAGGAACAGGTTGGTGGTGATCCGGTGCAGCCAGCCATCGAGGGTTCCCGGCTTGAAGTTTTCCAGGGAACGGAAGACGCGCACGAACACTTCCTGGGTGAGGTCCTCGGCGTCGAACTTGTTTCCCGTCAGGCGGTAAGCGAGCCGGTACACCTTAGCGGAGTGGTTGGCCACCACTTCTTCCCAGGTGGGACGAACCCATGCGCCGGCGGAAAGTTCTGTTGCAGGGACAGGTGTCACATCTGATGCTGACATCGTCCACTCCCATCGTGGATTGCTATCGCCCGGATACTGTTGACATCTCTGGTTCGGCGCCGATCACCTCGCGGATGAGCGGATCTCAATCATTTCAAATTTGGCTGGGAATTTCCTGACCGGCGGCGCCCTTCAGCCGACGGCGCAACGGATTCCTTCCGCGGCTGACACGATGGGACACAGTAGGCTGTACTAGACACTCCCCTGCCGCCCAGAAAGCGAATCCCCCATGAGCGCCGACAAGTCCACGAGCTGGTCCTATGCTGAAGATCTGCCCGCCGAGGACGAGGTCATGGTACGTGCCAGGGAGCGCTCCTTCGAGTTAGGCGTAACCCCCATCGGGACGGGTGTCGGCGCGGTCCTGACGGTGTTGGCCGCAGGGTCCAAAGCCCAGACCGCCGTCGAAATCGGAACGGGCGCTGGCGTCTCGGGTGTCTGCATTCTTCGCGGCCTCGGTCCCCATGCCGTGCTCACCACCATCGACGTTGACGTGGAGCACCTGAAGGCTGCCCGCGAAGCGTTTTCGGAGGCCGGCAGCCCAGCGAACCGCACCCGGACCATCTCCGGCCGTGCAGGCGATGTCCTGCCGCGCCTGACCGATGCCGCCTATGACCTGGTGTTCATCGACGCCGACAAGCCCGGCCTGCCTGGCTACGTGGAACAGGCCGTCCGGTTGCTGAAGACCGGTGGACTGCTCATCATCAACGACGCCCTGGACAAGGACCGCGTCGCCAACCCGGCCGCCCGTGAAACTAACACCGTGGTTTTGCGCCAGGTAGGCAAGTCAATCCGCGACGACGACCGGCTGGCCTCAGCGATGCTGCCCACCGGCGACGGCCTGCTGGTAGCCGTCAAGAAATAGAACAGGGCCCGCAGCCTGTAGCTGCGGACCCTCGCCCCACGGGTGACCCGGTCCCGAAATTATTCGGTAACGCCCACGAGGCATTCCTTAAGGTTGGCCGCCTCCGCAGCGTTAAGTTCCACCACAAGACGGCCGCCGCCTTCGAGCGGTACGCGCATGATCAGGCTGCGGCCCTCCTTGGTGACTTCCATAGGGCCGTCGCCCGTGCGTGGTTTCATAGCCGCCATGAGGAATTTCCCCTCCATTTAGTCCCAGGACATAACAGCCCGGGCGGGCTGTGTCCGCGTGGTCAAATCAAGCCGCCATGGCGGCCCGTACTGATGCCGCCATTGCTGAACATTCTGAATCCTGCTGTCCCTGCTTACTCCCTATTATCCTGTAATTACCCGCGCGTAGCTAATCGATGGACATTTACGGCCGCGTCGGATTCCCTGATCCGCCGGAGCGGTGCCGTGGACCATCACGGCGGATAATCGCCGCCGCCCGGAAGCTGGGCCCACGCCCACAACCAGACGATCCACACGATCTGGAGCAGGACGAACATGGTCAGGACGGTGCCGCGGTAGGCCCTCGAGCGGGACAGCAGCGCCGCCCCGAGTGCCAGCGGAAACAGCGGAAGCAGCATGCGGAAGGTGCTGGTTTGGGGGTGCAGGAACAGCAGGAGGTACCCCATGTAGCAGGCGCACCACAGGCGGAGCTCTGCACCAAGCCTGACCACCGGTTTGCAGAAGAGCAGGAGCGCAAAAAGTGCCGTGAAGACGAACGGCGCCGGGATCCCCAGGACAGGACCGAAAAGGTCCACGCCAGTATCAAACCAAGGTTTGAAGGGCACCAGGTCGTCGCCCCGCCACACCGTTTCGGTCTTGGTATAGGCGGCAATGTCGCCCGTGGCGGCCMAGGCCGCGGCCGGCCAGAAGAGTGCAGCGGCGCTGCACAGGGCGGTGAGGCCGGCGAGGGCCACGAGCTCGCGCACGCCGTGGGCCCCTGCCGGGCCGGTGCGGATCCGTTCCACCACCCTGGCGATCAGGAGAAGTCCAAGCATGGCCGCAAACGGAACACCCACCGGGCGGGACAGGCACAGGAGCACCACTGCCGGCATGGCCCATAGATAGTGCTGCCGGACCACCAACAGCAGCGTGGTGGCCAGGAGGAAAATGGTAAGGGGTTCCGCATAGGGAACCTGGAGGACGGCCGAGGCGGGAAAGGTTGCGAAGAACGCCGTTCCCCACAGCGCCGTACCGTGCGATGCCCTGTGCCTGAACAGGCAGTACACGGCGAGGGCGGCGCCCAGTCCGGAAAGCATTGCCACCACCGTAAGCGCCGCGGCCGGGCTGGCTCCCGTCAGGCCTGCCAGCGCCCGGCCAAGTGCAGGGAAGAGCGGGTAGAAGGCCCATGCGTTTTCCTGCACGTTGCCCGCGGCGTCCGTAGGCAGCGTTGAGGGATACCCGTCAGTGACGATCCGGTCATACCACCGCGCATCCCAGATGTTGATGAAATTCCAGTAGTCGGGCGCGGGAGGAAACCAGGGATTGGGCCCCTGGTGCCGGGCAGCGGCGATAAAGATGCAGGCGCTGACCAGGCGGGCCGTGACATAAAGGGCGGCTACCTGCAGCCACCACGGCCAACCCCGGATGAGGCCCTTGGCGCGGGCGCCAAAGGCGGTGATGGACGCCGTCGGGCCCGTCCTGTCACCCATATCAGTGCTCAAGCGCCGGGCTCCGGCGCAGCCGCCCGTTCGATGTCGAGCAGCCGGGTCCGGAGCTGCGCCAGTTCGGCGTCCTTGGCAGCCAGCTGGTCGCGCAGATCGTCAAGGACCTGGTCCACCTGGTCCATCCGGTAGCCACGGAGGCCCAGCGAGAACCGGACAAGGTCGACGTCGGCTGGCCCCGCATCCGCCGGCAGCAGCACCGGCGGCAGGTTGGCCGGGGGCTGGGCGAACCCCGCGTAAAGCAGCCCTCCGCCCTGAGGAACATCGTCCGCAGGGGCGGCGGTGGGCTTGGCGCCCCGTCCCAGGTTGCGGCGGACGCCGCCCAGGATGCCGCGGGAGCCACCGGCGCCGGCCCAAAGGGTGGCACCGATCAGCACAACAGCGAGGAAAACCAGGAAAAAACTCACAGCACCCATCGTGCCAGATCCGGACGGGCAGCCTATTCGGGCCGCTGCTCCCCATTAGTTGAGGGGGCCCGGACCGTGCCGTGCAGCACCAGGTCCACCGCTTCGGCGGGATCGTCCACGACCTGGATCAGGTCCAGGTCCTTTTCGGAAACCATGCCCTCGGCAACCAGTGTGCCGCGGATCCATTCGACCATCGGACCCCAGAAGTCGACGCCCAGGAGCACGATCGGGAAGGAGGTCACTTTCCGGGTCTGGACCAGGACCATCGCCTCAAAAAGTTCATCCAGGGTCCCCAGTCCGCCGGGAAGAACAATGAAGCCTTGGGCGTATTTGACGAACATGGTCTTCCGCGCAAAGAAATAGCGGAAGTTGATGCCCAGGTCCACCCACTGGTTCAGTCCCTGTTCGAAGGGCAGCTCGATGCCCAGGCCAACGGAGACGCCGTTGCCTTCCACCGTGCCGCGGTTGGCAGCCTCCATTGACCCCGGTCCCCCGCCGGTAATGACCGCCACGCCGGCGGCTGCCAGGTGCCTGCCCACCGCCATGCCCATTTCATAGAACGGGCTCCCCGGTTTGGTTCGCGCCGAACCGAACACGCTGACGGCCGGCCCCAGGTCCGCGAGGGCCCCGAACCCCTCCACGAATTCGCTTTGGATCCGAAGGACCCGCCACGGATCGGAATGGACGAACTGCCCTGCGCCCTTGGTATCGAGCAGATGCTGATCGGACATCTCCACAGCTGCCTGTTTGCGGCGTAGTTCGAGGGGACCCTTACGGCGCGGCTGAGTGGATTTTGCCGGATCTGCGTTGATGCTCATCCCCCTAGGCTAGTGCCCCGGTGACGTGCCAGTGACAGGTATCTCTTGAATCACGATTCCGCGTGAACATGGCGTGATTCCCGTCATAAGCGGTCTTTGTTCGCTAGATTCTTCTTATGACTACTCATGTGCCCGGCGACGCGCTCGTCTCCCTGAATGGTGTGAATAAGCATTATGGTCAGCTGCACGTCCTGAAGGACATCAATCTCCAGGTCAAGAAGGGCGAAGTGGTTGTTGTCATCGGACCCTCAGGTTCGGGCAAGTCCACGCTGTGCCGCGCCATCAACCGCCTGGAAACCATTGAGGGCGGCACCATCAGCATTGATGGCAAGGTGCTGCCGGAGGAAGGCAAGGAGCTCGCCCGGTTGCGGGCCGACGTCGGCATGGTGTTCCAGTCCTTTAACCTGTTTGCTCACAAGACCATCCTTGAGAACGTCACCCTTGGACTGACCAAAGTCAGGGGCACGCCCAAGGCGCAGGCGGATAAGGAAGCGATGGCTCTGCTGGAACGTGTCGGAGTGGGTGCGCAGGCCCCGAAGCTGCCCGCACAGCTCTCCGGCGGCCAACAGCAGCGAGTGGCCATTGCCCGCGCGCTGGCCATGAAGCCTAAGGTCATGCTCTTCGATGAGCCCACGTCCGCCCTTGACCCCGAGATGATCAACGARGTCCTGGACGTCATGGTCCAAYTGGCCAAGGAAGGCATGACCATGGTTGTGGTCACGCACGAAATGGGCTTCGCCCGTAAGGCAGCTGACCGCGTGGTCTTCATGGCCGACGGTCAAATCGTGGAGGACGCAACGCCCGAAGAGTTCTTTACCAATCCCCAGAGCAACCGGGCAAAGGACTTCCTGTCCAAGCTCCTCACCCACTGACCACTTCGCACTCGCACCCGGCCGCTCACCCGCAGCCACCAATGAAAGGTACCTGATGAAGACATTCTCACTACGGAAGAAGCCGATGCTGCTGGCAGCAACCGCGGCTTTGGCGCTGAGTCTCAGCGCCTGCGGCGGAACCGGCGGCGGCACTTCAACCTCCAGCGCGGACGAAGCCCCTTACAAGGTCGCCGAAAACGTCTCAGTGTCGGGCAGCCCAACGTTTGACGCGATCAAGTCCGCCGGCAAGGTACGTATCGGCGTCAAGCAGGACCAGCCCGGCCTGGGCTTCAAGGACGCGGCGACGGGCGAATACTCCGGGTTCGACATTGAAATCGCCCAGTGGATCGCCGCCTCGCTCGGCCTCAGCAAGGACAAGATCGAGTWCAAGCCSATTCCKTCGGCCAACCGCGAGTCCGCCATYACCAACGGYGACATYGAYTACTACGTCGGCACGTACTCCATCACGGACAAGCGCAAGCAGCTGATCGACTTCGCCGGGCCGTACTTCGTGACGGGACAGGGTCTCCTGGTCAAGAAGGACAACTCCACGATCAACACCGAGAAGGATCTCTCGGGCAAGAATGTCTGCTCTGCCACGGGGTCCACACCGATCCAGAACATCAAAGCGAACTTCCCGGACACCAAGACCACTGAGTTCGACACTTACTCACAGTGCGTCGAAGCCCTGAAGAGCGGCCAGGTTGACGCCGTCACCACTGACCAGGCCATCCTGCTCGGCTACGCTGCCCAGGAGCCTGACAGCCTGAAGGTAGTGGGCGAACCGTTCACCACTGAAAAGTACGGTGTGGGACTGAAAAAGGGCGACACCGCCCTCCGCCAGTTCATCAATAAGACGCTCACCGACGGCGGTTCGGTATGGCAGAAGATCTATGACAAGACCCTCGGACAGTCGGGCACCAAAGTCCAGCAGCCCGCAGTAGATAACTACTAACCAACGTTGTGGGGCGGCCGTACTGCCGCCCCACAGCACCTGCTGAAAGCGACGATTCTGTGAATACGCTGCTGAATAATTCCGACCTCTTCGTCACAGGGTTTCGGAATACGCTCATACTGTTTTTCTTCTCGGCAATCTTTGCCTTGATCCTCGGCACCATCGTGGCCAGCCTTCGCGTGTCGCCCGTTCCGGCCATGCGGGCAGCGGCGACGGCTTACGTCAACATTGTGCGTAACACCCCACTGACCCTGGTGCTCTTCTTCTTTGCCCTGGGCTACCCGAAGCTGGGACTTGTCCCGATCGACTTCACGACGGCGGCCATCATCGGCTTGAGCCTCTACACAGCCACCTACGTGGCGGAAGCAGTCCGCTCCGGGATCAATACTGTTCCGGTAGGGCAGGCTGAAGCCGCCCGCGCCATAGGACTTCCTTTCACCCAAACCCTGACCCTGGTGATCCTGCCGCAGGCTTTCCGGGCAGTCATTCCGCCGATGTTCAGTGTTTTCATCGCGCTGCTCAAGAACACGACAGTCGCCGCAGGTTTTTCCGTTTTTGAGGCCGGCGCGATCCGGGCGAATCTTTCCGAACGCGGAGAGYCCGCGCTCACCGGGCTCCTGTGGGTTGCCTTGGTCTTTATCATCCTCGTATTCATGCTTTCCGCGCTTCAGCGAAAACTTGAACAGAAGTGGAAGGTCACCCGATGAGCTCCGTTCTCTTCGACGCCCCCGGCCCGAAAGCCCGAACACGCTACCGGCTGCTCGGTGTCCTGACGGCGCTGGTGATCCTCCTGATAATCGGCTTCGTGATCCTGCGCTTCGCCGAAAGCGGCCAGTTTGACGCCAAGAAATGGCAACTGTTCACGTTCCCGCTCGTACAGCAGACAATTGCCCAGTCCGTGGGGGCAACGCTCTCGGCGTTTGCCACCGCGGCTGTCCTAAGCCTTGTGCTGGGCATTCTGCTGGCTTTCGGTCGATTGTCGGACCGCAAGTGGATCAGCCTGCCGTGCTACGGATTTACGGAGCTTTTTCGTGCGGTGCCGCTGCTGATCCTGATGATGATCTTCTACTATGGGCTGCCTACGGTCGGCGTCCAGGGGATCACGCCGTTCATTGCAGTAGTGGCCGGTCTGGTGCTCTACAACGGGTCGGTCCTGGCGGAGGTGTTCCGCGCCGGCATCGAATCGCTGCCGCGGGGCCAAAGCGAGGCAGGCTACGCAATCGGTCTTCCGAAGAGCGCTGTCATGACCAGCATCCTGCTCCCCCAGGCCGTCCGGGCCATGCTCCCGGTCATCATCTCCCAGCTAGTGGTCATCCTTAAGGACACCGCGTTGGGCTTCATCGTCACCTACAACGAGATCCTGTTCCAGGCCAAGTTCTTTGGCAGCCAGAGCCAGTACGGTTCGCCGATCATCCCGGCCGCAATTGTCGCCGCCGTACTTTACGTCGGCATGTGCCTGATACTGGCGGCGCTGGCCAAATGGCTGGAGAAGCGCCTCTCGCGCAAACCCGGCGCTGCTGTCATTCCGGCGGCGGCGGTCCCGGCGGAAGTCTAGGGGCCGGAGCACTGGCAGCAAAGGGCGCGGATCCTCGGGATCCGCGCCCTTTGGCTTGCCCCGATTCTTAGTTTGAGAGCCAGCTCCGCAGCGCCCGGAGGCATTCGCGGATGGCATCGGCCTCGACGTGTTCCTCGTCCTTGTGGGCCAGCAGCGGATCGCCGGGGCCGAAATTCACCGCGGGGATGCCCAGTTCGCTGAAACGTGCGACGTCGGTCCAGCCGTACTTCGGTTTGGGCTCGGCTCCGACCGCGGCAACGAAGGACGCGGCAGCCGGGTGGTTCAGCCCGGGACGGGCGCCGGCAGCAGCGTCAGTGCGCACCACGTCGAAGCCTTTCAGCAGTTCGCGGACATGCGCCTCTGCCTGGTCAGGGGACTTGTCCGGCGCGAAGCGGTAGTTGATTTCCACCACACACCGGTCCGGAATGACGTTTCCCGCGGTGCCGCCGTTGATCTTCACGGCGTTGAGGCTTTCGCGGTAGTCGAGGCCGTCCACATTGATGGTCTGCGGTTCGTATGCTGCCAGCCTGGCGAGGATCGGCGCGGCGGCGTGGATGGCGTTGCTGCCCATCCAGGCCCGGGCGGAATGGGCCGCCTCCCCCACGGTGGTGGCTTCAAAGCGGCTGGTGCCGTTGCAGCCACCTTCCACCGTGCCGTGCGTCGGTTCCAGGAGAATGGCGAAGTCGCCGTCCAAGAGGTCACCGTGGTTGCGGACCAGGCGGCCCAGGCCGCTCTTCACGGCTTCCACTTCCTCATGGTCGTAGAAAACAAAGGTGACATCCCGCTTCGGTGACGCCCCGCCGTCGAACATGGTGGCCGCCAGCGCGAGCTGCACCGCGACTCCGCCCTTCATGTCGGTGGCTCCGCGCCCGTAGAGGACGCCCTCCCCCGGAATGCCGGATTCCCAGGTCGAAGGAACGGTGCCGCGGGCGCCGTCGGTTGTAGGCAACGGCACGGTGTCCAGGTGCCCGGCAAGGATGACGCGTTCCGGCCGTCCCAGTTCGGTGCGGGCAATAATCGAGTCACCGTCCCGGACCACACGGAGCTGCGGAACGGCGCGCAGGGCCACCTCGACGGCGTCGGCCAGTTCCTTCTCATTCCCGGACACACTGTTGATATCCATCAGGGCGGCGGTCAGCACGGCAACGTCCTGGCGGAGGTCCAAAGGAACGGTGGTCGGGTCAGGAGCGGTCTCGGTAGTCACGTTGCCAGTCTAGTTCGAACCGTATGCCCGCCTCTCGCTAGACTGGGGGCATGACTGAGACCGCTACCTCCGCCGCGCCCAAAGACCAGAACGCAACCTCCGAAGACCGCTCCGCGTACGGCTTCGGCTTGGCCACCATCACCACCGCCACCGCCGCCGGCGAGGGCACCGTGCTGGACGTGTGGTTCCCGGCACCGGCCCTGGGTATCGCGGCCGACAGCCTGCGTGCCGTGGAGAACGCGGACGCCACCTTGGTCCAGCTCGCCGAGGACGGCACCGACGCGGACCGTGGCACCGAACAGAAGGTGGTCTTCGTCCAGATCAACCTCGATGAAGCACCGGCAGACACTGCCGACGCCTATCTTCGCCTGCACCTGCTCTCCCACCGGCTGGTGCAGCCCAACACCATCAACCTGGACGGCATCTTCGGCAAGCTCCCGAACGTTGTCTGGACCAACTTCGGCCCTGCCGCAGTTGAGGGCTTCGAACTGACCCGCGCCAAGCTTCGCCGCCGCGGCGCCGTCACCGTCTACGGGATTGATAAGTTCCCGCGCATGGTGGACTACGTTGTCCCCTCCGGTGTCCGGATTGCCGACGCAGACCGCGTTCGCCTCGGTGCCCACCTCGCCGAAGGCACCACGGTCATGCACGAAGGCTTCGTGAACTTCAACGCCGGCACCCTGGGCACCTCCATGGTCGAAGGCCGCATCTCCGCCGGTGTGGTCACCGGCGACGGCAGCGACGTCGGCGGCGGCGCCTCCATCATGGGCACCCTCTCCGGGGGTGGCAAGGAGCGGATCGCCGTGGGCGAGCGCGTTCTGCTGGGCGCCAACTCCGGCGTCGGCATCAGCATTGGCGATGACTCAGTGGTGGAAGCCGGCCTTTACGTAACCGCCGGCACGCGCGTGCGTGTTCCCGGACCCAAGGACGAAGTGGGCGAGGACACCACCAGGATCGTCAAGGCAGCGGAGCTCTCCGGCGTCCCCAACCTGCTTTTCCGCCGCAACTCCACCACGGGCGCCGTCGAAGCCTTGCCGCGCAAGGGGCAGACGGTAGAACTGAACGACGCCCTCCACGCCAACTGACGCGGTGGTGGCTAGGGGACGTGGCTTTCGGCGCGCCACAGTGCTCCTGCTCGCCCTGGCACTCTTAGCCGGCGGTATTTATACGGTGGTGGCCTTCGTGCAGCGTTCCGAAACACTGGTTACGGAACGCTGCACGGCCGACACCGGCACACAGTCAGCGGAACTCGCACTCGACCAGACGGCTAATGCCTCGCTGATTACCGCAGTGGCCGTCCGGCGCGGGCTTCCGGCACGGGCAGCCAGCATCGCCCTGGCAACCGCGATGCAGGAATCGAAATTGCGCAACATTGACCACGGCGACCTGGCCGGCCCTGACTCCCGCGGACTGTTCCAGCAGCGCCCGTCGCAGGGGTGGGGTACCCAGGAACAGATCATGGATCCGTACTATGCCGCCAACGCGTTCTACGACGCCCTGGTCAAAATACCCGGCTATGAGTCTCTGGCGATCACGGACGCCGCCCAACGCGTCCAGCGCTCGGCCTTTCCCACCGCCTACGCCGATCATGAAGTGATGGGCCGGACCTTCGCGTCTGCTTTGTCCGGCCAGACTCCGGAAGGGCTTCAGTGCACGCTGCGCGCACCGCAGGAGGCGGGCCAGCCGGACATGGTGGACACGGAGCTGACCCTGGCCTATGGGGCGCTGGCGACCGCGGTTGAGGGCGAGTCGCTGGTTGTTGACGCCAGCAGCAGCCAGGCATGGTCCGTGGCCCAGTGGGCTGTGGCCAACGCCAAGGACCTGGCCGTGACGCAGGTGGATGTTGCCGGCCGCAGCTGGCTCCGCAAGGACCAGGCCGGCTGGCAGGTATCCGACGCCCCGGCGGGCCAAGTGACAATCACCGTCGCGCCCGCGCAGTAGACAGCCAGGCCCCGCCGGAGAGTTGGTTCATCAGCCGGCGGGGAGCCTGGTCAGGGGTGCTTTGTTTCCTTTGTGAGTGAGTCGACCAAGGTTTTGACCCGGTCGTGGATCTGGTCGCGGATCCCGCGGACCGTTTCGAGGGGATGGTCCGCCGGGTCCGGCAGGTCCCAGTCCTCGTAGCGTTTGCCGGGGTAGACAGGGCAGGAGTCGCCGCAACCCATGGTGATCACAACGTCCGAGGCGCGCACCAC
Source organism: Pseudarthrobacter sp. 01T43 (assembly GCF_056398665.1). NCBI lineage: Bacteria > Bacillati > Actinomycetota > Actinomycetes > Micrococcales > Micrococcaceae > Pseudarthrobacter > Pseudarthrobacter sp. 01T43. The sequence continues at coordinate 155,882 of NZ_JBFTPV010000004.1, read as the reverse complement.
GTCATCGGTGAGCGGCTTGGGATACTTCCGGGAAAGGTCCAGCCCCAGCTCGGACATCACTTCCACGACAGTGGGGTCGAGCTCTGCCGACGGAAGGGAGCCGGCGGACCGGACGTGAATCCTGCCTTTGGCTTCGACGGTGAGCAGCGCGGCGGCCATCTGGGACCGCCCGGCGTTCTGCACGCACACGAACAGGACCTCAGGCACCCCGCCGGCCACCGCTCCCTTGGACTTGGCCAGGGCGCTCAGCCGGTCGTTGGCGAAGTGTTCCGTGGTGGCGGGTAAGTAGGCGGTGACCTTCGCGGTCCGGGCCAGCGCCGCATAGGACTCAAAGACGTAGCGTTCGACGGTTTCGGCGGCAAAAACCCCGGCAAACCTGTCCGCGAGACGCGCGCTGATGCGGTGCAGGAGCTCGGTGTTGTCCTGCAGTCCGAGTCTGGCTTCACGGTGTTCAGTCATGACGACACTCCAGCCGCCGGGACGTCACAACTTGTGCCGCCGTCGGAGGAGCAGACTCCTGTTTGGGGAAGTACCAGATGGACGGTGTCCGCTGCTGCCTGGTCTCCGGCGAGGGCTGCCGCGACCGAGCGGACCTGCTCGTAGCCGGTGGCCAGCAGGAAGGTCGGGGCACGCCCGTAAGACTTCATGCCGACGATGTAAAAGTCTTTCTCCGGGTGTGCCAGCAGCATCGCGCTGTGCGGCTGGACTGTGCCGCAGGAGTGAAATTCGGGGTCGATCAGCGGGCCCAGCCCGGTGGGTGCTTCCACGGCAGGGTCCAGGTCCAGGCGCAGCTCGCGCAGCATGTCCAAGTCCGGGCGGAAGCCTGTGCAGGGGATGATGACGTCGGCGTCCAGGGTGCGTCCGTCGACGGCTTCGACACTCACATGGGAGTCCAAGGTTTTCAGTACGGAAATGCCAAAGCCGGTGAGCAACTCAATCCTTCCCGTCTCGACCAGCCGGCGGAGCCGGGAGCCGAGCTGCCCGCGGGCGGGCAGGCCGTCAGCGTCACCGCCGCCGTAAACCTTCTCGGCGGATGCCCCTCGCACGGCCCACAGTATCCGGGTGTCCGGTTCATCCTTGGCCAGGTCGGCGAGGTTGATCAGGGTGTTGGCGGCGGAGTGCCCGGCGCCGACCACCAGCACCCGGCGGCCGGCGAATGAGGCCCGGTCCCGGCCAGTGACGTCGGGCAGTGGCGAGGAGATCCGGTCCGCGGCGGTGTTCTCGCCGATGGCGGGCAGGCCGGAGGTTCCGAGCGGGTTGCGGGTGGACCAGGTTCCGGAGGCGTCGATGACCGCGGATACGGTGTGGTCGCGGACCTCACCGTCCTGATGCTGAACCCGGACGATGAACGGGGTGGTCTCGCGGTGGCGGGTATGGGTCTTGTCCATACCGGCCCGGGTAACCGCGATGACCCGGGCGCCGGTTTGCAGCCGCGGGCTGATGGCCGGGAGTGCCGCCAGCGGGGCGAGGTAGTTATCGATGAATTCCCCGCCGTAGGGAAGGGCCGTGGGCTTGCGTGGTTCCCAGCCCGTGGCTTCGAGCAGGCGGACGGCGGCGGCGTCGAGGTTGAACCGCCAGGGTGAGAACAGCCGGATGTGGCGCCATTGTTCGATGGCAGCGCCCGCCGTCGGCCCGGCTTCGAAGATCACGGGCTCGAGGCCATGCTCCAGCAGGTGGGCCGTGGCGGCGAGACCGATCGGTCCGGCGCCGATGACGGCCACGGGAAGGTTCTTCAGTGCATCCATGCTGTCCTCTCTTAGCAGCAGTCCTACTTGGCGGCCGGGATGAGGGACCCGATGAGTCCTTCGATGCGGGCCTTGATCTCGTCGCGGATCGGCCGGACGGAGTCCACGCCCTGGCCGGCAGGATCCTCCAGAACCCAGTCCTCGTAGCGCTTGCCCGGGAAGATCGGGCACGTGTCGCCGCATCCCATGGTGATCACAACGTCCGATTCCTTCACGGCCTCGGTGGTCAGGACCTTGGGGATCTCGGCAGACATGTCGATGCCGAGCTCTGCCATGGCTTCGACGGCGGCCGGGTTGACCTTATCGGCGGGCTGGGACCCTGCGGAGCGCACCTCGATGCTGCCCTTCGCCAGAGTGGTGAGGAAAGCCGCTGCCATCTGGGATCGGCCGGCATTGTGGACGCAGACGAACAGAACGGAGGGCTTCTTGGCAGTCTCAGTGCTCACGTGGTTTTCTCCTGTTATTTACATTGATGCTTGTCGATGCACGAAGTATTGAACGGTAGATCGATGCTTGTCAATATTGGTGGATGAGGCCTCTTAGACGGCGTGCAGACGGGGCGCAAGGCCGTCGATGCGACGGGCGATGTCGGCGTAGGTGCTTTCGAAGGCAACGGCGGTATTCAGCCGGAGCGGATCCGGGACGGACCAGTGGATCCCGCCCAGGTTCGGGATTTCCTCGTGGGCGCTATCGCACACCGTCACAACGAAGTCTTCAGCGTGAACCACGTCATCGAGCCGGCGCGGGGAAAGATCCGCGAGAGCGACGCCGTGGCGGCTTGCAACACTGATGGCGCCCGGGGCGATGCGGTCCGCGGGATGCGTTCCCGCAGACGCTGCAGGAATTTCGCTCACCTGCTGCCAAAGCGCAGTTGCCAGTTGCGACCTGGCGCTGTTGCGGGTGCAGACGAAGAGGACGCGGCGTGCCGCATGTTCGCGGCCTGGCGCCAGCCCGTCCAATGCACCCGCGGCGAGCCGGATATAACTACGACGCTTATCCGCCTCCGAGCGGTGACGGATTGCGAGGCCCGCGCCCTCCAGGGTGCGCAGATGATGCGACAGCAGGTTCGAGGCCATCCCCAGTTCGGCCTGAAGCTCCGTGGGGGAAAGGTCTCCCAGCGTCAGCAGGTCCACGATGCGCAGCCGCGCAGGATCCGCGAGCGCCGAGTGCTTGGCGACGCGCGCCCGGAACGCTTCAACTGGATCAGTATTCATTGATTCAATTTTGACTGAGCTAATTCCTTCCGTCAAGCTGTTGGCATGACTTCTCAACAACCACCGCTGTGGCGCCGCGCCGCCGCCGAACTGCTCGGCACCAGTTTGCTCGTGATGATCGTCGTCGGCTCCGGGATCGCCGCCCAGCAGCTCTCCCCCAATGATGTGGGCCTGCAGCTGCTCCAGAACAGCACCGCCACGGTTCTCGGTTTGACGGTCCTGATTCTCGTGCTGGGGCCTGTCAGTGGCGCGCACTTGAATCCTGCGGTGTCTCTGGTGGACTGGATCCTGGGCCGGCGCAGCGGAACAGGGCTGACCCTGCCGGAGCTCGGCACCTATGTCGTTGTCCAGACCATCGGTGGGATCAGTGGCAGTGTGGTCGCGAACGCCATGTTCGAGGTGGGCACCTCCATCTCGGTCAAGGAGCGGGCCACCACCGGGCATCTCCTCGGCGAGGTCGTCGCCACCGCAGGGCTCGTCCTGCTGATCTTCGCCCTGGCCGCCACAAAGCGGGGCGCCCTCGCAGCTCCCGCCGTGGGCGCCTACATCGGCGCCGCATACTGGTTCACATCCTCGACGTCGTTCGCTAACCCCGCGGTGACAGTCGGCCGCATCTTCAGTGACACCTTCGCCGGCATCGCACCGGCGTCCGTTCCCGGCTTTGTAATTGCACAACTGATCGGCGCAGCCGTTGGGCTCGGCCTGCTGCTGACGCTGTTCCCGTCCGCTGCCCGGGCCGCGGATGACGTGGTGGTGCCGCACAGTTCCGCCTCGAGGAGCTCCTAGCTCTCGCGGCTCGCCAGCCCCAACTATCCTGTTCCCGTTCGCCACGGTTTTCACGGTCGCCACCAGCTCATATATTGATGATGATCAATATTTAGGCATAATGGGAACATGAACCTGCTTCCCGTACTCGAGCCCGGCACGGATGACTCCTGCTGCGCCCCGGCAGGAGCGCCTGCCCTGGGCGCCGAGGAGGCGAAACAGAAAGCCCTGGTCTTCAAAGCGCTTGCAGACCCTAACCGGCTCCGCCTGCTCTCCATTGTCAAGGCCGAGGCTTCCGGGGAGTCCTGTGTGTGCGACCTGACCGGGCCCCTGGATCTGGGTCAGCCAACCGTCTCCCATCACCTGAAGATTCTGGTCGAGGCCGGGCTGCTGCACCGCGAAAAGCGCGGCACATGGGCTTACTACTCGCTGGTTCCCGGCGCTTTGGAAGAGACTGCCGGGCTCCTGGCTACCCTGTAAGCCGAAAGCCCGGTTCCGGCGACACTCGTTGTTCCGACGTCCTCAGGCGAGGATTTCCACAACCGGCTGGACGTAGCTGCGGAAGAGTTCCGGCTGCGACATAAGGTTGTGGCTCATGATGATCTTGTCCGGCTCCAGGTACCAGGCACGCTGTTCGGTCAGCGGCAATTCAATGATGGTCAGCGTGAAGTCCCGCGCCTGCCGGCCAACCTCCATGAGCCGGTCATCCACCATGTCTTCCAGGATCTGGTCCGAACCGCTGGCTACCCGCTCCGCCTCCAACCGGGCGTATTCACTGCGGCGTTCCCGGGCCCAGGTCAGGGCTGCCCCGAAATGCGCCTGCAGGACACGCTGGAGGGCCGGGGAGTTGCCGAAGGCCTCAAAGTCCGGTGGGGATAGTTCCGGCGCAGTCTGCGGATGGGCCTTGAGCAGCTGCTCCCACCAGGCTTCCCACTCGGTTTTGAGCGCGCTTACACCGCCTACGTCGGCAGTGAGATGATGATGGTCTGCATGGCGGACCTTCGGTGCGGCGTGTGAGAGCGCAGGATGGCCTGCGCCGTCGAGGCCTGCCGCGTCTCGGATAAACAGCGCGATCATCAGGGGTCCGGACGTGTCCGTGGTGATCTGCCAGTCGGAACCACCTGTTTGATGCATTCCATTTCCTCCTCTGGCCTGCCTACCGGCTTCCGGCCGCTTCGCTCCCAGGATCCCAGTCTATTCCCGATGTCAGCGGACGGTAATGTCAGCTGACCAGGCTCCTCACGTGCCGGTCCAGGACGTCAAGGCACATCTGCGCAGTCATCCATTCAGGCTGGAGGAGGGCGTGCATGCACAGCCCGTCCAGCGTCGCCAGCAGCCTCTCCGCCTCGACCGTCAGCGAGTGGTGCCCGTCGCCGTCGTCCTTCACCAGGGTGGTGATTACCTGACCAACGACGGCGGCCACCTCCCGGTGGCTGCGGTCGCCTTCTGCGGAGAGGTGGGGCCGGATCCTGGCGGCGTTCTTGAAGGCCATCCAGACGCAGGCATCCACTGCCCGCTCCTCGTCAAGCGGCAGGAATTCACCCAACAGGGTTAAAACCGCCTCGTGGTGCGCGGCCGATCCCGGCTCGCTGGCCGCGATCGCCGGCAAAGCCGCCGTGAGCCTTGCCAGGATCCGGTCCACGACGGTGGCAAACGAAAACCGGAGCAGTTCGTCACTTCCGGCAAAGTAATGCCGGACGGAACCCACGGCCAGGCCCGCTTCGTCAGCCACCTCGCGCAGGGACGCCCTTTCGAGTCCGTCCACCGCGATGATCCTGAAGACCGCTTCGACAATTTCCGCGCGCCGGGCTTCGGCATCAACAATCTTGGGCACCCTTATTATTTAGCACACCCGTGCCGGAATCCGTCCATCGGCGGAATTGGGATAGCGTTGAGGCATGAAAATTCTGGTCACAGGTGGCACCGGGTACATCGGCTCGCACACTGTTTTGTCATTGCAGGAAGCCGGTCACGAGGTAGTGGTGATCGATAACCTGGTGAACTCCAGCGAGGAATCGCTGCGGCGTGTTGCCGAACTCAGCGGCAAGACCGCGGACTTCCATAACGTCGACCTCGTGGACGAGGCTGCAGTGGACAGTGTCTTCGCCGGCAACGGGATCGAGGCCGTCATCCACTTCGCCGGCCTGAAGGCCGTGGGCGAGTCCGTCCGCGAACCACTCAAGTACTACTACAACAACCTTGTTGGCACGCTGAACCTGATCCGGGTAATGGACCGCCATGACGTCCGCTCCATCGTCTTCAGCTCCTCCGCCACCGTCTATGGCGAGCACAACCCCATTCCCTACGTGGAGAAGATGGAGATCGGCGCCAACAACCCGTACGGCCGTACCAAGGAGCAGATCGAGGACATCCTGGCAGACCTGGGCGCCGCGGACAGCCGCTGGCACGTCGCCCTGCTGCGCTACTTCAACCCGGTGGGCGCCCACCCGTCCGGCCGCATCGGCGAAGATCCCCAGGGCATCCCCAACAACCTGGTGCCGTTCATCGCCCAGGTGGCGGTGGGACGCCGCGAGAAGCTGATGGTCTTCGGCGGCGACTACGATACCCCTGACGGCACGTGCCTTCGGGACTACATCCATGTGGTGGACCTTGCCGAAGGCCACGTGGCAGCCCTCAACCACGTCGCTGACCGCGAAGGTGTGTTCCGCTGGAACCTTGGCTCAGGCAAGGGCTCCTCCGTGCTGGAGGTCCTCCGGTCCTTCGAGAAGGCCGTGGGCCAGCCCATTCCGTACGAGATCACCGAACGCCGCGCTGGTGACCTGCCCGCGTTCTGGGCCGACGCCACCTCTGCCCTGGCCGACCTGAGCTGGTCCACCACCAAAACCGTGGACGAGATGTGCGAGGACCACTGGCGCTGGCAGAAGAACAACCCGCAGGGCTACTCCTCGTAGCCTCCCCATCCGTTGCTCCGTAACTGCCGTTTTGAGGTCACCTTCGTGGAGAAGGTGACCGGCCGCCGTCGTACTCGAACCGGTGCTGGGCCCACACCGGCGAGGGGCCCGGACCGAGCTTGTGGGGTTTGGGAGCCGGTGGGGACTAGCGGACCGGGTAGTCGCGCTCGGGCTCGCCGATGTAGAGCTGGCGCGGGCGGCCGATCTTGGTGTTGGGGTCGGTGATCATTTCACGCCACTGCGCGATCCAGCCCGGCAGGCGGCCGATGGCGAACAGCACCGTGAACATCTTCTCCGGGAAGCCCATGGCCTTGTAGATCAGGCCGGTGTAGAAGTCCACGTTGGGGTAGAGCTTGCGCTGGATGAAGTAGTCATCGCTCAGCGCCTTCTCTTCCAGGCGGAGGGCGATCTCCAGCAGTTCGTCGTTCCCGCCGAGCTTGGTCAGGATCTCGTGTGCCGTGTCCTTGACGATCCTGGCCCGCGGATCGTAGTTCTTGTAGACGCGGTGTCCGAAGCCCATGAGGCGGACGCCGTCTTCCTTGTTCTTGACCTTCTCCATGTAGTCCTCGGGCTTGGTGCCGTCGGCCTGGATCTGGCGGAGCATCTTGAGCACTGCTTCGTTGGCGCCGCCGTGGGCGGGGCCGAAGAGTGCGTTGATGCCGGCCGACACCGAGGCGAAGAGGTTGGCGTTGGAAGAGCCAACCAGGCGCACGGTGGAGGTGGAGCAGTTCTGTTCGTGGTCGGCGTGCAGGATCAGGAGCAAGTCCAGCGCCTTGGCGATAACCGGGTCCACCTCATACTGCTCGGCAGGCAGGCCGAAGCTCAGGCGCATGAAGTTTTCCACGAGGTTCTGGGAGTTGTCCGGGTACAGCATCGGCTGGCCGATGGACTTCTTGTGCGCGTACGCGGCGATAACCGGCATCTTGGCCATCAGGCGGATAGTGGAGAGCTCCACCTGCTCGGCGTTGAACGGATCCAGGGAGTCCTGGTAGAAAGTGGACAGCGCCGATACGGCAGAAGACAGCACTGGCATCGGGTGGGCGTCCCGCGGGAAGCCACTGAAGAAGCCCTTGAGCTCTTCGTGCAGCAGGGTGTGGCGGCGGATCTTCTGGTCGAATGTTTCCAGCTCCGTGGGGCTGGGCAGGTTGCCATAGATCAGCAGGTAGGAAACCTCGAGGAAGCTGGAGTGCTGCGCCAGCTGCTCGATGGGGTATCCGCGGTAACGCAGGATGCCCGCATCGCCATCGATATAGGTAATGGCGGAGGTGGTTGCTGCGGTGTTCATGAAGCCGGGGTCAAAGGTGACTGCGCCCGTCTGCTTGAGCAGCTTGGAAACGTCGTAGCCTTCGTTTCCTTCAACAACCTTGATGCGCGGGAGCTTGAGCTCGCCTCCTGCATGGTGCAGGGTTGCGCTGTTGGTCTCAGTCATGGAGTCCCCTTCATGAGGCGCTTGGGCCTCTGTCGAAAGCTTGATCCAACCGGTGAGCCGTGGCACTGTCCCTGTTCATCCAGGAAATCCAACACCCGGGCTGCCTTCTTGTAGAAAGCCACCATTGATAGTCACTTAAAAAGTACCGCCCGATGGACTGGTGGCACTAATCGGCGGCCGTCTATTTGCCCACAAAACGCCGCGTTTGTGGCGCGAGTAACATGATTGTTACGGAGTCGAGGTCAGCCGGGCCACTGCGGCGTCGATGCGCTCGTCAGTGCCGGTGAGCGCCACCCGTACATATCCGTTGCCGGCGTCGCCGTAAAACACGCCTGGCCCCACCACAATGCCCAGGTCCGCAAGGCGTGCCACGGTTTCCCAGGTACTCTCCCCCGCGGTGGACCACAGGTAGAGTCCGGCGTCGGAATCCTTGATCTCCAGTCCAAAGTGCTGCAGGGCGGGCACCAGGCGCTCACGCCGGCCGCGGTAGAGATCCTTCTGGGCCAGGACGTGGGAGTCGTCGCCCAGCGCCACCCGCATGGCCTCCTGCACCGGGTACGGCACGATCATGCCGGCATGCTTGCGGCTGTTGACGAGGTTCGCCATGATGGCCGGGTCTCCCGCCACGAACGCCGCACGGTAGCCGGCCACGTTGGACTGCTTACTCAGCGAATACACCGCCAAAAGACCCTCATGGGACCCGCCGGCAACACGGGGATCCAAGACGCTGGGAACCTGCTCGCCGCCGCGCTGGGCGTCCCAGGGGCCCCACCCGAGCTCCGCGTAGCATTCATCCGAGGCCACCACGGCACCCAGTTCCCGCGCCTGGGCCACCAGTGCCTTCAGCGATTCGACGTCCCGCACGCTTCCGGTGGGGTTCCCCGGGGAGTTGACCCAGATCAGGCGCACCCTGGCGCGCGTGGCGTCGTCGAGCTCGTCCAGCCGGTCTGTCGCCACCGAAGTGACCCCGGCCAGCGTGGCACCGATGTCGTAGGTGGGGTAAGCCACTTTGGGGCGGACGACGACGTCGCCCGGCTTCAGCCCGAGCAAAAGGGGCAGCCAGGCCACCAGTTCCTTGGATCCGACGGTCGGCATGACGTTTTTCGGGTCCAGCCCCGCAACACCGCGGCGGCGGTCGAACCACGCGGCGATGGCTTCCCGCAGGCCTGCGGTGCCGTGCACGGTGGGGTACCCGGGGGCGTCAGCGGCTGCCTTGAGGGCCTCCTGGATGAGGACCGGCGTGGGGTCCACCGGTGTGCCGATGGAGAGGTTGACGGCCCCGCCGGGATGCTCCGAGGCCTTCGCGAGATACGGCGCCATCGCCTCCCACGGGTAATCGGGCAGGCTCAGGCCAAAAGTGTTCACTGCTGAGGTCACCGGGGCGGCCCGGTTCAGTTGTCTTGGTTCTGCGGCGGCAGGGCAGCAATCATCGGGTGGTCCTTACCCGTGTTGCCGATCTTCGCGGCACCCCCGGGTGAGCCCAGGTCATCGAAGAATTCGACATTGGCCTTGTAGTAGTCGGCCCATTCCTCCGGAGTGTCATCCTCGTAGTAGATGGCCTCGACCGGGCATACAGGCTCGCAGGCACCACAGTCGACGCACTCATCGGGATGGATGTACAGCGAACGCTCACCCTCATAGATGCAGTCGACCGGGCACTCCTCAATACATGCCTTGTCCTTGACATCTACACACGGCTGCGCGATTACGTACGTCACGTCCCTTGCCTCTCCACGTTGTTTCCGGCGACCGCCGGTACTTGAATCCGGCGAAATGATCCGGACTGTTGACTTCCGAGCCTATTATCTCCCAGTCCTTTCCCGCGAACCTAGCGGGCCACATAGTATGAACTGGTGAGTCCCACCCAGCCTACGCCCCAGGAATTTCTGGCCGCTGCTACGCCCGGAACCAGGGTTGTGGTCCGCTACCGGATCGACGGCGGCCTGACGGACGCCCTGGGCCACCTGGTGGCCACGGACGACGGCGACTGCACCGTCCGGACGCGGCAGGCCGACGTCGTGATTCCTTTGGACCTCGTGGTCGCCGCGAAAGCGGTCCCGCCCGCCCCTGAGCGGCGCGCGTCCCGCGCCCGCCGCTGACTTCCGGCATTCACTCTCCGGAACGGCATCCGGGCAAAAAGAAAGCTGCCGGTACGACGGCGGTTTCCCGCCTGCCGTACCGGCAGCTTCAACAAACTCGGTTAGGACTTGGCGCGTGCGCGGCTGGCCTTGGCGCGTTCGTTGGCGTCCAGGATGAGCTTCCGGATACGGATGGAGTCCGGGGTCACCTCAACGCACTCGTCTTCGCGGGCGAATTCCAAGGATTCCTCCAGAGTCAGGTTGCGCGGCGGGGTCATGTTCTCGAAGGTGTCCGAGGACGCTGCACGCATGTTGGTGAGCTGCTTTTCCCTGGTGATGTTCACGTCCATGTCATCGGCGCGTGAGTTCTCGCCAACGATCATGCCTTCGTAGACCTCGGAGGTGGGCTGCACGAAGAATGACATGCGTTCCTGGAGCTTGATCATCGCGAACGGGGTGACCACGCCAGTGCGGTCAGCCACGATCGAACCGTTGGTGCGGTACTCGATGGGGCCGGCCCACGGCTCGTAGCCCTCGGCGATGGAGGAAGCAATGCCGGCACCGCGGGTGTCGGTGAGGAATTTGGTGCGGAAGCCGATCAGGCCACGGGCCGGAACGATGAACTCCATGCGGCACCAGCCGGTGCCGTGGTTGGCCATGTTGGTCATGCGGCCCTTGCGGGCTGCCATCAGCTGGGTGACGGCACCGAGGTACTCTTCCGGTACGTCAATGGTCATGTGTTCCATCGGCTCGTGGATCTTGCCGTCGACGGTCTTCGTGACAACCTGCGGCTTGCCGACGGTCAGTTCGAAGCCTTCACGGCGCATCTGCTCAACCAGGATGGCAAGCGCGAGCTCGCCACGGCCCTGGACTTCCCAGGCGTCCGGGCGCTCGGTGGGGAGAACCTTGAGGGAGACGTTACCGATCAGTTCCTTGTCGAGGCGGTCCTTGACCTGGCGGGCGGTGACCTTGGCGCCCTTGACCCGGCCAGCCAGCGGCGAGGTGTTGATACCGATGGTCATCGAGATGGCCGGGTCGTCAACGGTGATCAGCGGCAGCGGCTGCGGGTTGTCGACGTCGGTCAGGGTCTCACCGATGGTGATTTCCTCGATACCGGCGACGGCGACGATTTCGCCCGGGCCCGCGGACTCAGCCGGAACGCGGTCCAGTGCCTTGGTAGCCAACAGTTCGGTGATTTTGACGTTCTTGAGCTCACCGTTGGCGCGGGCCCAGGCAACGGTCTGGCCCTTGCGCAGTGTTCCGTTGTAGATGCGGAGCAGGGCGAGGCGGCCCAGGAACGGGGAGGCGTCAAGGTTGGTCACGTGTGCCTGGAGCACGCCATTAGGGTTGTACGTCGGCGCCGGGATGTGCTCGATGATGGCCTTGAACAGCGGCTCGAGGTTCTCGCTGTCCGGGGCGGAGCCATCTGCAGGCTGCACGAGGGAGGCGCGGCCTACCTTGGCGGCTGCGTAGACAACGGGGACGTTAAGGATCTTGTCGAGGTCCAGGTCCGGAACTTCATCCGCAAGGTCAGAGGCGAGGCCCAGGAGGAGGTCCATGGACTCGTGGACGACTTCCTCGATGCGGGAGTCGGGACGGTCCGTTTTGTTGACGAGCAGGATGACCGGAAGGTGCGCGGCCAGGGCCTTGCGGAGCACGAAACGGGTCTGGGGCAGCGGACCCTCGGACGCGTCAACCAGGAGGACAACGCCGTCCACCATGGACAGGCCGCGCTCCACCTCGCCGCCGAAGTCGGCGTGGCCGGGGGTGTCAATGACGTTGATGGTGATGGTTTCACCATTGGAGGACGGTCCGTTGTAGGCCACCGTGGTGTTCTTGGCGAGGATGGTGATGCCCTTTTCGCGCTCCAGGTCACCGGAGTCCATCACACGGTCTTCGAGGTGGTTGTGTTCGGCAAAGGAGTTGGTCTGCTTGAGCATGGCATCGACCAGGGTGGTCTTGCCGTGGTCAACGTGGGCCACGATCGCGACGTTACGCAGGTCACTGCGTGATGCAGTGGCTACCGCAGTGTTGGTGGTGGTTTCAGACATGCGTTATTGCTCGATTCAGTGTGAGTCAGCTGTTGTTTCGCCGCATTTCCAACCGGAGTCCACGACGGATTGGCCCATTAACACAGGGCGCCTTCCATTATTCTAAACGCTGCGGCCTAAGGCGCCTAAAAATCGACCAAGGTCGGTCGAACGGCGGGCTCAACAAATACCTGCCCGGCGCTGCCGCACCGTGGGCAAAGTCACTGGATTTTCGTGACTTGATGCTCCATTATTACTGTGATACTTCAAGCCCGGAGAACCACTGATGCGAAATGCCTCGGCCCTGTCCCGCTTAGTCGCATCGGGAATCGCTGCCGGCGTCCTCCTGTGCGGCTGCGGGCAGCCCACTGCACCCCCTGTTTCGTCCGCCGCGCAGGCGCCCTCTCCAGCAGCCGGTGCGCCCGCTGCCGCAGGACCAGGAGCCGCGGGCGGTGCTGCCGGGGGCTACATTGAGCGCGGGGCTGATCCGGAAGGCCTCCCGTCCGGTTCGGTTGTCCGTAATTTTGCCAGCGGCCGCGACGAAGTGGTGGTCCCGGACATGAGGCACACCGCCCTCCTGATCGGCGACTCACAATCCGAGCCCGCCGACGGCTGGCCGCGCCTTGGCCTGGCCGCGGTGGGCTACAAGGTCCACTTCTGCGGCCTCGGTGGAACCGGCTTTGTGGCGGCCAACGGAAAAACAGGCAACTACATCGACGCGCTGCAACGTGGCGACTGGAAGCTTCCGTATGGAACGCCGGCCCTAATTGTCATCCAGGGCGGTGGCAACGACGCGGCCCAGGGCGCTACGGACGCGCAGATAGTGGCCAACGCGGACCGCCTGATCGGTGCCCTCAAGGACCGCTACCCGGGCACCCGGCTCGCGATGATCGGCACGCTGGCCCGCGGAACAAACTACGGCGGCGGTCGCAGGGCGCAGGTGGATGCACTGCTGGGGACCTTGGCGGCCAGGCACGGCATACCGTTTGTTGGCGTGGGTGACTGGTTGACCAAGTACAACCTCGCCAAGAACCTGGCAGACGCAGTCCATATGAACGCCGCCGGGCGCAAGACGCTGGGCGGCCTGCTCGGCGATAACCTTCGGAAACTTAATCTTCAGTTGTAGACGGTAAGAGCAGGAGCCGGCGCCCTTCCGGGCGCCGGCTCCTGCTCTCTGTGCCGAGACCTACCGTTTAGGCCACTTCCGGCGGAAGCATAAGCTTCGCCCCGGGAATGGCGTTGAGCAGTGCCTTGGTGTAATCCTGCTGCGGCGACTCGAAAACGTCGTCCGTGGACCCCGTTTCCACCAGCTTCCCCTTTTCCATCACACACACGTGGTCAGCTATCTGCCGGACCACTGCAAGGTCGTGGGTGATAAAGAGGTAGGTCAGTCCCAGGTTGGCTTGCAGGTCGGCCAGGAGATTCAGGACCTGGGCCTGGACCAGCACGTCCAAGGCGGATACGGCTTCATCGCAAATGATCACTTCCGGATCCAGGGCAAGGGCCCGGGCAATGGCAATACGCTGACGCTGCCCGCCCGAAAGTTCATTCGGGTACCGCTGCATGGTCGACTGGGGCAGCGCCACCTGGTCCAGGAGTTCGCGGACCTTCTTTTCGCGGCTGGCAGCGTCACCAATCTTGTGGACCCGCAACGGTTCCTCGATGGTCCGGAAGATGTTGTACATCGGGTCCAGCGAACCGTACGGGTCCTGGAAGATCGGCTGCACCCGGCGGCGGAACTTGAAGAGTTCCTTGGGCTTGAGCAGCGAGGTGTCGACGCCGTCGAAAAGAATCCTGCCGTCAGTGGGCTTTTCGAGTTGCAGAACCATTCTGGCAACGGTGGACTTGCCCGAGCCGGACTCCCCCACAATCGCGGTGGTGGTCCCACGCTTGACGTCAAAGCTCACGCCGTCGACGGCCGCGAAGTCCGTCGATTTCCCCAAGCCGCTGCGCAGCTTGTAGACCCTGCGGAGATCCTGGATCTGCAGGACGTTTTCCGCAACGGCTGCCTCGGCAGCGGGCGCCAGCAGGTCCGACGCTTCCACGCCCTGTTCCTTCGCGACCTGAATACGTCGGCTTGCCAACGACGGGGCGGACTCAACCAGTCGCTTGGTGTACGGGTGCTGCGGGTTCCTGAGCAACTCCAGGGAGGGACCAGACTCCACCACCTGCCCCCGGTACATCACCACCACCTTGTCTGCCCGCTCGGCGGCCAAACCCAGATCGTGGGTGATGAGCAGGACGGCCGTACCGAGCTCAGTGGTCATGGTTTCCAGGTGATCCAGGATTTGCCGCTGGACCGTGACGTCCAGGGCCGACGTCGGCTCATCTGCTATGAGCAGCCGCGGCTGGCAGGACAGCCCGATGGCGATCAGCGCACGCTGCCGCATACCGCCGGAAAACTCGTGCGGATACTGGTTGGCACGACGGTGGGCGTCCGGGAGGCCCGCCTCGGAAAGCACCTTGGCGATGTCCTCCGGGCCACTGGGCCGCCCATTTGCCCGCAAGGTCTCCTTGACCTGGTAGCCGATCTTCCAGACCGGGTTCAGGTTGGACATGGGGTCCTGCGGAACCATGCCAATGGTATTTCCGCGCAGTTCGATCATCCGCTTTTCGGAGGCGTGGGCTATGTCCTCCCCATCAAGGAGGATCTGCCCGCCGGACACCGCACCGTTGCCGGGCAGGAGCCCGATGGCGGCCAGCGCGGTGGTGGATTTGCCGGAGCCTGATTCGCCCACAATGGCCACGGTCTCACCGGGCATGATGGTCAGGTGCGCATTGCGGACTGCCTGGACATCACCGCTGCCGGTTTTGAAGGTAATGGCCAGATCGCGGATTTCCAGCAGCGGTTTTACGCCTGCGGGGCCCGCCTCGTCGATGTTGATTTCTGGAGTAATCATCTCTTTGTCTCTCATCGCTGACGGCTCTTCGGATCCAGCGCGTCCCGGACAGCATCACCGAGCATGATAAAGCTCAGCACGGTGATGGACAGCGCCGCTGCCGGGTAGAGCATGATCTGTGGATGTGTGCGGATGGATGCCTGGGCACCCGCTATGTCATTGCCCCAGGACATGATGCCCTGCGGCAGGCCAATGCCCAGGAAGGACAAAGTGGCTTCCGCCACGATGAAGACACCCAGTTCAAGGGTGGCCAGGACAATGATCGGCGCCAGTGCGTTCGGCAGGACGTGACGGACCAGAGCGCCGAACTTCGAAACGCCCAAGGACCGGGCCGCGGTCACGAAGTCTGCATTGCGCACCTCGATCACGGCGCCGCGGGTGATGCGGGCCATCTGCGGCCAGGCCAGCAGGGCGATGACAAACACCACTGTCCAGACGCTCCTGTTTTCCCTGAACATCGGAAGCTGGGTAATGACCAGGGCGCCGAGGACCAGGGGCAACGCGAAGAAGATGTCACCCAGGCGGGCGAGCACTGCGTCAACCCAGCCGCCGTAGTAGCCGGCGATGGCGCCAATGGTGACGCCGATAACCAGCACGCACAGCACGGAAAGCACACCCACCGAAAGGGAGGCCTGTGTGCCGTGGATCACGCGGGAATAGATGTCACAGCCCTGGAACGTGAAGCCGAACGGGTGGCCGGCGGTGGGACCGCCTTCCGAGTTGCCCAGTTCGCAGCCGTCGTTAGGTGCGACTGACGAAAAGAGGCCGGGGAAGAGCGCCACGACCACCAGCGCCAGGATCAGGAGCGAGGAAATGATAAACAGCGGCCGACGGCGGAGCTTACGCCATGCGTCCGACCACAGGCTCAGGGGTGCCTGGTCGGTCCTGACGGCGTCCGTTGCAAGCAGCGGTGTCTCGTCGATGGGCGCCACGAAGTGGCGGTTATTACTGGTCATAACGGATCCTCGGGTCTAGCCAGGCATACAGGAGATCAACGAGCAGGTTGGCCACCACGAAGACCAGCACCAGGACGCTGACGATGGAGACAATGGTCGGCCCTTCGCTGCGCAGGACCGCTTGATAGAGCTTGTTGCCTACGCCGGGAACGTTGAAGATGCCCTCCGTCACGATGGCACCGCCCATCAGCCCGCCGAGGTTGGCGCCGAGGTAAGTCACCACCGGTATCAAGGAGTTGCGCAGGATATGTGCCATCACCACCCGCGGCCGGGACAAGCCCTTTGCGGTGGCGGTCCGTACATAGTCGGCGTTCATGTTTTCGCTCACCGAGGCACGGGTCAGGCGAAGCACATAGGCAAATGACACCAGGCCTAGGACCACGGCGGGAAGCAGCAGGCTGCCCCAGTCAGCATTGGCGCCGACCGTTGGTTTGGCCCAACCGAGTTGGACGCCGAAAACCAGTTGGAAGACGAAGCCAAGGACGAAAGTGGGGACGGCGATGACCACCAGCGAGGCCACCAGGACAGTGGAGTCAAACCAACCGCCGCGGCGGAGACCGGCGAAAACGCCGAAGGCGACGCCGAAGATGGCTTGGATGGCCAACGCTTCAACCGCGAGCATGGCCGTGACCGGAAAGACCCGCGCGAGGCTCGCTGCGATGGGCTGGCCGGTGAAGTCATTGCCCAGGTTGAAGGTGAAGAGGTTCTGCAGGAACAGTCCGTACTGGACCCAGAACGGCTGGTCGAGGTGGTACTGGCTGCGGAGGGTATCGATGACGGCCTGCGGGGGCTGGCGGTCACCGAAGAGCGCAGCAATGGGGTCGCCAGGTAGGGCGAACACCATGTAATAAACCAAAAGCGTGGTGCCGATAAAGACGGGAATCACTTGGAGGAGTCGGCGCAGAATAAAGCGGACCACCGGATCACCAGCCTTCGGGGAACGAAGAGGGGGGTTGCATGTGTGCCTTCCTGCCGTACAGGACAATGGGGGCCCGGCAAATGCCGGACCCCCAATTGCCTGACTGCAAGTTTAGATCCTGGAGACTACTTGGCCGTGATGTTGTAGTAGAGAATGCCGCCATTCCAGCCGGTCTCGGCGTTCATGACGTTGTTGCTCCACACGATCGGCCGTGCCTGGTCCCAGAGCGGCAGACCCGGCAGGTCCTGGAAGAGGACTTCCTGTGCCTGGTTGAACTTTGCGTTCGCCTCTTCGGTGGTCTTTGCGGCGAGGCCGTCCTTGAGCAGCTTGTCGAACTCAGGGTTCGAGTACTTCTCGTAGTTGGAGGATGCGCCCGTGGCCCAGACAGGTCCGAGGAAGTTGTACAGCGACGGGTAGTCGCCCTGCCAGCCAGCGCGGCTCAGGCCGGGGAGCTGCTGGGACTTGCGCAGGTTCAGGACTTCGGCAAACTTGGCGAACGGCTGGATTTCAGCCTGGATGCCGAGGTTGTTCTTGAATCCGTTGGCTACAGCGTCGATCCATTCCTTGTTGCCGCCGTCTGTGTTGGAGGCAATCTGGAGCGGCTTCGAGCCGTCGTACGGCTTGATCTTGTCGGCCTGGGCCCACAGGTCCTTGGCCTTGGCGGCGTCGAACTTGAGTACTTCGCTGCCCTTGAGGTCGGCTTTGAAACCGTCGATGACCGGCGGCGCGAAGGCCTTGGCCGGGGTGCGGGTTCCGTTGAAGACCACCTTGGCAATTTCCTCGCGGTTGATGGCGTAGGACAGCGCCTGGCGGCGCAGCTTGCCGGCTTCACCCTGGAAGTTCGGGTTGTAGCCCGGGATATTCAGCGTGGAGTCGGTGGCGACGGCCTTGGTGGAGTTACGGTCCGGGAAGTCCGTGGTGTAAGTCTTCAGCGCGTTGGACGGCAGGACATCAGTGACGTCGAGGTTATCGGACTGCAGATCCGTGTATGCGGGGCCCGGATCGGTGTAGAACTTGAAGGTTACGCCGCCGTTCTTGGACCCGCGGGGGCCTTCGTAGTCAGCGTTCTTCACGAGCGAGATGGACTGGTCGTGAACCCACGCACCAGCTTTTTCGAGCTTGTACGGGCCGTTGCCGACCGGGTTCTCACCGTACGTCTTCGGGTCGGCCAGAGCTGCCGAGGGCAGCGGGTAGAAGGCCGAGTAGCCCAAACGCAGCGACCAGTCAGCTTCAGGCTGGGCCAGCTTGACCGTGATGGTGGAGTCATCGGTGGCCTTCAACCCGGACATGGTCTCAGCGGTCGGAGCCGGAGTGGTGGTGGTCTTGCCGTCCGCCGCTTTCGCGGTGGTTACAGCCGAGACATCCTCATAGCCTGCAATGGACTCGAAGAAGAAGCCGTTGTTCTGCAGGTTCTTGGAGTTCGCGGCGAAGTTCCAGGAATCCACAAAGGTCTTGGCCGTGATGGCCTCACCGTTGGTGAACTTGTGACCCTGCTTGACCTTGATGGTCCAGTTCTGCGCGTCACTCGACTCAATGGAATCTGCCAGGGCGTTGACCGGCTTGCCGTCGGCGTCGTAGCTGCGGAGGCCTTCGAAGAGCAGTTCGACAACGCGGCCGCCGTAAACTTCGTTCGTGTTGGCCGGCAGCAGGGGGTTCTGGGGTTCGTTGCTGTAAGCGGTGATGACCTTGTTGGGGTCACCGGCAGATTGGCTGGCACCGCCATTGCTGCCGCCTCCAGCGCCGCAGCCGGTTAGGGCCAGGGCGGCGATCGCCACCATGCCGAGTGCTTTGGAAGTGCGCGTGAAACGCATTCCGCCTCCTATGAGTTGTGGGAGATGTTTAGGGGAAATCTTTTGCTCCCCGGCGGGCTCGTCGCAGAATCTACACTGTGACGCAGCCCATGTATGAGTAGCCTAACTGCACAAAGTCCAAATACTGGTACACCGTTGCCAAACCGTAATCAGTTAACCGCCGATAACTAGCCTGCCCCGGAAAGTTGCGCAAGTCACATGCTACTCGTTGGTAGGACCGAGGACGAAATCGGCCTTGCCCCGGGTCCTGTGGCCCTCGGCAAGCCCGCCTCCCGGCCCTATTTCAGGCGCCATTCCCACACGTTCCACCACATGCCCAGCGGGCCGGAGCTGGGTTGAATACCGGTCACCCGGTTGCTGTACGCCACGGTTCCGGTGGTCTGGTAGAGCGGCAAACCGTAGGCGGCTTGCCACACCCGCTTGTCCACGCTGGCCAACAGTTCGTCCTGTTTTCCCAGGTCCGTGGTGCTTGCTAATTCCTCCATGGCTCTATCCGCATCGTTGTCGGAGAACGCGTTGAAGTTGCTGCCTCCCCCGGTCTTGAAGATCTGAGGAACGCGGCTGACACCAACACTGGGACCGACCCAGCCCAGGATGGCAGCGTCGTAGGTGCCCTTACTGAGCGCTGCTACCCAATCAGAACTGCCGAGGCCTGCGTCTTCAACGGTGAAGCCGGCGGCCCGGGCCGAATCCCGAATGAGGGTAAAGGCGCGTGCGCGGTTGGGATTGTCTTTGTTGTACAGGATCCGGATGGTCGGGGCAGCACCGCGGAGTTGGGAAGTTGCGCCCTGGATATCCACCTTTGAATACGCAGCGGATCCGTTGTTCTTGACGGCCTCCGCGTACTTGGGATGGGACGGCAGGAAAACGTACGAGTCCAGCGGCTTCGCATCGTCCACCAGGCCGCCCACCACGTCCTTGACGATCTCCTCCCGCGGAACGGTCTTGAGGAACGCCTCGCGGACATCCTTCTGCGCGAATGCGCCGGAGAACTTCAGGTCAAGATGGTCATAGCCTGACTGGTTGTACCGCTGCACAGTGTTTCCCTGTGCAGCAAGCCCATCGAAAAGGCCTTCGGTACCGGCAGAGGGCTGCGGGGCAATGATGTCTGCCTGGCCGGCGCGAAGCGCCTCGACGGCGGCACCGGCTGCGCCGGTGAAGCGCACGGTGATCTCATCCAGATAGGGCTCAGCACCCCAC
Organism: Pseudarthrobacter sp. 01T43; assembly: GCF_056398665.1. Classification (NCBI taxonomy): domain Bacteria; kingdom Bacillati; phylum Actinomycetota; class Actinomycetes; order Micrococcales; family Micrococcaceae; genus Pseudarthrobacter; species Pseudarthrobacter sp. 01T43. The sequence goes on along the minus strand of NZ_JBFTPV010000004.1, from coordinate 135,923 downwards.
ACATAATCCTTGTTTCGAACGAGCGTCATGGAGACGTTCGGAACGATGTCCCGGGTGATGTAGGGACCGCTGGAGAGATACATCGCCGGGTCCTGCGGCAGCGTCTTGGTGTCGAAGCCAGAGTTCCAAAAATCGCTGACACGCTTCAGCGGGGCATTCAACGCTGGGCGTTCTGCGTTACCGCGGGGCGAGTCCCTGAGCAACTCGATGAGGCCGCGTTCGTCGTTCAGGCCGCTTTTTGCGGCGACAACGTGGGCGGGAAGGCCGACGTCGAACGCCACCTCCCAGTCCGCGTACGGTGACAGGTACTCAAGGGTTATCGAACGGCCGTCACTTCCAATTTCGGGGACGGCAGTGGCCGCCAGGCCGGTCCTGTCGGAGGCGGAAGAAAAGTAGGTGGTGCCGGTCCCGGACTTGGCGTCGGCGTCGTCGAAATAGCCTGAACCGGCCGCCCACGCCAGGAGGAGGTCCCCGGCGTCTATGGCGTCGCCGTCGGACCATTTCACACCCTCGTTGACGGTGTATTTCACTTTCAGCGGCCGGTCGGACACTTTTTCGTAGTGGCCGAACTTCTCGTTGCGGACCACCTTTTCGGTGTTGTCCACGTAGTAGAACCCGGAATGGGTGATTTGGCCGATCTTGGTGTTGATATCCGTGTTGCCTGTGGCGCTGAACGGGTTAAAGGAAGTGAAGGCGTTCACCTCGGCCACCGTGACGCTTCCGCCGCGCTTTGTCTCGCCCACCACCACGGGCGCGGTTCCCCCCGCGCCGGAGCATCCCGAAATGACCAGTGCCGCAGCGATGGCCCCGGTAATGACCTGAATCAGACGCCTCAGCGGCATGCCTTCTCCTTTGCCAGTTCCGGAATCAGACGATGAAGCGGAACGTACTTTTCTACCCACACGCCGTTGAGTCTCTTGGTTTTTATTGAATTCTAACGGTTCCAGGGGCGGGCCCAGGAGCAACGTCCGTCTCCCGCATATCATGAGGATCAGCCGTCCACCGATCCCGAAGGAAGCCCATGCCCCAGTCTTCACAACCATTGCGCAAGCTTGGATTCCTCACTATTGGACTGTTCGATCCTGCGGATCCAGCCGTGGGGCACGAATCGACGTTGCAGGTCATCGAACTCGGCGAGCGGCTTGGATTCGACAGCGCCTGGCTGCGCCACCGCCATTTGCAATTCGGAATCTCCTCCCCCGTTGCAATCATGGCCGCGGCCAGCCAACGCACCTCCCGGATCGAGCTCGGAACCGCCGTGACCCCGATGGGCTGGGAAAACCCGTTGCGCCTCGCCGAGGACCTGGCCACCGTGGATCTGCTCGCCGGCGGACGAATCAACCCGGGCCTGAGCGTGGGTGAACCGATGCACTACGACACGGTGAAGCACGAGTTGTACCCGGATTCCGCCGAGCTGGAGGACTTCAGCTACGCACGCGTGGATCGGCTTGCGCGTTTGATTGCAGGGGAACCGGTCCGGGAGTTTTCCGGCAAGGAGGGCGTAGTCGAGGAATTCTCCAACCGCGTCGAGCCGCACTCTTCCGGGCTACGTGAACGGCTTTGGTATGGGGCAGCAAGCAGGAAATCGGCCGTGTKGGCCGGGGCAAACGGATTCCACCTGCTCTCCAGCAGTGTGATTTTTCCCGAAGCGAATCAGGAGCCGGCGTTTGCCGAAATCCAGCAATCACAGATCCGTGCCTATCGTGAAGCTGCCGCGGCATCCGCCCAATCGAACGGACCAGCCCGGGTCTCGCAGGGCCTGGTGGTGATCCCGACTGATTCGGCGTCAGCGAGACAGCGGGAAAAGTACCAGCGCTACGTCGATGAACGCACGCCGCGGACCCGGACGCCGCAGGGGCCAAGAGGGATGCTGTTCGCCGCCGACCTCATTGGCACCAGCGACCAGATTGCGGACCAGCTGTACGCCCATGCGGGATTCCAGGAGGTCGACGAGGTGGCGTTCGCGCTCCCCTTCAGCTTCGACCATGAGGACTACGTCCAGATCCTCACCGACATTGCCACCACATTGGGTCCCGCCCTGGGATGGACGCCGGCAGCGGTTGGGTAGTCACAACACGAAAATCGCGCCCCGGCTTTGCCAGGGCGCGATTTTCGAGGATGGTGCTAGACGTTGAAGCGGAACTCCACCACGTCGCCGTCGGCCATCACGTATTCTTTGCCTTCGATCCGGACCTTGCCGCGGGACTTGGCTTCAGCCATGGAGCCGGCCTCGATCAGGTCGTCGAAGGAGACCACTTCAGCCTTGATGAACCCACGCTGGAAGTCGGAGTGGATCACGCCGGCTGCCTGCGGTGCGGTGTCGCCCTGGTGGATGGTCCAGGCCCGCGTTTCCTTGGGACCGGCCGTCAGGTAGGTCTGCAGCCCGAGGGTGTGGAAACCGACGCGGGCCAGCTGGTCGAGGCCGGACTCATCCTGGCCGTTCATCTCCAGCATTTCCCGGGCTTCTTCCTCATCCAATTCAACGAGGTCGGACTCGAGCTTGGCGTCCAGGAAAATGGCATCCGCGGGCGCCACCAGGGCACGGAGCTCCTCCTGCTTCTCCGGGCTGCCCAGGATGCCCTCGTCCGCGTTGAAGACGTAGATGAACGGCTTCGCGGTGAGGAGGCTGAGCTCCTTGAGGTGCTCCATTTCCAGCTTGTCCCGGGTGATCGAGGAGAAGATGGTGTCCCCGCGTTCCAGAACCGCCTGGGCCGCCTTGATGGCTGCGAGCTCGGCCGCGTCCCGCTTCTTGATCTTGACTTCTTTTTCGATCCGCGGAATGGCGTTTTCGATGGTCTGAAGGTCGGCCAGGATCAGTTCAGTGTTGATGGTTTCCATGTCCGAGCGCGGATCAACCTTGCCGTCGACGTGGATGACATCGGGGTCATCGAACACCCGGACCACCTGGGCGATCGCCTCGGCCTCACGGATGTTGGCGAGGAACTTGTTGCCCAGGCCTTCGCCCTCGGACGCGCCCTTCACGATGCCGGCGATGTCCACGAAGGACACCGGCGCGGGCAGCAAACGCTGGGAGCCGAAGATCTCCGCGAGCTGCTTGAGCCGGGGATCCGGCAGGTTAACGACGCCCACATTCGGTTCGATGGTGGCGAACGGATAGTTCGCCGCCAGCACCTGGTTGCGGGTCAGTGCGTTGAAAAGGGTTGATTTGCCGACGTTGGGCAGTCCGACGATGCCAATAGTAAGAGCCACGAGCATTGATTCTACCGGTTGCGGCACCCGCAGGCCCCAGCGGGTGCGACGGCGGCGCGTGCCGGTGCCGACTGCAGCTGGAATGCCTGACGGAATATGTCGCTTCCGTAAAATGTCAGAGGCCCGTGCCACAGTGAGCCTATGGATGCTTTAGCCCTTATTCTTGCCCTGTTGATGCTGCTGCTCGGTGCCCTCGCCGGCGCCGCGGCCACCTACCTGCTCTTCCGCCGGCGTACGCACGCCCTGGAGGAGGATTTCGACGCCGTATCGGCTCGCCTTTCGGAAGTGAACGCGCAGTTCGCCGCAGCCGACGCCGAACGCCGCCTGCTCAGTTTGCAGAACAGGGAACTCGGCGAGTCCCGCAGCCAGGACGGCAACGTCCTCCGCGCCCTAGCCCCTGTGGCGGAAAAACTGACGGCAGTGCAGCAGCAGGTGGCGCTGCTTGAGCGGGACCGCCTTGAGCAGTACGGCCAGCTGGCGCAGCAGCTCCAGGAGGCCCGGCTGTCCGATGCCCAGCTGATCCGGTCCACGCACGCACTCGAGTCCGCCCTCCGCTCCAACAGTGCCCGCGGCCAGTGGGGCGAGGTGCAGCTGCGCCGGGTGGTGGAAGCCTCGGGAATGTTGAAACACGTCGACTTCCTGGAACAGGTCCACAGCGCCGGCGGCGACTCGACAATCAGGCCAGACCTGGTGGTACAGCTTCCCGGGCAGAAGCAGCTTGTGGTGGATGCCAAGGTGCCGCTGTCCTCGTATCTTGAAGCCCAGGAACTGGGCTCCGGATCAGGTTCGGAGCAACCCGCGGTCAACGGTCTTGGGGCGAAGGGCCATGCATCCCAGCAAACGCTGCTCGCCGCGCATGCGAAAGCCCTGCGTGCCCATGTGGACGCACTGAGCAACAAAAAATACTGGGACATCCCAGGCAACTCCCCCGAGCTGGTGATCTGCTTCCTGCCAGCGGAATCGATTCTGGCGGCGGCACTGATGGCGGACGCAACCCTGTTGGACCATGCCTTGTCCCGGAACGTGGTCCTCGCCTCACCGAGCACTCTTCTGGCCGTACTCAAATCGGTGGCCTTCACCTGGCGCCAGGATGTGCTGACGGACAATGCGCGCGAACTGTTCGACCTCGCCCGCCAGCTTTACGAACGCATGGGAACCTTGGGCGAGAACGTGGGGAAGCTCGGGTCCTCCCTGAAGTCTTCCGTGGACCGTTACAACTCCCTGATCGGCACCCTCGAGGCACGGATCCTGCCCACGGCCCGGAAACTCAATGCGATGGACGAGTCAGGCCTGCTGACTCCTGCAGCGCTGGAGGTCACGCCGCGTTCGTTGGCTGCCCCCGAGCTTCAGCAGGACGACGAGGCAGCCTGATGGCCGCGGCCTGACAGCGCAGCCTGACGCCGGGGCAAGCGAGGCCCGTCAGTTGCTGGACCGGCGCCCGCCGAGTGCGCGGCTGACGTCGCCGGCTTCCTTCAGGGTGGCCCGGAGCTCCTTGGGCAGGGAGAAGAGCAGGTCCTCTTCGGCGGTGACAACTTCCTCCACGGAGCCGTAGCCGTAGTCCGCGAGCAGGCGCAGGACATCAGTAACCAGGATCTCGGGAACGGAGGCGCCGGACGTGACGCCCACGGTCGCGACCCCTTCAAACCAGGCCTCGTCCACTTCATTGGCGAAGTCCACGCGGTAGGAAGCCTTGGCACCATACTCCAAGGCAACCTCAACCAGCCGGACCGAGTTCGAGGAATTGGCTGAGCCCACCACAATGACCAGGTCGGCCTGCGGCGAGATCTTCTTGATGGCCACCTGGCGGTTGGTGGTGGCGTAGCAGATGTCATCGCTGGGCGGATCCTGCAGCGTGGGGAACCGCTCCTTGAGCAGCCGGACAGTCTCCATCGTTTCGTCGACGCTCAGCGTGGTCTGGGAAAGCCAGATGACCTTTTCGGGATCCCGGACAGTAACCTTGTCCACTTCGTGCGGGCCGTTGATGATCTGGATGTGTTCCGGGGCTTCCCCGGCCGTACCTTCAACCTCCTCGTGACCGTCGTGGCCAATCAGGAGGATATCGAAATCGTCCTTGGCGAACCTGACGGCTTCCTTATGGACCTTCGTCACCAGGGGGCAGGTGGCGTCGATGGTGCGCAGGCCGCGGTCCTCGGCGGACTGGACGACGGCGGGCGACACGCCGTGGGCGGAGAAGATCACGAGGGCGCCCTCAGGCACCTCATCCGTTTCGTCCACAAAGATGGCACCCTGCGCCTCAAGCGAGCTCACCACGTGGACATTGTGCACGATCTGCTTGCGGACATACACGGGCGGGCCATAGTGCTCCAAGGCCTTTTCCACCGCGATGACGGCCCGGTCCACGCCGGCGCAATAGCCGCGGGGAGCTGCGAGCAGGACCTTCTTGGGGCCGGATACCGGCGCTGCCGCGGATACTTCCTCAGGCGAGCGCCGCCTTCGCGGAACAGTTGGCATCGAAAGGGAAACGGAGGAGGTCATGCCTCCATGCTACCGGTCGGGGCGCCGGCGTCCCGGTGAAGCGACCCTGGTCACAAGGCCCGCAACGAGAAGCACACCGCCCGCAATGAGGCCTCCCGTGACCCACGTTCCAAAGCTGGCTGAAGCCGCTTGCACGAACTCGTTCTTGAACATGTCCGCAACCTCGTTTCCGCTGGCTGTCCGCAGCACCGCGTCGCGCGCCATGGTGGAGCCCAGAGTCCATAGGCCAGCCAGTGCCAGCGCCCCGAAGCCGACGCAGAAGAGCACCGACCACTTCCGGCGGGCGGCAACCAAGGCCAACGCAAACGCGATTCCAGCACCGATGGCCAGTGGGTAACCCAGCGGCGCGTAGGCGGTCAAACCCGCCAGCATCTGGCGCTGGCCCGACTGCCCGACCTTGATCAGCGTTTGCTCCGGCGCGTTCAGCGGCAGCCCGGTCGCACGCGAGATCTCCCCCGTAGCCAGCGCCACCAGGGGTGCGACGTCCAGGGTGAGGGACGAGGACGAGTCCACTTCGGGAGGCAGCGAGGCGGGGTCGGCAAAGCTGAGCCTGTGGCTCTTGCGCAGAGTTTCCTCCCACGCCGCGGGGTAACCGGGCAGCCCTGTCAGGGAAGCTGCCGCCGCTTCCAGGACGGGCCTGACCAGACCCGCCAGCGCGGCCGGTACGGCGCCGGCGTCGATGGTGCCCACAGTGGCGGCCGCGAGCCGTTGCTGGAACCMGGATTCCCGGCCAAGAGGCGCGGCCAGCGTCACGAAGCCATCCTCCTGGACAATGGTGCGCTCGGCCCAGATCGCCGGAATTGCCACGGCGGACAGCAGGAGGCCCAGAACGGCCGCAACTGCGGAGACAAAGGTGCTCAAAAAACAGGTCCTCACTGGTCGGCGGCGGCAAGGCCATCTTAGGACTGCTTCCTGGACGGCGGATGTCAGTCCCGAGTGGTAGAGCTTATGGATAAGGTTGAATGACAGCCGCCAATCAACCTTATCCATAAGCTGCACCCGCACTTGCCGAACAAAGGACTGCCATGCCTCCAGCTACACCTTCCCGGGGCAGCGCGCATGTCTGAACAGGCTGCCCTCCCGGGCACCGCGGCCACGACGCTTCCTGCCACAGCCGCTGAAACCACGCCCGACAATCCTTGGCCGTTGCAGCTGCTGTCCCAGAAACTCAAGGTCCACATCGACCGCGCGCCGGCGGCCTGGGTGGAGGGCCAGGTCATCGAAATGAACCGCCGCGGCGGCAACGCCTACCTGACCCTGCGGGACGTGGACGCCGAGGTTTCCCTGCCTGCGTCCGTCTGGACAAAGGTCCTTGACCGCCAGAACATGCCGCTGGAACGCGGCTCCCGCGTGGTGGCCCTGCTCAAACCGGAGTTCTGGCTGAAGACCGGCCGCCTCAACATGCAGGTCCGGGACATCCGGCCGGTTGGCCTGGGCGACCTCCTGGCCCGCATCGAACGCCTGCGCCAGGCTCTCGCCGCAGAAGGGCTCTTTGCCGATTCCCGGAAGAAGCCCCTCCCGATGCTCCCGCACAGGATCGGACTGATCACCGGCCGCGACTCGGACGCCAAGAAGGACGTCCTGCAGAATGCGGCACTGCGCTGGCCCGCTGTTGAATTCGAAATCCGTGAAGTCGCCGTCCAGGGCAACACCGCGGTGTCCCAGATCGTCCGCGCCCTTCGTGAGCTGGACGGCCGCGAGGACGTGGACGTCATCGTTATCGCGCGCGGCGGCGGCGCCTTGGAGGACCTGCTGCCGYTCAACAGCGAGGAACTGATCCGCGCCGTGGCCGCAGCGGCCACTCCGGTTGTCAGCGCCATCGGTCACGAGGCCGACCGGCCCCTTCTCGACGACGTCGCTGACCTCCGCGCGTCAACGCCCACCGATGCTGCCAAACGGATCGTGCCTGACGTTGCCGAAGAACTGGCAAGCGTGCGGCAGGCGCGGGAATACCTGCGCCGCTGCATCGGCAGGCTGGTTGAACGCGAGACGGACCGGCTCGCCGCACTACATTCCCGGCCTGTCCTTGCCAGCCCTGAGGGGATGGTCACTGTGCGCGCGGAGGAACTCGAACGGCTCCTGCGGCGATCATCGGCGGCCGTCAGCTCAACTGTGGTGCGGGCAGCTGACCAGCTGGTGCATCTGCAGGCCCAGGTGCGTGCACTGTCACCGCAAAAAACCCTCGACCGCGGCTACGCCGTCGTGGAACTCGCCGACGGCCGGCCCGCCGGGGCAACGGAAGCCGCCGGCCACGCAGTAGTCCGTAACCCGTCGGAGGCGCCGGCCGGAACCGCGCTGTCCGTGCGGGTCGCCGAGGGCCAATTCGGCGCGACATCCACCGGCGAACTTTAACAAGGAGAAGCACATGCCCGAGACGAAGCATGATCCCGAAATGGACGCCCTGAGCTACGAGGAAGCCCGCGAGCAGCTTGTCCTGGTGGTTGGCAAGCTGGAGGCCGGCGGCGCCAGCCTCGAAGAATCCCTGGCTCTGTGGGAACGGGGGGAAGCGCTGGCCAAGCGTTGCGAGGAGTGGCTGGACGGCGCCCGCAAGCGCCTTGCCGCCGCCCGCGACCAGCCCCTCTAGGAGCGTTCCACCAGTTCACGTTCAACCGGGACGTCGAACTCCGCTTTCGGCCACTCGAGCCGGAAGTCACTCAACGCGCCGAGCACCAAGTGCTGCACCGCGATCCGGGCATACCATTTCTTGTTGGCCGGAACCACATGCCAGGGAGCATGGTCCTTGCTGGTCTCGTCGAAAGCGGCCTGGTAGGCGTCCATATAATCCTGCCAGAAGGCCCGCTCCTTCAGATCTCCGCTGCTGTACTTCCAGTGCTTGGCGGGGTCATCCAGCCTGGCCAGGAGCCGCGCCTTCTGCTCGTCCTTGCTGATGTTGAGCATCACCTTGAGGATCTTCGTGCCGGCGTCGGTCTGCCGCCGCTCAAACTCATTGATGGCCCGGTACCGGCGCTTGATTTCCTCAGGAGTCGCCCAGTTGTGGACCTTGTGGATGAGAACGTCCTCGTAGTGCGAACGGTCGAAGATGCCCACCATGCCCGCCGCGGGAACGGCCTTCTCAATCCGCCAGAGAAAGTCATACGACTTCTCCTCGTCCGTGGGTGCCTTGAACGCCTTGAAATGGACACCCTGCGGGTCCATGGTGGCCATGACATGGTTGACGATCCCGCCTTTGCCAGCGGTGTCCATGGCTTGCAGCACCAAGAGGACCCGCTTCCTGCCGCCGAACCGGGACTCTGCAAACAGCGTTTCCTGCAAAGCTGAGAGTTTCCCGTCCAGATCAGCCAGCAGCGCTTCACCATCGGCCTTGTTTCCGCTATAGCCGGGCGTCGCGTCCGGATCAGCGTTGGCAAGCGAAAAACCTTTCCCCACCCTCAGCGTCTCGGCAGGATGCTTCTCAAATTCAACGACTCCGGCCACGGCGGTCCCTTCCCGATCGTTCCGCGCGCCAAGCAGCGCGTCACCACAGGCTAGTTCCCTTTGTACCGGCTCAGGAAGTCCCCCATGCGGTTAATGGCCTCCTCGAGGTCCTTTACCAGCGGCAGGGTAACCATGCGGAAGTGGTCCGGGCGGACCCAGTTGAAGGCCCGGCCGTGTGAGACCAGGATTTTTTGCTCGCGCAGCAGGTCCAGGACGAACTTCTCGTCGTCGCGGATGTGGAAAACCTCGGGATCGAGCTTCGGGAAGAGGTACATGGCACCCCTGGCCTGCTGGGTGCTGACCCCGGGAATGGCGTTGAGCATGTCGTAGGCCTTGTTGCGCTGCTCGAGCAGGCGGCCTCCGGGCAGGATCAGGTCGTTGATGCTCTGGTAGCCGCCGAGCGCCGTCTGGATAGCGTGCTGGGCCGGGACGTTCGCGCACAGGCGCATGTTCGCCAGCAGGCTGATGCCCTCAAGGTAGTCAGCGGCATCCTTTTTCGGCCCCGAAATGGCCATCCAGCCAGCACGGTAGCCGCAGACGCGGTAGGCCTTGGAGAGTCCGCTGAAGGTCAGGCACAGGACGTCGTCGCCCGTCAGCGCGGCCAGGTTGATGTGCACGGCGTCTTCGTACAGGATCTTTTCGTAGATCTCGTCGGCGAAGATCACCAGGCCGTGCTTCTCGGCGAGGGCCACGATTTTCTTCAGCGTCTCTTCCGGGTAGACGGCACCGGTGGGGTTGTTCGGGTTGATTACCACAATGCCCTTGGTACGGGGCGTGATCTTGGCTTCCATGTCCTCGAGGTCCGGCTGCCAGCCGGATTCCTCATCGCAAAGGTAGTGCACGGGTTTGCCGCCGGCGAGGGCAACGGAGGCGGTCCACAGCGGGTAGTCGGGCGTCGGGATGAGAACCTCATCGCCGGCGTTGAGCAGCGCCATCAGCGACATGGTGATCAGTTCGCTGACGCCGTTGCCCAGGTAGATGTCGTCAACGTGGATGTTCTGGATTCCGCGGGTCTGGTAGTACTGCGAGACGGCGGTGCGGGCCGAGAAGATGCCACGCGAGTCACTGTAGCCCTGGGCATGCGGCAGGTGACGGATCATGTCCACCAGGATSGCGTCCGGMGCTTCRAATCCRAACGGGGCCGGGTTTCCGATRTTCAGTTTGAGGATSCGGTGACCCTCYGCCTCCATCTGCTGGGCGGCCTGAAGAATCGGTCCACGGATGTCGTAAAGGACGTTATGAAGCTTGGTGGACTGCTTGAATTCTGCCATTCATCAAATATGCCATAGGAAGGATGTGCTTCCGTTGAGACCTCCGACACACGCATGCGTTAAACGGACGACGGCGGCCGCCGGTCCTTGTGGGTCCGGCAGCCGCCGTCGTGGTTTCCGCAAAACGTGAGGTGCTACTTGACGATGCCCTTGTCCTTCAGCCAGGAGGCTGCTGCGTCTTTGGGGTTTTGCTTCTGGCTGCCGCTGACGGCGCGGTTGAGGTTGATCAGGTCATCCGTGGTCAGGATTTTGGAAACGCTGTTGAGCGCCTCCTTGGCCTTGTCAGTCATCTTCGCTTTGTTGAAAAGCGGCAGCACTTGCTGGGCCTTGAAATTGTTCTTAGGATCTGCCAGCACCACAAGGTCATTGTCCGCGATGGACGGGGTGGTGGTGTAGATGTCCGCCACCTGGACGTCATCGGTCAGCAACGCCTGGAGCGTCAGGTTTCCACCGCCGTCACTGAACGGTTTCAGGGCCTTCATTTCGCAGCCGTAATTGGCCTTCAGGCCGGGGAAGCCGTAGGGGCGGGTCTCGAAAGTGGCAGGCGCCCCGATGGTCAAATCCTTGCAGACTTTGGCCAGGTCCTCGATGGACTTCAGTTGGTACTTCTCGGCAGTGGCTTTGGTGACAACCATGGCGTCCTTGTCTTCGGCCTTTGACGCGTCCAGGACCGCCAGTCCGTCAGGGAGTTTGCCGGGAAGGGCTTTGGAGACATCGTCGGCTGAGACTTCCGGGGCCGCGGCGTCAAAGTAGGAGAGCAAGTTGCCGCTGTAGTCCGGCACGAGGTCCACCGAACCGTCCTGGACGGCCTTGACGTAGATTTCACGGGAGCCGATGTTCGGCTTGGTGGTGGCAGTCACGCCGGCGGCGCTGAGCGCGCCTGCATAGATCTCCGCGATGATCTGGCTCTCGGGGAAGTCAGCGGAGCCGACCACCAGCGACCCGCCCCCGCCGGCTCCGCTGGTGGCGCTGGTGCTGGGCGTGGCCAGCGGGTCGCTGCCGCCGCAGGCCGTCAGCGCCACGGCAAGGCCGACGCCGGCGGCCAGGCCGGCCAGTCCCCGGCGGGTGACGGTTGTCCGGACGTTATCTTTCATGGGTGCCTCCTTGAACAGCAGCTGGCGCAGGCGCGTCAGCTGGGAGATCAGCGGTGGCCGTCCGGCCACCGCGGGGATCGGTTTTGAGGCCCGGCGAAAGAATGTTTCTTTGCACCGCGGCCAGGATGAGGTCTATAACAATTGCCAGCCCTGCGATGAGCAGCGAGCCGGCAAGCATCCGGGGGAAGTCCTGCAGGACCAGCCCGTCAAAGAGGTAGCGGCCCAGCCCGCCCAGCGGCAGGTACGCCACCACGGAGACCGTGGCGACAACCTGCAGCACGGCAGTGCGGATGCCACCGAACATCACCTGAAGCCCGTTGGGCAGTTCCACCTGGAACAGGATCTGCAGTTCAGTCATCCCCATGGCCCGGGCCGCATCCACCACGGCCCTGTCCACGCTGGCAATCCCCGCGTAGGTCCCGGCGAGAAGCGGCGGCACCGTAAGTATCACCAGGGCCCAGACCGGGGGCATCAGGCTGCTTCCGGCAAGGAGTGCAAAGAGCACCAGCAGACCCAAGGTGGGCAACGCACGCAGGGCACCGGCCACCGCAACTGCCACTACGCGGCCGCGGCCCGTGTGCCCGATATATAGCCCGGCGGGAACCGCGATGGCGGCGGCAATCACGAGCACCAGCGCGCTGTACTGGAGGTGCTCCATCAGCCGGACGGGGATGCCGGAACTGCCGGTCCAGTGGACCGGGGCAGCGAGCCAGGCAAAGGTGTCAGTGAAGATGTTGCTCATGGTGCGGCCCCCGCATGGACGTTGGCGTCTGCCACGTACTGCGCGTTGACGGGAACTGACGGGCCGGACGCCATGGCGGCGCGGGTCCACGGGGTGAACAGCCTCTCCAGCAGGACCAGCACCGCATCCATCAGCAGCGCGAGCACCAGAATGGCCAGGATCCCCACCACCACTTCGGTCACAAAATTCCGTTGCAGTCCGTCGGTAAACAGCATGCCGAGGTTGCCCACGCCCAGGAGGGCCGCGACGCTCACCAGGGAAATATTGCTGACAGAGACCACGCGCAGCCCGGCAAACATCACCGGGAGGGAAAGCGGCAGATCGATCTGGACGAAGCGAAGCCACGGTTTATAGCCCATGGCCGTGGCCGCCTGACGGAGGTCCTCTTCCACGGAGTCAAACGCGTCAAGGGCCGCCCGGACCAGCAGCGCCACGGCGTAAATTGTCAGCGCGACAATAACGTTGATCGGGTCGAGGATCCGCGTTCCAAGGATGGAAGGCAGGATGATGAACAGTGCCAGTGACGGGATGGTGTAAAGCAAAGAACTTGCCGTCACCACCACGGACCGCACCACCGGATGGATCCGGGCCAGCTGGGCCAGGGGAATGGAAATGACCAGCCCCAGGACCATCGGGATCAGCGCCAGGACAAGGTGCTGCCCCGCCCGCTCCAGGACCATTCCGCTGTTCGCCAGGAACCACTCCATCAGAGCGCGGCCTGCCTGACCTGCCGGGCGGCTTCGATGGCGGCCAGGACTTCCTGTGCCCTGATAGCCCCCAGGACCCGGCCGTCGCCGTCCACGGCAACGCCTTGCCCGGAAGGGGAGGAAAGCGCCGAGTCCAGTGCCCGCCGCAGGGATTCACCCGGATGGAACAGGGAACCTCCCGGGATCAGGTCCGTATCGGTCCCCGGCCGTGCCCAGCCCAAGGGCCGCATGTCCTTATCCACCACAAGCTGCCAGTCGGTCACGGCCGCGGGATCGCCGTCGAACTGCCCGCCGTGAACTACCAGGGTAGGCACCCGGTGGATGGCCACGGCGTCGGACGTGGTGAACCCGAGGTGGCGGAAGCCGCGGTCCCGGCCCACGAAGGAGGCCACAAAGTCGTTCGCCGGGGCCCGCAGGATCTCCTCGGGAGTGGAGTACTGGGCAAGCTTCCCGCCGACGGCGAACACGGCCACCTTGTCACCGAGGATCGTGGCCTCGTCAATATCGTGGGTCACAAAGACTATGGTCTTGGCGAGGTCCTGCTGCAGCCTCAGGAGCTCCTGCTGCAGTTCGTCACGCACTACCGGGTCCACGGCGCTGAACGGCTCATCCATCAGCAGGATGGGCGGATCGGCTGCGAGCGCCCGGGCCACACCGACGCGCTGCTGCTGGCCGCCGGACAGCTGGGACGGGTACCGCTTGCCGAGCGATGAAGCCAGCCCGACGACATCGAGCAGTTCCGTGGCACGCTTGCGGGCCTCCGCCTTCGAGACGCCGTTAAGCCGGGGCACGGTGGCGATGTTGTCCAGCACGGAACGGTGCGGCATAAGCCCGGAAGACTGCATCACATAGCCCATGGACCGGCGCAATTCAGCGGCCGCCACCGTGGTGACGTCACGCCCGTCCACGGTTATGACGCCCGACGTCGGCTCCACCATGCGGTTGATCATCCGCAGGGACGTGGTTTTGCCGCAGCCCGAGGGCCCCACAAAAACGGTGATGGATCCCTTGTCGATGGACATGGTGAGGCTATCCACGGCCGGATTCCCGCCCTGATACTGCTTGGTGACGCTCTGGAACTCGATCATGGCTGGGTCCATTCCCGGACATTACCCGTTCTGTTGGACGGCATCGGACGGTGGAGCGGTGGTCGCAAAGGCACTGATAATTACCGTAGCGCAATCAGTTCCCAGCGTAACCAGATCCGCGGGCAATTCCGGGCAAGCGAATCCCTACTGTAACCATTCGTTCGTAGGCCTGCCCCGGTTGGATGGGTCCACGCGGATGGGCACGGACCCGGTCCGGATCTACAGTGGGACTGTGACGAACTTGGAAGTGGCACCCCAGCAGGAACTCTGTCCGCCCGCCGACGCAGCCGGGACGTCCGGTCCCTGCCTCCAGCTCTGGCCCCAGCGTGAGGTCCCTCTGGGTGGAGTGCGGGCCATGAATGTGCAGCGCACCCTCCCCCAGCGCGGCCTGCCCACCATCGGCGCCTGGTGCTTCCTGGACAGTTTCGGTCCGGACCGCACCGCCATGTCTGTGCTCCCGCACCCGCACACCGGACTGCAGACGGTCACGTGGCCGCTCGCCGGGAACATCCGGCACCGGGACAGTGTGGGCAGTGATGTGGTGGTCCGGCCCGGGGAACTGAACATCATGACGGCGGGGCGTGGCGTATCCCACTCCGAGTTTGCGGTCCTGCCCGCTCCCGACGCCGGTGCGCTGCTGCCGCTGCAGCGCGGGCTTCAGCTCTGGGTTGCCCTTCCTGACGGCGACCGCCACCGGGAGCCGGCGTTCGAGCAGCACCGCGATCTGCCCTCGGCGACCGGCCCGGGTTTCACCGCCACGGTCATGGCCGGCGAATTCGCGGGGGCGGTATCACCGGCCACCATGTACTCCCCCATTATCGGGGCCGATATCTCCTGCGAAGGCAGGGCAGTCCTGCCGCTGAACGCCGGCTTCGAGCATGCTGTCCTGGTGCTCGACGGCGGGCTGACGCTCGATGGGCAGGAAGTCCTGCCGGGTCCGCTGGGCTACCTGGGCACGGGCCGCTCGGCGTTGGAGGTCGAGGCCCTGCCTGGCACACGGTTCCTGCTCATCGGCGGCGAGCCCTTCCAGGAGGAACTGCTGATGTGGTGGAACTTCGTAGGCCGCACCCACGACGAAGTGGAGCAGGCGCGCCAAGAGTGGGAGGCGCAGGCGACGCTGCCCGACGATGCCGCACGCGTGGCACGCTACGGGCTGGTCGAGGGGCACGGCCCCGATGCAGGCCCGGAAGCCGGCCGCATCCCGGCTCCGCCGATGCCGGCCGTCAGGCTCTCCCCGCGCCGGCGGTCAACCGGTTCCTGACTACTCCTTCACCAACTGGAGGACCCCGAACACAGGATCCTGGTCCAGAACGCGGACCTCGGTGATGCCTGCGGCTGCGAGATACTTCCGGAAGGCTTCCTGGAGCGGGACCACGTTCATGCCCAGCCCGCTCCCCAAAATCACAGGTCCCTCGATTTCCAGCTTCCGGAGCGCCTGCGCAGCCAGCGCCGCAAGATCCTTCCCCGCCTGGTCCAGCAACTCCCGGCTGGCCTCATGGCCTGCAGCGGCCGCGTCCACCACCAGGCGTGCCTGTTGGGCCCAGAACCGGCGGCCGGTGTCCGGGGAGTGGAAGAGTGCAATCAGCCGGTTGGGGTGGTCCACTCGGCAGGCAGTAAGCAGTGCCGCAGTGAGTTGGTCGGTGGGGAGCCCCTGGTTCATGCGGCGCAGGCTGTGCCGGACGGCCTCACGGCCCAGCCAGTAGCCGCTGCCTTCGTCCCCCAGCAGATAGCCCCAGCCGCCGGCCCGGGCCTCCTCCCCTGCCGCATTCCGGCCCCACGCCGCGGAACCTGTCCCGGCGATCACGGCCACGCCGGTGCTTGCGCCGCCGGCTGCGAGCAGCAGCCTCGAATCATGGACCACCGTGACCTTGGCTCCCGGGGCATGCGGTGCGATGAGCGCGGCAAGGGCGGCAGCGTCGTCGTCGGTATCGATTCCGCCGGCCCCCGCATACACCTGGGCCACCGGCCCGCCACCGATCCGGGCAAAAAGGTCCGCGAGGTTCAGCGCGGCCTGTTCACGGCTGACGTTCTGGACGTTGGCGCTGCCGGCCGACTGGTCCGCCACGGCCACGCCGTCCTCGAAGCGGACCCCGCGGGTCTTTGTGCCGCCGATGTCCAGGCCGATCATGACACCTGCCAAGGTGCGGGGAGCATCTTTCGACCCACCGCCGGTTTTGGGTTGGTTTCCGGACGGTGCGGCCTGGGGGTGCTCGGTATCAGTCACCTCATCAGCCTACTGAAAGGCCGCCGTCGTGTCTCAAGCGGCGGTCCTCAGCTGCCCTGCGAGCGCGCGGCCACCAGGCCCGCCAGCAACTCCGGTCCCTCCTGCAGGACCAGCTCGCGGAAATACCTGACGGAATCCGGTTCCGCGTCCGGTCCGGGCTTCCGGCGGCGCCAGCCGAGCCCGATCTCGCGGTAGGCGAGCCCGGACTCCAGCGCGAGCTCAACCCAGCCCAGGTTGCCCGTCTCCGGGCTGACGTGACGCCCCGGCCCGTTGCCGCCGGGTGGCAGGATGCTGACGCCAAGGCCCGCGGAGACAAGGCCGCGGGCGGTGTGCGTGTCCTGGCTTTCGAAGGCGATCCGTGGGCGGTAGCCTGCTTCGCGGAACAGTGCATCGGTCAGCGACCGCATGCCATACCCCGGTTCCAGGGCCACGAACGGGTCCCGGCGGATGTCCTGCAGCCTGGCGCTCCCGCGGGCTGCCAGGGGATGGCCGTGATGCACCACCAGGCGCAGGGGCTCGCGGTACAGTGCCGATGACGCGATGGTGCGACTTGCCGAAGGCACGGGGGCAGTCAAGGCAAGATCCGCCTGTCCTGACGCGAGTTCCGTGAGGCAGGCGTCCCGTGCGCCCTGCCGCAGGATGAATCCGGCTTCCGGGTGGCGGCTGCGGAAGGCGCTGATCAGCAGGGGCAGCGTGGCCTCACCAAAGGTGTGCTGAAAGGACACGGAGACCTTTCCCCGGACCACGTCCGATTCGTGCCGGACCAGGTCGAGCCCGGCCTGGAATTCTGTCAGTGCTGAGTCGATATAGGGAAGCAGGGTCCTGGCGGCGGCTGTGAGGCGCACGCCCCGTCCGTCCCGGATGAGCAGTTCAGTTCCGACGACGGCGCTGGCCCGGGACAGGGCCCTGCTCACCGTTGACTGGGGTACTCCGAGCAGCTCGGCCGTCTCCGTGACGTGCTGCGTGCGGCCGAGCTCCGAAAGGATGGGGAGCAATGGCAGGAGCTTTGCCAATTGCTGATGATTAGTGAGCATTCGGTTTTCCCTTCCCTACCGGCTTCCTAATGTTCCACATCCGCTATTGATTTTAGCTGAAGCATGCATTGGAAGCATGAATTGCAAAAGCCTACCCTTCACCTATGCCAGAGACCGCCACCGCATCAGGAACCTCCGCTCCCCAGGGGAGCGGCTGGGCGGGCCACCCCAAGGGCTCAGCGACGTACGGCAAGATCCTGCTGGGGCTGGCCTTCGCCGGTGTGGCGACGTTTGCCCAGCTTTACTCCACCCAGGCGGTGCTGCCCATCATGGCCACGGATCTGCAGGTCACCGCAGCCGAGGCAGCACTGACCATCTCGCTGGCCACGGTGGGCCTGGCCGTCACCGTCATTCCCTGGTCCTTCCTGGCGGACAGGATAGGCCGGGTCAAGGCCATGACCTGGGGCATTTCGGCAGCCACCGTCTTTGGACTCCTCGTGCCGCTCGCCCCCAGCTTCGGCATGCTCCTTGCCCTCCGGCTGCTCGAGGGCATGGCCTTGGGGGGAATTCCCGCCATCGCCATCGCCTACCTGAACGAGGAAGTGAACCGGGCCCATGCCGCGATGGCGGCCGGAAGCTATGTTGCCGGAACCACCTTGGGCGGCCTCGCCGGCCGGCTCGTGGCCGGACCGGTGGGTGAGTTGTGGGGCTGGCGGACAGCAGCCTTGGCGGTGTCCCTGCTGGCAACCGTGGCTGCCGTGCTCTTCCTGATCCTCATACCGCGGGCGAAGGGGTTCGCCGCCACCAAGGCTGCCGGGCTCCGCGGCGCCTTTGCAATCCTCGGCGGCCACCTGCGGAACCCCCGGTTGGTGGCGCTCTACGTCCAGGCGTTCCTGATGATGGGAGGCTTTGTGGCGGTCTACAACTATCTGGGCTTCCGCCTGTCCGCAGAGCCTTTTGCGTTGCCGGCCACCCTGATCAGCTTCATCTTCCTCGCCTACCTGTCAGGGACCGTGACCTCCCGGTGGGCCGGCGGGCTGACTGCCCACTTCGGCCGCAGGACCGTCCTGCTGGCAGGCCTTGTCCTCATGGCCGCGGGCCTGGCGCTGACGCTCACGCAAGTGCTCGCCCTCATCCTGGCCGGATTGGTGATCTTTACCGGCGGCTTCTTCGCGGCCCACAGCATTGGCTCCGGCTGGACCGGAAGCATTGCCACCACCGGCCGCGCCCAGGCAGCGTCGCTCTACAACCTGGCCTACTATCTGGGCTCGAGCCTCATCGGCTGGTCGGGCGGCCTGCTCTTCCAGACCCTCGGCTGGACGGCGCTTGCCCTCGCCATCGTAGTGATGACGTTCATCACGGCGGTGACTGTCGTCGTCGTGCATCCCCCGCGGAGGGCCGCGGCATGTGGCCTGACGTGACGGAGCCGCGCTGGGCAGCCCACTGCTGAACTATCTGCCATCAAACGGCACGTATCTCTGGCGATTATTCGGAAATACGCGCTGACCGGGGGTGATCGGGCGGAATCAGGCGTCTAGGATGAACTCAAGGACAGTTGAGGAGATCCCATGAGCAGCAATCCAAAGAACATCAGGCCGGGCAGTCACTTCGAACCGCTGGACGCCATTGACGAGCGTCTCCTCGCCGCCCTGGTGGACGATGCGAGGATCTCCAACAAACAACTGGCAGAGCTGGTGGGCATCGCCCCGTCCACGGCGCTCATGCGGACCCGCGCGCTGTCCGAGCGGGGCATCGTCCAAGGCTTCGAGGCCAAGCTCAGCCTTTCTGCGATCGGCCGGTCCGTCCAGGCGCTGGTGGCAGTCCGGCTCAGGGCCCACGACCGGGACCAGATCGACCGCTTTACGGCCCGGGTGCCGCACCTGCCCGCAGTACTTTCAACGTTCCACACTTCAGGTTCCGTTGACTATCTGCTGCACATCGCCGTCGGAAGCACCGAGGACCTGAGGGACTGGGTCCTCGATAACCTGGCCACCGACCCCGTAGTGGGCCACACCGAAACCACCCTGGTC
This sequence comes from Pseudarthrobacter sp. 01T43, assembly GCF_056398665.1. Lineage (NCBI taxonomy): Bacteria > Bacillati > Actinomycetota > Actinomycetes > Micrococcales > Micrococcaceae > Pseudarthrobacter > Pseudarthrobacter sp. 01T43. The sequence goes on along the minus strand of NZ_JBFTPV010000004.1, from coordinate 116,652 downwards.
TTCGAGCACATCCAGGGCAACCACGGTCCGCTGCCGGCATAGCCGCACTAGCGGCTACGGTCGCCGCTGAACTGCCGTCCGGAAAGTCACGGCGGCGAGTGCCAGCGCGGCAGCGCTGCACACGGACACAAAGGCCGCCACTGCGGTCTGCAGCCCGAACGCAGCAGTGGCCCATCCCAGCCCGATGACCGGCACGGCGCTGCCCAGGTACGTGATGACGTAGACCGTACTGACCACCTGGGCATGGTGCGAAACCTCCACTTTGGCGGCAACATCGTTGAAAACGGTCCGGAAGGCAACGCCCTGACCGAGTCCGGCGCATGCGCTGGCCGCCACCAGCAGCAGCACGCTGTGCCAGGCCGCGGCTGACGCCAGCAGCAGCACCGAGAACCCCAGGACTGCCAGCCCGGCCGGAACCACAAAGCGGCCCCGCACGGCCAGCAGCTGGCTCAGCGCTGACGCGCCCAGCGTAATCCCTGCCAACGCCCCGATCAGCGGGCGGGAGTCGGTGCCTACGATCTGGGCGAAGTAGCCGGGGGCCAATGAGAGGCAAAAGCCAAACACGGAAAAGCTGAGGAATCCGACGGCGGACGCAAGCCAGAAAGCGCCCCTCGCCTCGGTGGACACCGAGGGACGGCGCGGTGCCAGGACCAGGATGGGCCGCGGTCCGGCCGGAGGCTTGATGGCCGGCCGGGCGTTCAGCAAGAACAAGGGCACAAGCATTCCGGCCAGCACCACGGAATGGACGTAGTACGGCGCCGTGGTGGGTCCGGGCAGCATGGACAGCAGCCCGCCGATGACGGGGCCCGCGGCCACGCCGCCGGCGGTGGCCAGCAGGGTAAAGCGGGAGGCCCACTCGGGGCGTGACGGGAGCAGTTCCCGCAGTGCGGCGGCGCTGGCACCGGTGGCCAGGGCAACAGCCACACCCTGCAGTGCCCGGCCGGCCGAAAGCGCCAGCAGGTTCCCGGCCTGCGAGAACACCCACCCGCCAGCCAGCCCTGCCAGGACGGCAAGAATGAGCGCAGCCCGCCGGCCAATGTGGTCGGACCAGTGGCCGGCCAGCATCAGTGTGGCCACAAGCGCCAGGACGTAACTGGCGAAAGCCGCGGTGGTGCCGATCGGCGAGAGGCCCAGGTTTGCCTGGAGCAGCGGGTAGAGAGGGGTGGCCAGGTTAGCGCCGACCAGCAGCAGGGAGATGACCGCACCGGCCAGCACCAGCCGGGCTGTGGTGGAGGCATTCCAGCCCCGGCTCGCGGCTGTGGCGGGGCGCATGCGGAGTTCACTAAAGACAGTCATTGATTGGTGTTGCCTTGGCATCTGCCGGGGTGCGGGGTCCTTGTGGGACGCGCCCCCGGGGTGTACATGGATAACCAAATACTGGGGCATTACTGCCGTAAAACGCTGCTGTTCGTGGTTGAATTGAGCAAAATTCGCAATTTGTGGAACCGGCGATAACCGAAAGTGACAGTTTGCATACTCTCGACCCCACCGACCTGAAGATACTCCTGGCGCTCATCCGCGATCCCCGTGTCCAGATCGGGGAACTCAGCGAGCTGCTGGGCATTGCGCGCAACACTGCACAGTCGCGCGTCCGGCGACTGCTCCGGGCAGGTGTGTTGCACGACGGCGGACGCGAGATTGACCTCGCGGCGGTGGGGTACGACGTCGTCGCTTTCGTCACGATCGAAGTGACACACCGGGAACTGGACGGGGTGGTGGGCGCACTCCGGCTGCTGCCCCAGGTTTTGGAGGTCCATGAAATTTCCGGCCGGGGCGATGTCTGGTGCCGCGTCGTAGCCACCGATACCCACAACCTGCAGTCCGCCCTCCGCCAGATCCTCCGCATCAAGGGCGTCATCAGGACCGAAACAGTCCTGGCGCTCCATACCCACATTCCCTACCGCACCGAGCCCCTGATCAGCCGCCTCGCACAGGCTGTTCCGGGCAAGGGCCAGCATTCCAGAATGGATGACCTCACGTGACCATCATCGATAACGCCGTCTACGTTGACGGCTTCCGCAGTGCAGAGCCCGAGAGCCTGGAACAGACCTTCGAAACCCTCGCCCATCATGGCGGCATGGCCTGGATCGGGCTATACCGGCCCACGGCCGCGGAGATGGCGGCAGTCGCCGACGAATTCGGGCTGCATGCTTTGGCGGTGGAGGATGCCATATCAGCGCACCAGCGGCCCAAGCTGGAACGCTACGCGGACAACCTGTTCACGGTGCTCCGGCCGGCACGGTACCTGGACACCACCGAAACGGTGGAGTTCGGCGAACTGCACATCTTCACCGGCAGGAACTTCGTGGTGACCGTCCGCCATGCTGAAATGGCCGGCGTGGCGGGGGTGAGGCGCCGCATGGAGAGCCGCGACGATCTGCTCCGGCACGGGCCGGAAGCGGTCCTCTACGCACTGCTGGACATGGTGGTGGACGACTATGCGCCGGTGGTTGCCGGGCTGGAAAACGACATCGATGAGATCGAAGACCAACTGTTCAGCGGGGACCCCCTGGTCTCCCGCCGGATTTACGAACTCGCCCGCGAGGTCATCCAGTTCCAGCGGGCCATCCATCCCCTGCCGGAGATGATGGAGCAGCTGAAGCAGGGCTTCGAAAAGTACGGCGTGAACATTGAACTGCAGCACAGCCTTCGCGATGTGGAGGACCACGTGGAACGGCTGATTTCCCGTGCGGATTCGTTCCGCGACCTGCTGCAGAACGCGCTCACCCTGGACGGGACGCTGACCGCCAACCGGCAAAACGAGGCCAGCGCCGAACAGAACGAACAGGTCAAGAAGATCTCGTCATGGGCGGCGATCTTCTTCGCACCGTCGTTCGTCGCAGGGGTTTACGGCATGAACTTTGACCACATGCCCGAACTGCACTGGGCCGCGGGCTATCCCATGGCCATCCTGCTGATGGCAGCTACCGCAACCCTGATGTATGCCATCTTCAAGAGGAAGGGCTGGCTTTAGCCTGAGCCGGTCACGCCAGGTTTAGCTTGCCTGCAGGTCAACCGCCCCGTGGCCTGAGTCTGCCGTGCTGAACACCAGCCTGCGGTTGGCGATCTTGTCCGTGAAGAAACGGTCGTGGCTGACCACCACCACTGCCCCCGGAAAGTGCAGCAGGGCGCGCTCCATGACCTGCGTGCTGGACAGGTCAAGGTGGTTGGTGGGCTCGTCGAGGAGCAGTACCGAGGCGCCGGAGAGCAGGCACTGGGCCATCGCCACCCGGGCCCGCTGGCCGCCGGAGAGGTTGCCAATTCTCTGCTTGAGGTCGGCTTCGGAAAACTGGAACATCGCCAGGAACCTGTTGACCGACTTCTTCGTCGCGGTCAGGGCCAGGCTGTCCGGCATCGCGTTCACCGCATGGGTGACCGTGTCGTCGTCGTCCAGTTCTTCAAGTACCTGGTTGTAAGAAACCATGCCCGCGCCCTTGGCCCAGGCCACCGTACCGGCATCAGCCGGCTCTTCACCGGTGAGCGCCCGCAGCAGCGTGGTCTTGCCGCTGCCGTTGGCGCCGATGACCGCGATCCGGTGGCCACGGCCGATCTCGAAACTCAGGCCGCTGAAAAGAGTCCTGCCCCCGTAGGCCTTGCCCAGCGATTCCACCCGGCACAGGACATCCTTGACGTAGAGGCCGCCATAGATCTCCGTGATGATCTGGTCCACTGGCCGGGGCGCCCTGGACTTCTTGATCCTGGCCAGCTGGTTCGCCAATCCCTTGCCCGCCGCCTTGGCAGCCTCCCGGCGGTCGGAGATGCCCTCGGCTTCGAAGGCGAGCAGCTCCGACTCGTGGACGAACTGGCTTTCCAGGCTTTTGAGCCGGAACTGCTTGGCCACGACATACTCTGCGAAGTTCCCCGGGTATTCGTGGAGGTGGTAGTTCTCCACTTCGATGATCCGGGTGACAACGGAGTCAAGGAACTTCCGGTCGTGCGAGACGATGATCGCGGCGCCCTTGAACGTCCTGAACCAGCCTTCGAGCCATTCGACGCCTGCAACGTCCAGGTAGTTGGTGGGTTCATCCAGCAGCAGGACGTCCGGGGCCTCGAGCAGGATCTTCGCGAGCGCTGCCCGGTTCCGCCAGCCGCCGGAAAGCTCGTCGATGGCGCAGGTGCGGTGGTGTTCACTGAAGCCAAGGGTGGTGAGGACTTTGTCGATGCTGCGCTGGTAGTCCCAGCCATCCAGCCGGTCCATAGCCTCGAACAGCTCGGACTGGCGGTGGATCAGCTCATCCAGCCGTGCGTTATCGGAGGAATCGGCGGCGATGGCTGCATCAATTCCTGCAAGCTCGGCCTCGATTTCCTGCACGTGGGCGAACAAGCCGTCCAGGACCTCGGAAATCGTGGACTCGCCGTTCAGCTCGGAGAACTGGGAGAAGTAGGCCGTCTTGGTACCCAGTTCCACGGCGACCGTTCCGGTGTCCGGGGCAACCTGGCCCTGGACCAGTTTGAGGATGGTGGACTTGCCGGATCCGTTCTTGCCGATCAGGCCCACACGGTCTCCGGCGTCAAGCTTGAAAAAGGCTTCGCGGAGGACCTGGGTCTTTTCAAAACTGACGTTGACGTCGTTCAGCCGGATCAAACTCATTGCTGGTGTCCTCTTCAGGTGCTGGCTGATGGGCACGGAACGCCCGGGCGTTTCAGGATCGCGGCCAACTCAGTAGATGTGTGGGGTAGTGGTCTTTCAGCCGCAAACTGATCAGGGCGGCCTGTCTGATCTTAGCTGTCTCCCGGTCCGCGGAATCTAAATCCCCAGTCCTGGATGCGAACTCAGCATTAGGACGCAGCGTTAATGAACCCCACGATGATTGCCGTCCACCAACACACCTGTGAGACCACAAGGCAGAACACCAGATGCAGCCGCTGGCCGGCAGCCAGGAAGACCACCCCGGATGAGTGGCGTCGCTGCGCCGTCGAGTCGGATGGTCCGTCTGCTGACCGGGATGTAACTCATCGGGTACCTCGGCGAGACCTGCCGCAGGCAGCCGTCCCAGCAAGAAAAGTCCGGAACCCCCGCATCACACATGTGGCTAATGACCGCAGGGCAGGCTTTGGATAAAATCAAGGTCAAACGCTCAGCCGGCCGAGGCCCCGGCGTCCGCCAGGCCGATGTAGCCCGGACGAGCAGAAAGGCCGGCCATGGACTTCACCCAGTCCGCTGAACACCAGCTCGATCCCTTTCCCCACTACGCTCGAATGCGGGAAACTGCCCCGGTCTTTTACGACGAACAATCGGGAAGCTGGCATGTCTTCCGGTACGACGACGTCCAGCGTGCCCTGTCCGAGCATGCATCATTCTCATCGCGCATGGTCGGGGACGATGCATCCGGGACCGGCCAACTGTTCGCCTCGAGCCTGATCTCCACCGATCCCCCACGGCATCGGCAGCTTCGCTCCCTGGTCACCCAGGCATTCACGCCCAAAGCTGTGGACGCACTGGCTCCCCGCATCTCCGGGCTCACGAACGAGCTCCTGGACGGGATCACGGCCCGCGGCAGCGCGGACCTGATCCGGGAATTGGCGTACCCGCTGCCGGTCATCGTGATCTCCGAACTTATGGGCATCCCCGCCCAGGACCGTGAGCGCTTCAAACACTGGTCCGATGTGATTGTCAGCCAAACACGGTCCGGTTCAGCCAGCGAGGATCACTACGCTGCAAACACTGAGATGACGGAGTACTTCCTGGCCCTGATCGACCAACGCAGGAGCCGTCCCGGCAAGGACCTGATCAGCACCCTGCTGTCCGCCGAGATTGACGGCCAACAGTTGACGGTGCCCGAACTGCTCGGTTTTTGCGCGCTGCTGCTCGTGGCCGGCAATGAAACCACCACCAACCTGATCGGCAACGCCGTTTTGTGTCTGACGGAATCGCCCGGCACCATCAACCGTCTCCTGGGGGAACCTGCCCTGCTTCCCCAGACCATCGAAGAAGTGCTGCGCTTTCGGTCGCCGGTCCAGTCCATGTACCGGGTGACGGTCGCGGAGACAACCCTGGGAGACGAACTGATTCCCGCCGGTGCACCGGTCGTGGCTTGGATCGGGTCCGCCAACCGCGACGAGCGGCAATTCCAGCGGCCTGCTGAGTTCGACGTCGATCGCGCCCAGAACCGGCATCTGGCGTTCGGCCACGGCATTCACTTTTGCCTGGGAGCGCCGCTGGCGCGGCTTGAGGCCAGGATCGCTTTGGAGGCCATACTGTCCCGCCTGCCCGGGCTATCCCTGGTTCCGGGAGCGCAGCTGGAACGAATGGAAAGCACCATCATCTACGGGCTCAAGGAACTCCCGGTCAGCTGGCAGCCGGCCTGACCCCGCGCGGCAACCCTTTGAAAATTTGTGGAGCTAAGAAGATTCGAACTCCTGACCTCTTCTCAGAGGACAGTGTATTTCGTCGTTTGCCAAGGGCTTACATTCCCTTGCTAATCCACGGAATTTAGGCGTTTTCGGCTTGAAGGACAACGCCTGACATGTCAACGTTCTTTACCATTTCCGTGGGGTAAACGTGTGGCGGACATAGTTGCCGGTCGACGGGTGTCGATGCTCGGTAGCTGTCGGCGTCGGATCATTCTGAAGCGATAGGCTCCGGCTCCGGCACCGGGAGATCGTCAACGGCCGGTAGGTCCCCACTTGCACCTTTCGCGCCCTCCATGAGTAAGATCGCGAGTTTGTCGATCGATCCGTCGTCGGCAGCTGACGGGAAAACCCATCGTAGGTCGTGGTGCTCCGTGATGACATCTATAGCCGCACGTACGCTCTCGCTCTGCTTCTCAGGAGGCCGAACAAATTGCACGTCTTTCAGCTGGAAGCTATCGCCAAGTTCCCCTCGTTGGAGTAACGCTCGAGGAGCAGCTGTGAAGATTCGACTATCCGTCACTGCGACGAAAGTACTGGAAGCAGCCTTATCCACCACTGACGCCCATTTGCCGGGAGCCAGCGCGCTCCACGCAGCATCGGCTCTCTTGCCAAGGACGGACGGAAAAGCTCCTACGAGGTTGTGCGTGCCAGGCTGGTACGGGAAAGCGATGCCATGGAGTTCCTCTCCGTCCTCCATAAACCAGCGCAGAATGTGTAGGTACGGTTCGATGTCGAGGTTCTCCGGAGCGCAAACTAAGTCCGGGGCCACTAGCTCCGCAGCGGCAGGGTGAAGCGCATTGGCGAGTGGCTCGATTGCTTCAAGGAGCTGGTTGCACGTGAGTCGCGAGGTTCTTGCGTCGCGACGTCTCCTTGTCAACGGCATCGTAGCGCGGCCCGGAAGCTCCGCGATGATTCTCAACTCGCGTCTGAGGGATTTTACAAGCTCTGCTGATTCGTGGAGCGCGGCGTCGAAGTCTGCGCGCGCGTCCCGAGTGATCACGTCGACAAGCTGTGCTTCTTGTTCGTTGTCGGCACCCTGAGCCCTTGCCCAAGCTGCGCGGATCGCCTGAAAGCCAGTTTGGGCCTTCAGTGCATAAAGAAGAGCGTTCGCATCGAAAAGGATTGATTCAGCGTTCGTTTCAAGATGTTGGCGGCGAGCGGTGCCTCTTAACTGACCAAGTTGCTTAATATGGTCATCGACATTGCGTCGATACAAGTCGAACTGCGTCTCAAGTTCGGATTCGATTCCCGCAACGTTATTCCAAAGCGACCTGGTTAATCCTTCGATTTCGCTCGCCTGCTTAATTGTGCGATCAACGGATTTGACCAAACCAGTGAGTTTAGCCCACTGTTCATGACGAATTGCCTTCAGAGTCTGAGTCGTCAAGGCGATATTAGTCTTTACAAGTCCCGAAATCTCGCTGAGCTGCATCTGGAGCGCGATCATCGCGACCGCCGGGCCGATGGCAGCCGCTGCTTGCGCAGCAGTCACCCCGTAGGGAATGAATCGTGCCTGAGCGACAATCTTGCCGTTCTTGAATATCGCTGCGAGTTTGGCGCCGTCTTTTGCTGCCAGTTCCCCACCGCTCTGTAGCAATGCCAGGGTTGCATCGGTGACCCGGTAAAGGCCCTGTGCGCTGGAGATGGCGTTCACCACGTTGCCTGCAGCCGCCCCAGCGTTGCCCACTGAGCCGAGGACAGTCGAGAGGTACTCGCGGTCAAATCCTGGAATCAAGCCAAAATCAACTAGTTCGACACCTTCAGGCACGTTTCCGAAGACGACGGCGACTCCCGGAACGACCTCGACAAGGGTCGTCGAAGTGGCTTCAGCCAGCTCCCCAGCCTCATCGTGGGACGAGACCCCGGCCTCCGGGTCAGCATCCTCTTCGTGGTCGTTGTCATCCACGGCATCCGACGGACTAGCACCTCGAGAGGCATCAGGAAGTCTCGATCGCGGTGGATGACGATCTTCACTTGATCTCCCACCAGAGACTGGAATCCCGACAGGGTCTCAGGGGTCGGTAGTTTCCCTGTACCGTGGAACGGCCATACCGCAGTTACCCGTTCCAGGTCTGGCCACTGCCCGAGAATTGACCGGAGCATGTCAGTTCGAGAGTCCTCGGTCAGCAGAATAATTTTCCGATCAAGCAATCCCCAACCCATCAGCTGCCTGGGTCGGGCATCGCCACCTGGCTCAACTTTTCCTTCCTTCATCCAGATGACCTTGGAATTCTGTGGAAGCGCGCGCACGATCGAAGGACTATGCGTTGTGAGCAAGATTTGTGCATCAAATTCCGTCGCCGCCTCAGACAGCACCTCGACCAGTCGCTCTTGCGCGATTGGATAAAGATGCGCATCTGGCTCGTCGACTAGCAGTAGAACTGGCCGGAAATAGACTAGATAACAAAAGATCTGGAGCACCTGAAGGTATCCGATGCCCGCCAGCTCCAGCGGCCTAAACCCTCGATCACCGTTCGAGACCATCTCTCCGGTGCGAAACAGTGCGTTGACACGAGTGTGCCGCGCGTCGTTGAAGTCGACCTTCAATTCGAAGTCACCCATCACCTTAGTTACCAGGTCCTCAACGAGTCTGAGTCCGTTCTTCCCAGCCACTTCAGTAGTCCGAAGCAGGTCAAGCATGTTCCTAAGAACAGTATTCGCGTCACCTGCCGCAGCCGACCTATGGACAATCAGTTTTGACCGCTTTTCCTCAACCAACGGGATCCCAGCGACGCCAGGAATATAGGCACTAATCTCACGAGCGCTTCTCATGACACTCACAAATTGGTTATTTGAGGGAAGCTGAACGGAGATTCCTTCGTTGCGCGCCGACTTCAATGACATCGCAGCTTTCAGCTCGGATCCATCCTCCGACATCGCAACAACTTTTAGCCCAAGCTGGGGCGTTCCCTGCTTATTTCCGTAGTCCGAGCCATGCCCGGCGCTTCGATAGTCAGGGGAAGGCATGTAGATCGCATCTTTCTCCGAGAGAGTCGACGTCGTTGGACCTGGTTTCACAGTGCGATTTCGACCGGATTGAAGCATCCAATGCAGCGCCTGAAGCACGCTGCTCTTGCCAGACCCATTCTCTCCAACAATTACGTTGAAGGACGGGTGAAGTTCCAACAGCACCCGTTACTCCTGCATCTCACGAATGTACGTCACGCCGCAATTCGCCCTTCAACAAAGCCCTCGCCCACAGGTGCGGGCCTTCGCGCCCGCCTCGGGCAGCCACTCCTCCACCCTGACATTGTGAGTGCCCAGCGCTGTGGTCATGGCCTCGACTTCCAGCCGCAGGACGCGTTCGATGCCGCCCAGTCCCCCGCCGCTCTCCCGGATCCGTCGTCGAGCCTTGGCGGTGTCCACAACAAGGGTCAGCAAGAGATCATGGCTCATCGCCGAGCCGGCTGCTGAGATCAGGTCCTCGTAGGCTCGCTGTCCCCAGGTGAGTTCGCCATCGCGGTCCGCGTTCAGGACGGTCCGGTCATAGAAGTCACGCAGCGCGGAGGAGGGATACGGAACCGTGTAATCCTGCACGGCGATTCTCGCAACGCTGCTGCGCTGGGCCAAACCTGCCTGCACCCGGGACCATGACTGCACAGCCCACGCTTTGTCGTCAGAGTCCAACAGGGCGAATGATCTGGTGCTGCACCGCAAAACGGCGAGGGCCTCCCTGCCGCGGGCGTCCACGATGAACGCGTCGCCGCTGGACGTCCGGCGCACCTCCAGGTTCCCCAATCCACCGGGCAGCGCCAGCCGCCCGGCCAGCGCAGCCCGTTCAGGCCTCACCAGAAAACGGGTCTGTTTAGTGGCCATCCTGATGAAAAACAGCACAGCATGGCTGGCCCACACGGGGTAGGGAATCCGTGAGTACTGCAGCAACCCGAGGAGTAGCAGCGCCAGCCACATCGGTCCCGAGGCGAAAAGGCCGGCAGGGCCACTGACCGCCGACGCCGTGCTGGCCACCAGGACACCGCCAGCGAGGAAGAGCAATTGGTACCACTTCAGACCCATGAACAGGCCGTGCCGCTCATACCTGGGAAATTTGACGGCCTCAAGGGCCCGGGAGTTCTCAGACACGGGAATCACCATCTTTGGGTGGCTGGACCATTGGTTGCCTCGGCTTCAGCGGCCGCACTGGCGGCGCCGCTGAAGGAACGGCTTTGGGATCAGTTGCGGACTGGGGCGACGGCGGACGTGCTGGCTCGGGGTTGGCGCCGGTCATCGGTCCGCTTGGCGAAGTGCGCGCATTCGGCCGCGTTGTCTCGTGCTCATCCTTCGCGTCCGGCGACAAGGGGCCGGAAGGCGACGGCCCGGCGTCGAGCATCACAGCGGTGCCTCCACCGCCGGAAGTCTGCGACGGCGTTGGGCCTGTCCCGATCCCGGGCAGCGATGTACGAGGCGGCAGCGTCCTGGTGGGGAAGACCGGCCTGCTGGATTGGATGGGGCGGTTCATGGCTGAGCGGCTGGCCAACGCAGCGAGCGTGAAGCGGCCGCCCGTCTGCCGACTGATCTGCCGGGCTGCGAAGCCAGAACTCCGGGAAAGCACGTGGCCGCCACCTGCAGTCTGCGCGGCTGCCGCCAGCTCGCCACCGGCAAAGCTCACAAGGCGCAGCGCCATCATGGGCGCGGCGCACGCCAGAGCCATCCCGACGGTACCCGCGGCCAAACCGGCGAACGACTTCGACTCCGCAAAGAGTTTGATGGCCACCGCGAGCACCGTCGCGGCCAGCGGCTTGGCCAAGAGTAGGGCGACCACGATCTCTAACCACCGGCGCGTCATTGATTTCGTCTTCTCCCACGGCATCAGCATCAACGCGACCGGGGCGACGGCGGCCAGCACGATGAGCGCAAACGACCGGAAGATCATCGAGCACATCAGGATGAAGGCCAAGGCCCAGACCACGATGACAGCCAGGGCGGTGACGACGACAGCACCGGCCGCGCCAGCAGCGGATCCGGGCGCCAGTGCCACAACGTTCCACTCCCGGCCAGAGCCGGCGGGAGCTTTCTCGAAACCGAAGAGCCGCATGAACAGCACATAAGGGTCCGTTCCCAGGGAACCGAGCAGCGCCGTCGACGCCTCATCGCTGACCTTGGTGAGCTGGCGGACCAGGTAGACGGCGGCCGCGACCATGGGGATAGCGGCGGAGCCGCCCGCGAGCGCCCGCACCAGGCGGCGGGGCTGCTGGCTGATGAGTGCGGAGAGCAGTTGGAGGATCATGACAACGACGAGCGGCGTGAGCATGACGACCACCCACCAGCTCGTCAGCCCTTCGATGGCGGTCCACTGCGAATCATCTACGTCGGAGACGCTGAACGCGCCCGTGATGAACGACCAGATCCAGGCAGCGACGTTCTGCAGAATATTCGCGAAGAACGACGTGATGGAACTTTGAACACCATCGTTGGCCTGGGACACGAGACCACACCCGGGCGGCCACCACCCATTCAGATCACACTGAACCGGCACGACAAGCCTAGAATCCGAGGTTGAACGCCGTCTGGGACCAGAGAATGTAACCGTTGATGCCACCCAGGATCGCGGCAACGGGGCCGGTCCAGAGCAGGATCATGCCGCCGCCGGACGCCAGCCGCGACGATTGGCTCAGCTTGCCTGCCAGAAGCATCGCCGCACCGACGATTGCGACAATGGCGATCACGATGAACGCGCCGACCAGGATGCCGCCGCCGATCTGCTTCAGCGATTCAAGAAAGGGAAAGCTCGCGTTGGGGGTGATTCCGGGGTCTACAGCTGCCATCAACATTGGGCGCTCCATCTGGTGTCGAGTTTGGGTTCACGACTTCATGGAGACAGCGGGGCGGGGCGACATGACCTGCCGGGATGCTTTACAAGTGGAGGCTCTCTGCCGGATCTACGATCAGGGGAGGTCTACAGGGTCGAACGGGCAGATCGCCGAGTTGCGCTTTGTCCCCCTACCGAGGAATTGGCGATCATCGGCGGCGCAATGGTCAGTCCATATAGAGGCTAAAGGTCCAGTCGTTTTTCGGGACTACGCCCCTAACCTGCATTTCCGGGTAGCCATGAGGACGGAACCGGCGAATTGTCGCTGACCGGGCCCATGCACCGGGCACACTGAAAAGCAGGTCTGCCTTTGACGACGAAGGAAGAGTAGTGAGGTCCCTCATTGTCACAGCTGTAACAATCATTCATCGAGTAGAGGTTGCCGTCTTCGTCCAGTCTGATCGTCATTCCCCGATGGTAGGCCAAGCCCTGCGATGCGCCCAAAGCGCCCAAGAAGGCTCATGCAGCGGGGCCCTGACACAGGCGGCAGGCTGCGCCGTGGGCGATCAGAGTACGGCGTCAGTTAACAGCGGTTTCCAGGTCGTCGATTGCCCCAAGATAACCGAGCTGCCGTATCAAGTCGCCAAGCTGCGCTAAATCGCCAGGCAATGCAACCATGGTCTTCGCTGCGCGCCGAACGGCGTCAATATTGATCTTGGCCCTATATTCACGTCGAAGGAAATCTTTGAACGGCTCACCGAGCCGTTTTCGAGTCCTGAATGCGGCCTTGTACGTCTGCCAATCGCCGTCTTCCAAGCCGAAATGACTTGGCGCCAAGTAATCGAGGATGTCTGCCTGCCCAAGCCCAAAGGGAGTGATTCGGCTGAGCCTGCCAACTCGAATGGCGCGTCTGCCAAGCTCAGCCAAGGCGCGTTCTTCCTTCGTTGCCGAATTCGATTCGAGTTCCGATATGGTTCGCTCAGCTAGCCGGGAATCGTTAGCTTGAAAAGCATTAACAGCTCGCTGCCAGATCGGCAGTACCCGCTCCTGGATGACATTGTCGAAGACCACCACAATAGGCGCCTCCAGAGCGTCGAACAGAAACTGCATATCGGGTAGTGCAGCGGCGTGATCCGTCCCGCGCATCACGAAAACCCTAGCTCCGGACGCGTGCAAGTCCTCCGATAGACATTCCTCCAACACAATTTGGTCATGGGTGCCCTCCACAACGAGGGCGACCCTCGTCATCGCGAGAAGATCACTGGGCGCGACACCAAGGCGCTTGGATTCTTCATCGAGGCTGAGATGACCGACTTCCAGGTCGGACACCTCAGTCCCGCCGAGTCCAGTCAGAGTCAGATGAAGTAGGTGAGACCCTAGACGCGGATCCAAAAACGCAGGCGAGTGAGTCGCGCCGACGACAGCGACGTCATCGAATTCTGCTACGAGTCGGTGAAGCCCGAGGGAGATTCGAGACTCGAGCTGCCTGTGCAGCCCTTGCTCCGGTTCGTCCACGACGACCAAACGGGGCTTGTTACGGTCAGACTTGCTGAGGTATAGGCTCAACGCGAACCTGACCCACTTTTGTTGGCTGAACGAGAGATCGTCCAACAGCATTTTTGTTGCCTGGTCATGACGAGGGACCGCAACCCACCGTGGCGGTTTGCCAGCGAACCAGTCCGACGGACTCCGAGTGTCGAATTTCAGCCAGAATGGAAAGTCAGCCAACACATCCAGGATCCGGTTCGTTTCTGTCTCTGCCAGGGCGACGGCCTGCTGAACACTTTCTGCCAGCACCATTTCAGATCCCGCTGTGGCCTCCACGATCGGGGCTTTCCACTGGCTTCTGGAAACCAGTGACAGCGTCTTCTCCTGGATCACGTCCAGTGGCAGCGAGTTGACGAATACTTGGGCAGGACCTCTTGAAATGGATCCGATTGCAGCCAAGGGCACTGGGACGTTAGGCGGCCAAGTTTCCAGCGGTGAGGCCCCGGTGGACGAGTAAACCGGTCGGCCATCCCCCCGGAGAATTTCGAACGGCTCGGTGTACCACTCATCTGCCTGTGCCAACTTAAAGGGCAACCGCTGAAAGGAAGACTGCTCATCGAGCGAGGTGCCCTCAAGCATCGCACGCCTAGCTTCGCTGAGGGCGGCGCCATACATCGCAAGCTTCTGTATGTCGTCGGCGCCCAAGATCGCCGACAAATATACGGTCCATCGGCCCGATCCGGAGGTCCCTGAGGGCATGAGAGAAAGGTGGAATCCTTGGCTCGTTCTGAGCTCGGGATACTCGATCAAGGCCAAGGCGTCGTCGAGGTCAAGTGCTTCCCAGAGATTGACTCTTTCAAGGAGTGCCGTTTGGAACTCCTCGCGATGAACGTCGTCCGTTTGAAGTTCTTTTGGAACGTCGAGCAACTCGTAGAGTGCGGACACAAAGTCGTCGTCGCCAGTCGCCGGTCGAACTTCAACAGAGGTGTGGATTAGAGACCGCGGCCACGATCCGTTTTTGGGCTGGCCGGCCCCTTCAAGTGCTTTGGTGAGCTGATCAAGGAGTCGAGTCTTCCCGGTGCCGTTCTTTCCGTACAAGAAGGTAGACCCAGGTCGTACATCAAGATGGATACCGGACAACGGTTCAGGCCCGAAAATTGAAGCACCGAGAATTTGGTAACCACTGGCATCAAGAGGCATATCTACTCCCTAAATTTAGGCAATGGATCAGCACATCGTAGTTTGATCCCAGCGCGGACCGACCTATCCTAGCTGAGTCTTCGCTAGGAAAGGCTCGTCACGGATCGCACCGTGGCGAGCCTTCGTAACCAGCGTTCTCGGCAACCCTAAGTTCTCTTCACGACAAGCTGAAAACCGTCGGACCCGTCGCCATCGTGGCCACTCTCGTAAGTTACGTTCTTAGCGCAAGAGATCAAAGTACGCCGTGTCCGAATTCCAAGCTATGGGATGCAGCAGCGTCCCCACCGAAGGATTGAGCGCACTCCACATCATGCCGTCCCCGGCAAAGATGCCAACGTGTCCCCAGTTGTTCGGCCCTTGGGCGTTCTGGACGACCAGGTCTCCGGGCTGGGGATTGTCAGTTCTCACACCGACGCGCCATTGCTCGACTCGAGGGAGATTGATGCCGGCCTGCCGATAAATCCACTGCACGTAGCCGGAGCAGTCCCATGCTTTGAAGGCGGTCCCACCCCATACGTAAGCGCCACCGACACCTTCATTGGTAAACCGCAGGATGTCGTTGCGGATCTGGCTCAGATTTGCGGATTCTGGGACCACAGGCACGCTAGGCGTTTCACCGCACGGCGCCAGCGCAGCCCCGTCGTCGAGCGCGTCTACAATCGCAGCGGCTTGACCCTCCCAGCGCTCATACAGTTCCGGGAACGCGGACACTTGGACCGCTTGGGCAGCTTGGCCTTTGGTCATCGACTGCCAGTCACGGATATCCAGCAGCCCACGTGGAGTCCCGCGGTTTGGGCCAGTTGGCCCGCCGTAGAAAGCCCGCACGTTGTACGCGGAATCCATCAGTTGAGCAACGCTCCCCCAGCCTGCCGCTGGCCGCTGCTGGGCACTACCCAGAGAATCGTGGTCTCTGCCGACCCCGTCATTCGGGTAACCAAGCGAATCGGGCACGTTCGCGTTTGCCAGGACCCTCAAGCTGGATTCCTGCAAGGCCACCATGATCGCAATGACCTGGCCATCCCAAGGTATTCCCAACTGCTTTCCGATTGAAACGTACTCCTCCGCCACAGCCGTTTGTCGGGCGCTCAGATTCCGGCTTGGTTGGCTGCCATCGCGGACAATCGCAGCGGGTGCCCTGGCGACAGGCGAAGTACCCAAGGACGCTGGTGAGCAGACAGACGCCGCCTTTGCTGAATTGACCCCGAGCACAGCGACCGCGGCGCAGAACGCAAGGGCACCCGCCAGAAACAGCGCTGAGACCGCTGCCACCACTGCCCG
Source organism: Pseudarthrobacter sp. 01T43 (assembly GCF_056398665.1). Classification (NCBI taxonomy): domain Bacteria; kingdom Bacillati; phylum Actinomycetota; class Actinomycetes; order Micrococcales; family Micrococcaceae; genus Pseudarthrobacter; species Pseudarthrobacter sp. 01T43. The sequence goes on along the minus strand of NZ_JBFTPV010000004.1, from coordinate 100,586 downwards.
CCAAATAGCCCGACGCCTAGCAAGCCCCGCCAGCAGCACAGCAGCAGGCATCAGTACACGATCCTGCTAGGCGAAGCGTAGAAGGCGACCATGACGCAACGATCAGGCGGTGCCATGGAAGCGGGCGGGCAGTTCACCATGACACTGACAGGGGCCGTGTACGCGTTCCGCGTCGCCGTCGACTGTTCCAGAACCTGAAGGGAGACGGTGCAAACATGCAGCCCCACCCACGGAGCCGGCTGTTCGCGTACCTTCACCAGCTCGCCGTCGCACGTCAACGACTCAACACTGGCCGAGCGGTATGCCTGCTGGCTGGCCAACGTCACATAGGATCCGGCGTTGACGCCTGTCGCTTCGAACTCCTGCACCAGCACCGCCAGCGGATTGGAGCCGTCCGGCAGCACATGCCACCATGCGCGGACCCGCGAGTAAACCTCCGAGTACGACGACGACCGGGTGTCCCACGAATAGATCGCCATCGCTGCCGCGGAAGCGAGCTGCCGGAAATCGGTGGTGCGCGGGGCACCATCCGGAACGGGCCCCGAAATGGCCGGAGCCGCCGTCGGGGTTTCCCTTTGCGGGCCCGGGTGCGTCGGAACCGGACTATCCCCGGCCGGGCCGTTCGACGGCGGCGCAACCGGCTCTACCGCGGGCCCCACCAGTGGCCGTGCAAGAGTCCACAACACCACGGCGACGCCGAACATGACGACTGCCAGAAGGCACCATCGCCAGCGTCGACCCAGGCTCGACAGTCCATTTCGAAGCGAGAACAACTTTCCACCTTCCACGTCCCGTTCATGTTTTGAACGGCCGGTAAGGACATGACTCAGCGAGGGGAGCGCATTCCAGCCCGGAGAATCCGCCACGAGGTTTGATACAAGCGCCGGGCAAAGCCGATCTGGACAGCCACATAGCGTTCCGTGACGCCAAGCTCGGAAGCCAACGCCAGTACAGCCCTGGTTCGCTCCGGTCCCCGGACGTCTGGACGAACAATCGTTGCCGCCGTGCGGCGGAGAACCGGCGTCGGCAAGCACTCTGCTGCATGCTCGCAGACGTCCCGGATGCTCCGGATGCTGGCGAGGTCAACCTCCAGCGCGCTTTGAACAGTCCTCGCCGTCTGGCGGACCACCGTCGCCGCATGCCACCGCCGGCGGTCCTGCGGCGACGGCGGACCGTACCGCCGCGGCCCGGTAAGACTGTCGACGGCAAGCTCCCACACTCCCCTAGGAACGCTCTCCCGGGTCAGTTCGATGATGGTGCGTGCCCACTGCTGATCGACAAACTTCTCAGCGCTTCGATCAGCCCCACGGTCCATGCTGAGCACCGTCACAGCGTCGAGTGACGGACAGCCATCGGCCTCTGGCTCCACGAGCAGCGGTAGCGTCTGGTGGGTCATCTCCCGGCGGATGTGTGCCGCGCATACGTTCGCGCACACACCCTGGACCCACGCGCCGAACGGTACCCCGGGCAGCTGCCGGTAATGACCTCGCGTCACTCCATCCCAGACGGCCACGCGGATGTCCTGCATGACGTCGTCCACATCGCACGCACGCCCGATGCGCGACAAGTGCGAGACGACGTAGCGCTGCACCCCGTCCACGGCCACCATAATCTGATCGACCGGGACGGAACGCACGGCGGACTCTGGGGCAGCGCGCAGGGAAACATCGATGATTTCTTGGTTGACTTGTTCTTGTTGGGCTTGATTCGCCCGGGCTTCGACTCGCATTGGTCTTCACCGCTTCAACTCGCGATTTAATATGTCCGCGGTCAGCACTGCTGACCGCGAAGAGTGGCCACCCACAGGGCGCCAACCACGACTACACGAAGGCTATGCAAACTATTGTCAAGGATAGTTAAAGTATCGTCAAGGTTCCGGGTCTTACTTTTCGATCGGCGTTCGGTAAGAATGGTGGCATGCCCAGGATTACGCAGCCTCACGACGCCGCATGGTCGGCCGACGTCGAAGCTGCCGTCGCGACCTTCGGCAACAGGTCCCGCAATGAGATCCTGCGTTATCTTTCAGCGCACGGTCCGGCCACCCGCGGAGACATCGTAGAAGCAGTCAGTGCCGGCGAGCCAAGCGTAGCGAAACACCTTCTTGCGCTGGAGGAATCTGGCGCCATCGTGGTGGATGTGGAACCGGGCCGGCGGCATGGCCGGTCGCCGCGGTATTCAGCTAACTCGGCAAGGATCAAGGAGCTATTGGCGGCTCATCTTCAGTATCTTCTGGAGGACTGACTGCAGCCGCTTCCGCTCCCGGGTGGCGTCCAATGTCCCTGTTGAGGTATTCAGAAATGGCTTTCAACGTCTCAGGCGATACGTCACCCAATGTACGCGCGGCGAAAGACTTCACCCGGGCCGCACGGAGGGACTTCACGAACTCGAGCTGCGAATCGATCCGCTCGGGCAATTCGGCGTCGGCACCGGTCAAGTAGGAGGGGTCGACGTTGAAGATGTTGCACAGCCCACCCAATAGCACCGGATCGCTGACTAGACGTCCAGTCCCCTCTTTCATGTAGAACCACCGCGCGCGGGACAACTTGATGCCCTTAGCCTCGAGCTCGGCCTGTACTTCCCGGAATGTCACGGGCCTTCCGCGTTCAGCAACGACGACGTCTAGCAGCAAATTCAGGCGACGAGCTAGCTGGGCCTGGGGAGACAACGTGTCGCCACGCCCCGTCTCGTCAGTCCGCATCGTCTACCCCTCGATCAGCAGTTCCGGGGCCGACGGCTCCGCCAGGCGCTTCAGCCTCCCTCCGCCCCAGTATTCCGTGAGTCTTCCGGCGCGGCAATCAGTTCCTCAATTCGACGGTCAAGACAAGACATCAGAACTGACGCGGCTGACGGCGGCAGTGGTAGGTCCCGGATCCCTGGAACCGCCGCATCCTGCCACACCTCCAGGACCGCCGGCGGCACCACGGCATTCGCGTCCAGGTGGTACGAGACCTCAGTCAGCACATCTCCAAGGGCCCGCAGAAATTCGACGCGCTCGTCTGGCGAGCCGTAGTGCCAGTACCGTTCGGCTCGGAGAGCCAAAGCCGCTTCGGCAAGGGCCTTGATCTGTGGGTGATCTTGCATGGCAAACTCCTCACGTCCTGTGAGGATCATTTCCAATGCCGCACTCTTCCAACATGACACCCAATGGGAGTACCCTGCATGTGTAGACCCGTCTACAAGCAATTCTTCTTTTCCTCAGGTTATGGTCTCCATGTCGAGCATCTTGATGAACAAAACGCGAAGCCGAATCGTCCGTTTCCTGCTGAGGAACGGTCCCTCGAGCTGTGGCACCATCGGCACCAATCTCCACACGTCGCCGTCGAACGTCCGCCGGCACCTCCACTTGCTTCGAGATGCCGGCCTCGTGCAACACTCATCAGCTCAGTTCAGCGCTTCCCCCGAGCACGTCCGGCTGAACGCCGTAGCGCTGGCGGCAAGCTTCCACGTATCCGTCATGTCGTCCCAATACCCTGCTCCCATGAATCAGGAACAGACCTCGCCCTTGGGCCGGCATCAACGACGGAGAACCACATGACCACGACCCCAGAAAGCAGTAACAGCGCAGAAACTGCCGACGAGCAATGGCTGACCCCGAAGGACATCTGCACCCAGCTACAGATTCCAGAGCAGACGTTCTACCAGTGGCGGGTGAAACACCTCGGGCCCCGCGCCTACCGAATCGGTAGACATTTGCGGATCAGCCGTACAGACTACGACTCCTGGTTGTCCTCGCGCTTGGAGGCTTGATGTCACCAAGACCTCCGTTGCCGCTCGGCACATGGGGCAAGATCCGCCGTCGGAAACTCCCAAGCGGCCGGTGGCGAGCCACAGCCAGATACCGGGATACAGACGGCATAACACGTGCAGCGGAAGCTTGGGGTGACACCGGGGCCAGCGCGGAGCGAGCCCTGGTGACCATGCTGAAGGACCGTCAATCTCCGGTCCAATCCGAGATTTCCCGCAGCATGCGACTTTCTGAGCTCAGCACACTTTGGTTCGCCGAAATCGAAAGCAGCGGCCGTGCTGGCCGCCGGACCATCGATGGCTATAAAGACACGTACAACCGAGTCGTTTCGCCTGCCCTTTCGGGCCTGCGGCTCAACGAACTAACGACGGGCAGGCTCGACCGGTTCTTGAAAAACGTTGCCGTCGACCATCCAGCCACAGCCCGGCACTCAAAAATAGTCCTCACCGGAATCATTGGATTAGCCGTACGGCACGATGCCCTTCACAGCAATCCAGTCCGCGATGTCGGACCCATCAAGGTCGCAAAGAAGGACGTCATGGCTCTATCGGTCAAAGACGTTCAGAAGCTCCGAACTGTCATTGCCAGGTGGCAAGAGGACCCCACACACCAAGGACGTCCGCGTGCCACAGATCTACTGGACGTTCTCGATATCTTCCTTGCAACGGGCGCCCGAATTGGCGAGGTCCTGGCCATCCGTTGGCAGGACCTCGACCTCGAAGCGGAACCGCCAACCATTACCGTCTCGGGTACTGTCGTCATGGAGAAAGGCCGCGGCGCCTACCGGCAAGACCATCCGAAGACAAAAGCCGGCTTCCGCACGATGAAGGTGCCACCTTTTGCCGCGCAAACACTCCGACGCAAGCAAGCAGCCGAGCAGCCCAAGCCCGAAGACATGTTGTTCCCGTCTTCCACAGGAACCGTTCGCAGCCCACACAACTTCCGCAGGCAATGGCGGGACGCCCGGGCGGGGTCCCCCTATGAATGGGTCACTCCGCACGTCTTCCGGAAATCCGTTGCCACGCTGATTGACCACGAGTACAGCTCAAAGCACGCCGCGGCGCAACTCGGTCACTCGGGAACAGCCATCACAGAAAAGCACTACATCGCAAAAGCCACGGAATCCCCCGATCTCACCGATGCACTCGAGCGATTCGGGAGCCAGGAACAAGGCGATGGTCACGTCAAGTGACGTCTTGCACTAACTCCAGTTCCCACGTGGGCTGAGAACACAACCGTTGTGTACGGCCGGGACATTAGTTCGTGGCTCAGCCTTAGACCCGCGCGGCACGTGCTGGCGCTCCGGACCTTCCGTTTCGCCGTTCCTATGCATCAGGTCGGTTACGAATGGCTGAAGTGGCACACCGCTGGGGAGGCACACTTACCCGTACGGGTACAGACGTTGCACTCGGAGCCGTCCATTGATTCCAACATCCCTCATCCGAATCACGCCAAGGTCGGCCATATAGTGCAGGAACTGGCTGGTGGCAACGCCTGAGGCGAACGTTGGTGACTTGGAGACCTGCCKATCGAGAAGAGCAGCATAGTCACCCCCGAGGACGTTGAGGACGGTGGCCACATCGTCGGGAAGCTCAGATCGGGCAGGCTGTCGGACGAGTAGGTCGAGAAGGAGCGCACGGTTCGCGCCGGCGCGGGCGAGGTCGAGAACTTGAGCCAGGTTCGTATCCACTTGGTGTCTAACGAGGTGCTCGACTATTGCCGTTGCGTTGGCTGCCCGGGTCGTGCCCGCCAGGAACTGGTCAAGCAGCGACAGCGACATTGCGCGGACGGGCAGCGAAATCCGCGCACTGGAGATGAAAGCGCTGACATCATCGGCCTTGACCAGTCTGGTAACCTCGCTGACATCCGGCGCAGGGACGCTGGCCAGCAGAGCCTCCCTTATTGCCCAAGTCGATGTCTGATCCGCGACCCGACGCAACTGAACGACGTCGATCAACTGGTCGCTGATGAGTCGCAGGGCGACAGACTCTTCTGCCTGAAGCACAGCATCTGCTTCTAAGGCGACGGAGCCGGCAGCCTCTTCCAAGAATTCGCCGATCGTATCGGCGGTTAGAAGAATTGGATACGACTTTGACGCCTTGATGATCCCATTCACGAGTTCGGCCGAAGCGTCAGCCGAGATCGTCGGCCGGGGGCGCTGGTGCAGAGCGTATGCGATCGATTCGGTGATTCTTCCAGCCGAAGACATACGGGCGAACAGGTTGTCTGTCGTCGGCCGGGCACGCTGTTCAAAAAGAAGAGCATCTTGCGCGGGTCCCTCGAGGCTGTCGACGGTGTCGACGGTCGCTTCTGGCGACGAACGCGAAGCGACTTGCCGAAGAATCTCCATGCCGTCGCTGCTGTCGCCGACGTGTTTGACTAGGTCGGCGAGGATTGCTTCGAGGGCTTCAGGTGCGCGGACTGTGATCAGTGTTGCACCGTCATCATCACGAAGCTCCAAGTACTCACGAATCCTGGGCAGCGTGGCCTCGTACAGATCGTGGTATTCCCTGATGTGCTCGAGCGACACGAGAGCCTCGTCGCCCAGGTCTGTAAGGACTCGAAGATTCGACATGCTCATGGAAAACATGCCATTGGGCACGAGCACATCTCTTGCGGCGAGCGAAACAGGACCGATAGAAGCGATCCGGACATTGAGCTGGGCCAGACAGTGAGCTGCCTGCTTCGCGCTTTCGCCCACGTTGGTCAGCGACGATAGCGATTGCTGATTCTCCGCGGCATACTGCTGCACGGCTGGATCGGAGGCAACTTCATCTGGCAAACCACCAGGACGCACACTGCCGATCACGGTATCGAACAGGGCCGGGCGTAAGTCATGGGGTACTGCCGAGTCCGTGGCGATAAACGCAACTATGCTGGGAGCCAACTTGGCAAGGTAGCCCACCATGTCGTTCTGAGAGTCTACTGGGGCATCAGCTCCGTACCTCTGGAAGTAGTCCCGCAACACAGCCCGGTCCTGTTGGGTCCAGCTTCGGAGTTGCGCCGTGACGCGATGGACAACATCCGGTCGGTGAGCGACAAGGTAGGCAAGGACATGGATGTTGACCATGCCCGCCCGTTCGAGAATGGAGTCGCCYTTCTCCACAAGCACCTGCTCGACTGAAGCAAATGAGACGAAGTCAAGGGCACGCCGTCCTGGCTGTTCCAACACTCGTGTAACAAAGTCCTGCGCGTCAACGCTGAGGAACTCGACGTCGAAAGTGGCGCTGAGTAGAGCGAAATTCTGTGTGAGGAGGTCTCCGGCAATGAGGTCGGCGGAGAGCCCCTCACCAAGGACGTCCACAACTATCTGCGCGAACGATCGCTCGACGTCGGCTACGCCGCTATCGTGCTGTCGACCAACGCTCTCTATGGGCTGTGCCAACGTGAATTGAGGCGACTGCCATAGCTTGGCCCACGTCGCCTGCTCCAGTTCGGCCCGGTCCTTTTCCAGCAGCCTACGCTCGTCTACGTCAACTGGAGCAGGGGTCTGTGCGGCAAAATTCAACGAGATGTCGAACGCCGCTTCAAGCTGCCCGCGGTTAAGGTAGCGCTGCTGGACGAACAAGATAGCTTCACCGGCGGCGACTTTACGCCAGAGTTCTAAATCTTGCAGTTCTGCTTCCGTGAGTGCCTGATAGTTTGTCGAATACTGGGACGCAACATGCTTTTGAAGTGGTACTCCGAGTGCGCCGGCTTGCGCGAATACACGGGTTCCCAGTTTTCGGGCATGTTCCTCGTGCAGGTGATCAGTGGGACCGTTCAGCAGTTCATTGATGCGCTCTAAATTCGTGGCAATGAGCTCACGTGACAGATCTAGGACACGGTGGAGTTGCCCTTCACCGAGCCGGATCCGTTCAAAATCAGCGACCTCATGGTTCTTGTAGAGGATCAGAGCGAGTAGTCGATCCGGCGTGAGTTCGGCCGGGTGATGGCCCGGACGCAGGAGCCGGTCACGGTACATGCTGAACTCGTTGCGGATGTTTCGGATTTGACGCTGATCCGGGAAGTACTGTGCGATTGCTCGGACCAGCTCATCACTGGGGAGTTCTGCGGTCGTAACATCTTCGCTCTGGCCGGCAGCAAGGAGGTCGAGCTCCTTTCTGAGGGCACCCCGGGCATTTTGCTTTGTAATGAACGGCACGACGGGGACGATGAGGTCAAAAAATTTCGTGCGCCCGAATGCATCGTGCCGAACGTCGTCCGTCGACTGAGTCTTCGTTGTGATGAGGGAGTCACGGATCGCGTAGACGAATACGATGGGACCGCTAAAAAAACTCGATTGTGCATTGCGAGGATTAAAGTCAGCATGCCCAGGCATGTGGCCGGTAATTTGGTAGTAGAGGTGCCGCATGCCGTGTAATTTCGGAAACTTCAGCTGCGCCGCGTGATTAAGGAGGACATTAAGCGCGCGAAGATCTTCGAAGACCTCCACGTTGCTGAACCGGTCCATATCCTCGAGAATCACAATCCTCTTCCGCGACGCCTGGAAGAAGTAGACGATCTCGTCCAAGTAGTCGTCGAAGTAGCTACCCTTTTTGTCTGAGAGCGTGAGTTTGGCCGGCCCTGCCGTAAGGTCGCTAATTGCCCAGCGGCCGTTGGTTAGTCGCAACAATAGAAAAACGATCAGCGAGGAAGCCAAGAAGGTCGGCACGTAGGCCTCGGGCATCCATTTCAGCCGGAGCGGCCCTTGTCCAAGCGCGATCACGATCGTAATGAGCCACTGCACGGCGATTCCGGCAAGCCCGGCAGTCAAGGCCCACCACAGGCCTCGCGCCCAGCGGAACCGGGTGACTCGCGGGAACCGTGAAGCGGGGGTCTTTGCTGGATCGACTACGTAGAGGATCTGCTTAACGATCTCCTTCTGAAGTTCGTTGGCAGTGACTAGAGTAACTTCGCTTGCCGAACCCGGAGGACGGACCGTCGCAAGGGACACCTGGACGGTCTGAGCATCATAGCGCTGAACCAGACCGTCGAGAATGCTGCTCTTTCCGGCCCCATACGCTCCGGACAAGGCAATATTCGTGGCATTGCAGCCCTCAATACCTTCGACAAGGGCGCGGAGGTAGGTACCGTGCAGTTCAGGTTTGTAATGTGGGCCAAGATCCTCGAGCGCGTGCCAGTGACCTCCTGCTTCGGGCACTTCCTCCCCCTCAGACGTCTGTGCCCTGTCAGGCGCGGGTTCCCCCTGATTTTGGCCCAATCACGTTCCTTTCAGTGCTGCTTCAGCCTATCGTGACAATTGCGGCCCCACGACGCTTCGTCCTTCCGATGACCAAGCGAGCCAAACCTGGCGCCCGTAGCATGCAACGGCCCCCTGGCATATGGTTTGGCACGGAAGCCCCTATCCGGCGCCGCGACCTGCAAGTCGCGTCAGCGCCCGCATCTGGATTCCTGCCCAAAACGTCGGGTAAACGTCGGCTGGATCCAATAACGGGCAAGAGAAAGGCCCTCCAACCCAACGTTTCCGCAGGTCAAAGGGCCTTCAACGTGGAGCTAAGGAGATTCGAACTCCTGACATCTTCGATCGTGCCATCGCAAGAGTTCTGGTCGATGCCCTCGCGTATCCGATCAGCTTGCTCACGACCGCTCCACGGCATCTCGTAACTAAATGGTCAGTACCTCCGCCGATTCAACCGCGAGGTTTCGACACATGGTTATGAGAATCGCTGGCTCGCGGCGTTCCGGCGTTCCTTTGTCGCTTTCAGAAGTCGTCTGCACAAATTTCACTACTCCTCTGCACAGCCATTTGACGGCAGAAAAGCCCATGAGGAAACACGCTAGCGGACCGGCTTGCGAGCATTAAGAGCCGCTCGCTTAGGCGACAGAATGTCCGCCGCCGAACGCTCACCATGATTACACTGAGGTGGGGATGTTCTGACGCGCCATCTGGTGGAGCGTTCCGGCGGGACGATTCGCGAGGCGGGTCCGCATCCTCTCCCGAGCTCCGGGAGTCTGACCGCCGTCTTGTCATCTCTCCCCGGCAAACAGGAATCGAGCGATGGGCAATGCGGATCCTCATCTCCGGCGCCAGCATCGCCGGCCCCGCTGCGGCGTACTGGCTCAGCCGATACGGCCACACGGTGACCGTGGTCGAACGCGCCCCCCGGCTCCGCAAGTCAGGTGGGCATGCTGTAGACCTGTTTCGACCCGCATTGGACATCCTCGAGCAGATGGGGGTGCTGACCCAGGTCCAAGACAAGGCGACAGGCATCAACCGGGCAACCATCTTCACTCCGGGAGCCAAGCGCCCCGTCGAGGTGAAGATCGATAAGATCGTCAACGCCGTCTCCGACCGGCATGTCGAGATCATGCGCGACGACCTGAGCGAGATCCTGGTCGCCAGCACCCGGGACGAAGTCGAGTACGTATTTGGCGACTCCATCGCCACAGTCTCCGCGGAGAGCGGCAAGGTCACCTTCGAACACGCCGAGCCGCGGTCTTTCGACGTGATCGTCGGCGCCGACGGGCTGCACTCGAACGTGCGGAGCCTCGTCTTCGGGGACGAGAGGCACTTCAGCTCCTTCCTCGGGGCCCATCTGGCAGTGTTCTCCCTACCCAACTACCTGGGGCTCGACCGCCGCAGGATCGCCTATCTGGACGTGGGCCGGCTGGCGGCAACCTACAGCGCCCAGCACATGGACGATGCCAGGGCGCTCTTCCTGTTCCGCACGGAGCGCCCGCTCGTGTACGACCACCACGACGATGCCCGACAGAAGGAGCTGCTGCGCGAGGTCTTCGCCGGCATGGATGGCGAGGTCACCCGGTGGCTGGACGAACTTGACAAAGCTCCGGCCTTCTACTTCGACGCGATCACTCAGCTGACCATCGAGACCTGGTCGCGAGGCCGAGTCACGCTCGTGGGCGATGCCGGCTACTGCCCCGGTCCTGTCGTCGGCGGCAGCGCGAGCCTTGCCGTCGTCGGGGCCTACGTGCTGGCGGGCGAGCTGGCCACGGCCGAAGGCGACTGTGAGCGTGCTTTCATCGCCTGTGAACGGGAAATGGGCGAGTACGTGCGGGGCAGCCGATCGCTGGCCCGCCGCGCGGCCCGGACCCTGATCCCGGCCAGCCGGGCGCAGGTGTGGACACTTGCCCAAAGCGCCCGGCTGATCTCCCACCTGCCCGCCGGCCCTCTAAGGGCCGTGGCTCGGCTCAGCAACCAAGGTCTGCGCCTGGCCGATTCAATGACGGTGAAAGACTACGCCGGGAAGCAGCGGCCCATGATGTGAGGCCACGTCGGAGCCGGACGGAGTCGCTGGTCAACTGAACGCCCGATACCTTCTGCCCGCACCCTGTGAAACAGGCGCACAGAGCCCACACGATCGGTTGCCGGACTCGTGCGGCCTCCAGGCCGCGAAACCGGGCGGGGCATGTAACGGGGGCACTCATAGGAACCCCAGCTGTACCTGAACAGGCTCCACTGACTCCTACTTTAGGAGGCGCACGACTGTCGTCTCAGTGTGGGCCGGATCCGGTGTCGGATCTCCGTAGATCTCCCAGGAGTGCCCGGCAGACTCCCTACGATGCTCCGCAATCCACTCGTCGATCGCGTTGTACGCCTCGTTCATGCGGTCGTACGTCCCACGGTGGACTGCCACAGCGGCATCGCCCTCTGGCGTTTCGGTCGCATACACCTCCCCTGCCGTTTCAAAGGTGCGCGTGACTTCGACGCCGAAGTCGCACAGAATAGGCGCGCCGGGCTCGTTCGAGTGGTGGTAGACGAAGATGTTGTGGCCATCCGTCCACAGACCCGGCTGGCTGCGAATGAAGTCCCAGACCTTGCCCACCGCAGGCCCCCATGCCGAGCCAACTTCGTTCGGCGCGATCTCGCGCCGGACTGCGGCCAGCTTGCGGGGGCGAACAGTGTGTAGGTTGACTGAGAACGTCATGCCGAGATTCTAAATCAAGCTGAGGGGTCCGATGACTTTCGACACCTTTCGGGCGACGAACCCGAAGGTCCGGTGGTAGTGCAGGCGCAAACGAGACCGGCCAGAGTGTTCGCCGCTCGATGTTTAGGGCTCGTTCTGCTCTGGTGCCCGCTGAGGATCCCTTGATGAGACGACGAAAAGCCGCCCACGCCCAGCGGGCGAACGGGAGGTTGGACGTCAGGATCATGGAGGCGTGTTCGTAGCGGCCGGAGACGAGCTGGAAGAACAGATTCGCGGCATCCTGATCGAACGGCATATAGCCCACTTCATCGACCTATGCGGATGTCCGCAGAGATTGATCATATTGGGCTGTTGCCGGTGGCCACGGACGCCGCCGAAGGCCTCTACCGGGTCGTGGATGAAGCCTACGAAAAACGCTCTGTCGCGATCAGCTCCAACCTTCAACCCCAAGGATGGCCAACCCCGCCGAACCAATCAGTGGGCAGATCTGTTGGCCATCACCGGGCAGTTTCACTGGCCACCAGCGGGCACATCAACTGACCGCCCATGGGCAGAACCTAATGGCCATTGACACAGGGCACTTCTGAAATTTCAACGTCCATACTCGTCTGCACGACCCCGGCATTCCGCGGGCACCTGAGAAGTGGACTTCCGAAAACGACACTTCCGTCCAATGCCGTTTCTAGCCGCAAAACGTCCGGTAAACGTCGACTGGTCCTATAAACGGGCAAGAGAAAAGCCCTCCAACCCGACGTTTCCGCAGGCCAATGGGCTTTCAATGTGGAGCTAAGGAGATTCGAACTCCTGACCTCTTCGATGCGAACGAAGCGCTCTACCAACTGAGCTATAGCCCCGGAACAGTCCGCCTCCCCGAGGGGAACGCCGGTACCGGTGAACTTAGGCTACAAATATTCCCTTCGCATTTCCAATTGATGTCAGGCCCGGCGGCGCTGCAGGACGTCGTCGAGGTTGCTCAGGGCGCTCTGGGCCTTGGTGAGGGGCTTGGCCGTAGGCACGGGCGGAACGGTGGTGCTGCCCTGCTTCAGGGACGGCTTACCAACGGCCTTTGGCGCCTCCGGCAGGTCCAGCGGTTCAGGGGCAGGACGCTCGGCTTTTGCGGCCTCAACGTACACAGGCTTGGGCACGTCCACAGGTTCCCAGGTGGTTGCGGCGTGAGCGGACTGCCTGGCCTCGCTCGCACTGGCGTCTCCCGCGGCAACAGCGACGGCCAACGCGGCTTCCCTGAGTTCCACCGCGGTGAGCGGCTTCGGCGCAGGCGTATGCGCCTCGGCGTCAAAGAGCCGGCTTTCCGGCCGGGCAGCAGGGACGGGCTTGTCCGGGACCTCGGCGGCTGGTTCCTGGCGGCGCACGGGGGCGCTCATGGCGGAGCGGAAGGCTGCCTGCACCTTGGCTTTGCGGTCCCGCACAGCCAAATAGCGCAACAGCACCACGGCGAGCACCGTGGCGGCCAAACCCGCAATCGGCACCAGGGCCGTTCCCAGCCCAAAGAGCAGCAGGACTACTGAAACAAAGGCGGTCAGCAATCCCGCGACGCCGGCGAGGGCGACGGCGGTCCGGCCGTATCGGATCCGGAACGCGCCCGTCGTTGCACTGCTGGAGGGCGCGGCTACGGTTTCGGGGCTCTTCCTGATATCCATGACTTTCTCCTGCGGGGCGGCGATGTTCATGACCATCCCGGCTCTCGGGTCCGATGATTCAATAGCGGGAACATCCGTGAAATAGTCGGCAGCGGCCTGGGCCTGGTGCCGATGTTTCCGCAGGACGTAAGGCGCAACCCATACGATCCAGAGCACAACGGCAACCACAAGGATCACTGAGCTGCTGAGAGGGAAGTCCACAATCAAAACCGTATGAGTATTCGGCCGGCCTCTCCCGCATTAGCCTCGGTGTGTCGCGGGCAACGTGGCAAATCACTGGATTTATGACCCCGGAAGAGCCTTTGCAGGTCAGGCCCGGGTTGCCAACCATCGGTTGAGCAGTCCTTCGGGTACTTCTTCCGCCGTCAACGCGAACGTCCGGTGGTCAGCCCAGTCCCCGTTGATGTGCAGGAAACGGGGCCGGTAACCTTCATCGCGGAAGCCGAGTTTCTCCACCACCCGCAGGCTGGGGCCGTTCTCCGGCCGGATGTTGATCTCCATCCGGTGCAGCCCGAGGACCTGGAAACAATGGTCGGTGGCCAGGGCCACAGCGGTGGGTGCGATGCCATGCCCGGCGCGCGCCTGATCAACCCAATACCCCAGGGTCGCCATCATGGCCGAACCCCACACAATTGAGGACACTGTCAGCTGGCCGACGATCGCGGGCGCGGCTGACCTTGGCGTGCGTTCGGTGATCAGGAACGGCAAGGCGGTGCCTTGGGCTGCCTGTATCTTCAGGGACCGCACCATCTGCCGGTAGTCCGGGAGGAGGCCACCGGGCGCCGGATTGGAAGCTTCCCAGGGCTCCAGCCACTCCCGGTTGCGTGACCGGACCTCGGTCCATTCCTTCTTGTCCCGATACCTGATGGGGCGCAGGACCAGGTCACCGCACTCCAGGGTGGTGGGCCAGATGGGTCCGGGACGCACGGCAGCTATTTAGCGAGGCCGGCAGTGAAGCCCGGCAGCCACTCCCGAAGGCCGGGGCCGAGGTCCTCGCTGTCAATGGCAAGCTGGACGCAGGCCTTGAGGTAGCTGAGCTTGTCACCGGTATCGTAACGGCGGCCGCGGAAGACCACCCCGTAAACGCCGTAGCCCTCGCCCTCGCCGGCGGCCAGTTCCTGCAGGGCGTCCGTCAGCTGGATTTCCCCGCCGCGGCCCGGGCCCGTGCGCTCCAGCACCTCGAAAACTTCAGGGTGGAGGACGTAGCGGCCAATGACGGCCAGGTTTGAGGGCGCCTCGTCCACGTCGGGCTTTTCGACGAGCTTGTTGATCCTGACGTAGCCTTCACCATCGATGGCCTGGACGTCGGCGCACCCGTAGGCACTGATCTGGGAGGGCTCCACCTCAATGAGGGCCACCACGGATCCGCCGGTCTTGGCCTGTACGTCGATCATGGTGCTGAGGAGCTCATCCCGGGCATCGATCAGGTCGTCACCGAGGAGGACAGCGAACGGTTCGTTGCCGACGTGCTGCTTTGCGCGAAGCACCGCATGGCCCAGGCCGTTGGGGTCACCTTGGCGGACGTAGTGGATGTCACCAAGGTTGCTGGCTGCCTGAATTGACTCGAGCTTGGCCATGTCGCCTTTGGCTTCCAGAGTGTCCTCCAGCGAAGGAACCCTGTCAAAGTGGTCCTCGAGGGCGCGCTTGTTGCGTCCCGTGATCATCAGGATGTCGTTGAGACCAACGTGGACCGCCTCTTCAACCACGTACTGGATGGCAGGCTTGTCCACCACCGGAAGCATTTCCTTGGGCATTGCCTTAGTGGCCGGCAGGAACCTGGTGCCGAGGCCGGCTGCAGGGATAACGGCTTTGCGTACAGTCTGCTGAGAGGTAGTCACTGGACTAATCTAACGGAGGGGCTGATCATTCAGTAATTCCTGGGCGCCCCTATCCTGCATACCGCAGGGCAGCACATCTGCAAGACGTCACGTGGAAGAGGGAACGGTATGTCCGAGCGCGACAGGGCGGCCAAGGAAGGCATCCGGGCCCGCCACCGGGAGCAACGCGCGGCCACGGAACCTGGCCGGCGCGACGCAGCCGGTGCCGGGCTTGCCGTCCACGGGGCAACGTGGGCTGACCAACTGGCCGGCGCAACGCCGTCGACCTTTTGCGCCTATCTGGGCGTGGTTCCTGAGCCGCCCACACTGCCGCTGATCAGCGAACTTCACCGCCGCGGCCACACAGTCCTGCTCCCCGTTTGCGAGCCGGATCGCCAACTGAGCTGGACCCGCTGGACGCCCGGGGCGGAGTTTATCCGCAGCCGGTTTGCTCCCGTGCTGGAACCCGCCGGACCGCGCCATGACCTCTCCATCATGGCCTCCGTGTCCGGGCTCCTGATCCCCGCCACGGCCCTTGATCTCAGCGGGAACCGGATAGGCCAGGGGGGCGGCTACTACGACGTCCTCCTGGGCTCACTGGCCAGCCAAGGGCTGGACATTCCGCTCGCGGCCGTCGTGTTCGATGGCGAAGTGCTGCCAGCCGGAAGCATTCCCGCCGAAGCGTTTGACCGGAAGGTCCCTGTCGCCCTGACCCCGTCCGGGCTGGTTCGGCTGTCGACTCCCGCATGACCGGGGCTCCGGCAGTCTCAAGAGCTGCTTGTTTGAGGTGATAGAATTGGCACTCAGGCCCTGAGACTGCTAATGAACGACCCGCTCGTTCCAGGCAATGCAGGACCTCTCGTTTGCCCAAGAGGAGGATCACCAGTGCCCACTTATGCCTACGCCTGCAAGGATTGCGGCCACGCCTTCGACGTTTTCCAGTCGTTTACCGACAGCACCCTGACGTCATGCCCGGAGTGCCAGGGAGCCTTGCGCAAGAAGTTCAACAGCGTTGGTGTCGTCTTCAAGGGCTCCGGTTTTTACCGGACCGACTCCCGCGATGCCAAAGGCAGCACGGTTTCTGCCGCACCCGCGGCGGCTCCCGCCCCGGCAGCTGCACCGGCCCCGGCCGCCGCAGCTGCAGCCAGCTGACGCTACTAGCTGCCTTCAGTAAAGGACCCGTCCGTAGCAACGGACTAATCCGCTTGCGCTGAACACGGTGTTGCGGCACTGTTTGAGGCCGCGTCCGACGCCGGCAGCACAGTTGTCCACATAGGCACCTCAGCTGCTGTGCGGCGAGGTCTCCTGAACATAGCGTGGGTGCCATGCCAGCCACGCTCTTCCGCCCCAGACGCGGAGCCGCCCCACCCGCGAGTGCCGTCCGCCGCCGTCTGGCGGCCCGAGACACTCGCCGCCCCGGCCGCCGCAGACTTGTCCTATGGCTGAGCCGGAACCGTCGCCTCGCCATCGCCCTCCTGCTGTGCATTGCCGCCGGGATCACCGTCCATCAGCTCACTCCCGCACCCGCGGACACTGCCACGACGCTGGCCGCCGCACGGGACCTGCCCGCCGGAACAGCATTGGCAGCCACTGACCTGGCGCCCGTGAAGATTCCCCCGCAGCTGGTAAGCCCCGGGTTTATATCCAACCCAAGCGAGGCCACGGGCAAACAACTGGCAGCACCACTCCGGAAAGGACAGCTGTTGACGGATTCCCAACTGCTGGGTCCCGGCCTCCTGACCGGAACGCCTCCCGGTTCCGCGGCTGTGCCGCTGCGGATGGCGGATCCATCCTCCATCCAGCTGGTGTCCCCCGGGCAGTTGGTTAACGTCGTACTGACCGGCGCCAACGGCTACGACCAAAACTCCCCGTCCGAAGTGCTCGCTTCCTCCGTGCCGGTCCTCTGGACTTCGGGGCAGGGTGGGAAGACGGGCCAGTGGCTCGGCACCGGCGAGACGGACGGGCTGATCGTGGTGGCAGCGGCCCCTGAACAAGCCGCCCGCCTGGCTGGAGCATCCACGCAGGGCAAACTGTTCTTTGTCCTGGTGGGTCCTCAGAGCGCTGCAGGGTGACGCGCCGTGACGGCTATCAGCCCCAGTGCGGCGGCTTGTTCTCCTTCAGCCAGGCATCGTGATCGTCGTCGGTGCCGTCGCCCCAGTTCCGGGGATCGTCCTCAGCGGCCTTGTTCGGCAGAATTCCTGCGGTACCGGTCTGCGGGGTTTCCGGTGCGGGCGCCTGGTCATGGCCTGTGGTGTCCGGCTGGTCGTCGCCTTCGGTACCGGCGTGGCCGGGGTTCTGTGGGTTCACAACAACCTCCCTCTCCAGGCGTCGGGCCTGGTCTTCATTCCTGTCGTTTCCAGCCGTTCCGAGGCGATGCGGGTCCAAATCCTCATCAAAGAATCCTCCCGAGGCGGTGCCGCGTCCAGGTGGCACAACATTCTCAAGGCCCAGGTAGCCTGCGATCCGGTCGGCGCAGGTGGACGGGTCCGTAAAGACCTCTATGGTCCACAGCGGCATGTACCGCCAGCCCATCCGTTCCAGCAGTTGCGGGCGGAGGCGGCTCCGCTCGCGGACGCTCATGGTGCGGTACTGTTCCGTGCCGTCGGATTCGATCGCCACCGGCCAGGGGATATCTGCGTCGTCCTGCCCCATGGTACTCAGCGGGTCAGCTGCAGCCACTACGTCGATCACACCGTCGTACTGGTGCCAGACGCGGGCACCCCGGGCGCGCAGCCGGTCGCCGAGGTCAGCCACCAGGGGATCAGCGCCGAGTGCCTGTTCGCTGGCGGCGGCCCGGGACGCCGGAGTGCCGAGGTCCGTCTTTCCTGCGATTTCCCGGTTCAGGAGCTCGTAGAGTTCCACGGCGCCGTACGAAAGCCGGGTGTGGTCGAGGTCTTCGGGCTGGAAGCATGTCAGGACGTGGATCGACCGCCGGGCACGCGTCATGGCCAGCGCGAATTTTTCGCGGCCGCCCTCAGCGGACAGCGGACCGAAGTTGTGCAGCGCCCGCCCGTGGGGGGTGCGGCCGAAGCCCGGTGAGAAGATGATGTGGTCCCGGACCAGGCCCTGCGCCCGCTCAAGGTCAACCACCCGGAAGGACTCATCACCGCCGCCGAAGAACCCGGCAAGCGTGGGATGGTTGGGCAGTTGCAGCCGGATGGACTCGCCGATCCGTGCCGCGTGCCGGAGGCTGGCAGTCACCACCGCCAGGGACGTGCGGGAACGCAGCCTTGCGTGTTCGAAGACCAACTGCACCACACGGTTGACCTCGGCCACCACGGACTCCACGCCCTCGTGGTCTGCGCTCGGCAGCCCGGTCCCGTCCGGCAGGTACTCGACCGTCAGCGCCCGGTCCAGGCCTGTGGCCGCCTGTCCCTCGGGGAGCCGACGGAGGCCGTCGTCGTAGAAATTCTTGCTCAACTGAAGGACCAGGTCCTCGTCCACCGCGCGGTACACAAAATTCAGGCGCCAGACGGGCAGCACGGCAGACAGCGCAGTGTAGGCACTCTCCACCCGCTGGTGGGCGGCTTCGCCAACAGCCAGGCGCTCCACGCCCACCGTGAAGGTTCGGGGACTGGCGATCTTGGCGTCACCGAAGGCAATGACTTGCTTGGCCCGCGCTATGGAAGGCAGGACCGCCTGCAGGGACGTGGCTTCAGCGTCCAGGATGACCACTGCATCAAAGCGCTGCTCCGCCGGCAGGAGCCCGGTCATCAGGTACGGGCTCACCGACCATACGGGAACCAGCATCGGGACAAGGTCCGGCGCCTGGGCCGTCAGCGCAGCCAACGTCACCCTGCCGTCCTTGAGCAGGCTGCGGAGCAGTTGGGCCTGGCGCGGATGCTCTGCCAGCGCGGCCCGCCACCGCTCGGAAAGATCCCAGCGCAGGCGCGCCGCCCCGCTCGCAATGTGGGCGTTATCGGCAAGCCGGTATTCGGCCTCCAGCTGCCGGAGGGCGTCACCGTCGGACATGGCCAGGTAATCATCGCCGCTGATCATGGCTTCCAGGGCGGACTGCCACCAGGCGAGCTCAAGCTCGGCGGCCACGGACTCTGCCGGAACCTCACGGTCCGCAAGGTCTGCAAGGAGTTCACCCAGGCCGTGTTCGCGCATGTTTTCTATGAGCAGGGTGCGTTCAGGCAGCGTTCGCAGAGTGGTGGTGTCCGCGACCAGCCGTTCGAGCCGTTCCATGAGTTCCTCATAGCGGGCAGTGGCCAGCGAGCCGCCGGCCGCCGTGTGCCGGAGGGCCTCCCCCAGTTCCGTCAGCTCCCGGTCCAGCGAACGGTACAGCACGTTCATTTCGGCGAGCCCGGAGGGGACGGCCGGGTGGCGCTGCGAGGTGGCGTACCCGGACCAGAGCGCCCGCTGCTCCTGGACCAGCACCAACGAACTGTGCAGGTCAGCAATGTGCACCCCTGGCCGGACGTACTCCTTGGCGACGCGGCGCAGCCGGGACCGCTGCATGCCCGCCATGTCGATGTTCCGCTCCCGGCGCCAGGCCGAGGTTGCAGTGGCGGAGATCAGGTCATGGACGGGCCGGTCGAAGATGTCCGGCGTGAACTTGTCCAGGCTTTCGCGGACCGCCACCAGGAGTTCGAGTTGCTCTCCCCATTCAGCGAAAGAGGTACCCAGCCGGATCTCGGCGTGCTCGGCCACACTATGCATCCGCTCGCGGAGGACCGGGAGGTTGGTCGCCACCGAACGGGCCAGTTCCTGGGCCTCCTCGGTCTCCTTGCGGGTGAGGAGCCTGGCACCGTGCCACGGACTGGTGGTGGACGCCCGGCTGAAGCTGCCAAGCTCGGCCGCGCGGTGTAGCCTGCCGGCGAGCTCCTCGCGGTCACGGATGCTGTCCAGCACACTCCGCTTGAGCCGCACCGTGGTGGCCGGGGCCGGGTGAATGGACGTCAGCTCGGCGAGTGACTGCATGGCCTGGTACGGCGAGCAGCCCCAGCGCTGGCGTACGTTGTGCAGGGAGGCCACGTGGTCCACCAGGGCGTGGCGGTGTTCGGTGAGGGTTTTGTGCAGGTTTCCCAGCTGCGGTTCGAGCGACTTCTCGTTGCGAACGATGGCCCGCACCAGCTGGGCCTTGAGCTGCTGCGGCGTGGCGGAGCCGGAGAGCTGGAAAAGGATGGAGTCCAGTCCCAGGGCTTCCAGCTGGCCGGACACTTCGTTCAGGCTGGCACGGCGGTCTCCGACCACCAGTACCGACCGTCCCGCGTCCACCAGCGCGCCGATGGTGTTGATGGCGGTCTGGGTCTGGCCCGTGCCGGGCGGGGTGCTGACCACCAGGGAGTCCCCCGCGCACACGGCGTCAATGACGTACTGCTGGTCCGGGTCGGCATCAAGCAGGAGGAGTTCATCGCTCGGGTGGCGGTCGTCCACACTCGGAAAACGCGTGGTGTCGGGCTGGTCAAAGTCAACCACTTCGCCGCCGCCTGACTTGGCCAGTGCGGTGATGAGCGGGTTGCCGTCGTTGATCCAAGGGTCGTCGAGGTTCCCGGAGAGATCGGCAAAAGTGGACACCAGCAGGTTGTGCTGGGCTTCCGCGCCGTGGATGGGCCTGATCAGGGTGGCAAGCCGGTCCAGGACCGGCTGCGGATCAAAGCGGGCGGTGCTATAGGCGAGGCGGGTGACGGCATTGACGTCGAAAACGATGCCGTGGATGTTCTTCAGGTGCCGGACCAGTGCCGGGTTGATGTGGGCCTGTTCGGTGAGCTGCAGCTCGTAGTCGTCCTCGCCGGGACGGACCGTCAGCGAAATCGCGGTGAGCATGACCGGCGCGGAAATTCGCTGCGGTTTGCCCCCAACGGCGGATGTCCACACCACGGTGCCCGCGGAGAAATACCCCGCGTCAATACCCCTGTCGTTTGCGAGTTCAAAGATTTTCGAGCGGATGTTCCGGGAGGCCCGCGCCGCCACCACGTATTGCTGCTGGTCCCGGATCAAGGTGGACAGCCGGGTACGGCGGCCCGCCATCAGCTGCGCCAGCCCTGATGGGTGGGCGTGGGTCAGGTCAATAGAGCCTTCGGGGGTCTTGGTGAAACGCAGCATGGTGTCTGCCCCGGTGACGGGTTTGAGCCCGGACAGCCATTTTCCAAGCTCCTCAGAACCCTCCGGGTGGCCTTGACCAACTGACACTACTGCCTTCTTTTCTGCGTTTGCACGTGACGCCCTGGACCATACCGGCATGCTTTCGAGCGTAGCCGCAAAAGCGGCCTGGATGAGAGACCGCAACACTCGGTCAGGCCAAATTAGGGGTTTTGGATGCATAAGAGCAATGGCCGGCCTCCGCTGACGGAGACCGGCCACTCACACTGCTATTCCCACTCGATGGTTCCCGGTGGCTTGCTGGTCACGTCCAGCACCACCCGGTTGACGCCTTCCACCTCGTTGGTGATCCGGTTGGAGATCCTGGCCAGGAGATCGTAGGGCAGGCGGGACCAGTCGGCCGTCATGGCGTCCTCGGAGGACACGGGGCGAAGAACGATCGGGTGGCCATAGGTGCGGCCGTCTCCCATCACGCCAACGCTTCGCACATCGGCCAGCAGGACAACAGGCATCTGCCATACTTCGTTGTCCAGTCCGGCTGCGGTCAGCTCGGCGCGGGCAATGGCGTCCGCCTTGCGCAGCAGGTCCAGGCGTTCCTTGGTGACTTCACCAACGATGCGAATGCCGAGGCCGGGCCCGGGGAAAGGCTGGCGGCCGACAATTTCCTGCGGCAGCCCCAGCTGGGCGCCAACGGCACGGACTTCGTCCTTGAACAGTGCGCGCAGCGGTTCCACGAGTTCGAACTGAAGGTCCTCGGGAAGTCCGCCCACATTGTGGTGGCTCTTGATGTTGGCCGCACCTTCGCCGCCGCCGGATTCGACGACGTCCGGGTACAGCGTGCCCTGGACCAGGAACTTGATCTTCTCGCCGTGGGCCGCTGCCTCCGCGATGATGGCCAGTTCGGCCTCTTCGAACGCGCGGATGAACTCGCGGCCGATGATCTTGCGCTTCGTTTCCGGATCGCTGACACCGGTCAGGGCGGCCTGGAACCGCTCCTGCTCGTTGGCGACGTAGAGCTTGACGCCGGTGGCGGCCACGAAATCGCGTTCCACCTGCTCGGCTTCGCCTTCGCGGAGCAGCCCGTGGTCCACGAAGACACAGGTGAGCTGGTCGCCTACGGCGCGCTGGACGAGCGCGGCGGCAACGGCGGAGTCGACGCCGCCGGAGAGGCCGCAGATTACCCGGGCATCGCCGACCTGCTGGCGGATCCGGTCCACCTGCTCCTCAAGGATGTTCCCCGTGGTCCAGTTGGGCTCAAGCTTCGCGCCTTTGAACAGGAAGTTCTCCAGCACCTGCTGGCCATAAGCTGAGTGCTTCACCTCCGGGTGCCACTGCACGCCGTAAAGGCGCTTTTCCTCGTTGGCGAAGGCAGCAACTTCGGCGCCTGCCGTCGTCGCCAGCACTTCGAAGCCTTCAGGGGCAGTGTGCACGGAGTCGCCGTGACTCATCCAGGTGTTCTGGTGCTGCGGCATCCCCGCCAGCACCGACCGGCCCTCGCCGAGGACGGTGGTCTGGGTGGCGCCGTACTCGCGCAGGCCTGTCTTGTCGACTTTTCCGCCCAGCGCGTTGGCCATGGCCTGGAAGCCATAGCAGATGCCGAACACGGGAATCCCGGCCTCAAACAGGTCGGCGCCGACCGATGGCGCACCGTCCGCGTAGACGCTGGACGGGCCACCGGACAGAATGATGGCGGCAGGGTTTTTGGCCAGGAGCTGCTCGGTGCTGTAGGTATGCGGAACCACTTCCGAATACACATTCGCTTCCCGGACGCGGCGGGCAATCAGCTGCGCGTACTGGGCACCGTAGTCAACAACCAGCACCGGCTTCTGGGAAGTCTGGGATGCAGTGGGAGTAGTCACCGTACTAGCCTACTTTGCGCGGTTGCTCCGCCGCACATTCAGGGCTGCAGGTGTGACGGATAGAACGTCCGACGGCGGGACGCACCCGCCGTCGCGGCGCGTCAGTACCGCTGCGCCGCCTGCGGGTGCGCGGCGAGCTCCGCCTCGACCTCGGCGTGGAACCTCTTCTCCACGAAGAAGGAGAGGAACGGCACTACGCCACCCAGGGCCAGCAGGATGAGCTTCAGGAACGGCCAGCGCATCAGCGTCCACAGCCGGAAGTTGGAGATGAGGTACACCACGTACATCCAGCCGTGCACGATCAGCACGGCAATGGAAAGGTTGACTCCTCCCAGGACGCCCTGGGGTTCGGCGCCGGCAAAGCCCAGGCCGAAGGGCTGGCCGGTTACGGCGTTCGTGCCGCCGGCGAACAGGTACTGGCCAAACACGTACCGTGCTATCAGTTCGGCGCACAACAGCAGCAGCATTCCGCCGGTCAGGTAGGCCATCACCTTGTAGAACTTCAGCGCTGACCGGATCTGCGCCTCGGTACCGCCGAAGCGGCGCTTCTTGTTTTTTCCTGGGGCGGAACCCTGCTGGACGGCCGGTTTCGGTTCGATCATGGCTTTACCTTTTGTTGGAGCTGTTCAGAAGTTGGCGGGTTGGGCGGAGTGGGCGGCACATCCTCGTGGAAGTCGTCGTCGAGGTCCTCTTCGAGATCCCGCCGGTAGTCGTCCTTCACCAGACGCCACCAGATGAACAAGGCGAAGCCAGCAAACACCACCCACTCCAAGGAGTAGAAGAGGTTGAGCCAGTTGACCTGCTGGGACGGGGGTTGCGGACCAATGTTTAGCGGCTTCAAGTCTCCGGGAACGGCCGCGGCGCTGACGTCGGTGCCGTCCGTCACTTCCGCGGTGGCGGCCACAAACCCCGGGTAACTGCTGACGTCCCAGTCATTGATGAGCTCGGCGACCGAGACGGCGGAGGCGCGTCCGGATTCCGGTGCCGTGGCTGGTAGCGGTGATTCGGACGGGATCAACCGTCCGGTGAGTTGGACGGCACCCGACGGCGGCGCGCCGGCGGCGTTGGGATCGGCCACCCAGCCGCGGGCTACCGGAATCCATGTTTGCGGGGACGCGGCCACGCCGCTGAGGACAGGAGCCCCCTTCACGGCGAAGGCGGAAACAACCCAGTAGCCGCTGTTACCGTCCTTCAGGCGGCCGGGAACCAGGACCTGTTTTGCGGGGTCATACGTGCCGTCGGCCGAAACCATCTGATCGGACACGGACCCGGGAAAGAAGTGTCCGGGCTCGAGCGTTTCCGTGAGCGCCCTGGTCTCTTCGGTGGCCGGGCTGACCGGAACTTCGGGTTGCATGGACCGCCCGAACTGCCACTGGCTGAGCAGGACAAACACCCCGGAGACGGCGATCGCGAACACCAGGCCGGCGATCCATCGGGGCTTAAGGGCTGTTTTCCACACCCCTTAACCGTACTTCGTTCCGCTGTAGAACAACTAAACGAGCCGCCTGCTGCCCCTGGAGTGGGGCAGCAGGGTCCTATGTGGCGACGGAATCGACACGTAGGGCCTGCCCGCATCCCTTAATGGTCGAAGAACACCAGGCTCGAGTTGATCAGCTCGGCGATCACTTCGGCGTCGTAGGCCCGCCGCAAGGACTCGCGGAAGGACTCCTTGGACAGTGAACGTGCCAGCGTGGCCAGTACTTCGAGGTGATCGGAGAAGGAGCTGGCCGGCGTGGCGATCAGCAGGATGACGGTGGCGGGACCGTCTGCGGCGCCGAAGTCCAGCGCGTGTCCGTACTTGGTGATCCCTACGGCGATGGAGGTCCGCGACACGAACTCACTGCGCGCGTGTGGCAGGCCGATTCCGCCCGGCAGGCCGGTGGCGAGCTGGTGTTCCCGGGCGTTGACGTGCTCAAGGAAGCCCGGCAGGTCCGTGACGCGGCCGGCAGCGAAGAGCCGTTCTGCAAGTTGCGCCGCAGCGTCCGCCTTGTCCGTGGCCTCCAACTCCAAAATCACCAGTTCGGAGGTGGTCAGATCGGCATCGTACCGGTCAAGTGGTTCGGCCAAGGCGTGTTCCTTCGGTCAGGTGAGAAGTGCTGATGCGGGCTCCTCAGCGCAACGGGACGATGTCCTCCACGCCGAGGCGTGCGGCATCGGCCGATTCGTCGTCCGGCTGCTGCTGGCTCAGTCGTTCAGCCTCAACGCGAGCGGTGTAGTGCTTGATTTCGCTCTCGCGCTGCACATCGCTCCAGCCAAGGACTTCGCCCATTAGTTTAGCGACTACCGGCACTGCGGACACGCCACGGTCCCACGATTCAATGGAAATACGGGTCCGCCGGGTCAGGACATCGTGAACATGCCGGGCCCCTTCATGGGTGGCGGCGTAGACGGCCTCCGCCTGCAGGTAATCGTCTGCGCCGGGGAGTGGCTCTGCAAGTTCGGGCCGCTCCTTGATGATGGCGAGCACTTCGGGCGTCATGGAGCCGTAGCGGTTGAGCAGGTGTTCCACCCGGGCCACATGGACGCCATATTCCTCGGCGGTCCTGCTCCGCCGGTTCCAGGCTGCCTTGAATCCGCTGGCACCGAGCAGCGGGATGGTTTCGGTGCAGCTCGGCGGGACCCGCTCATCCATGGTGCGGGTTGCTTCGTCTACCGCGTCCTTGGCCATCACGCGGTAGGTGGTCCATTTGCCGCCGGCCACCACCACCAGGCCAGGTACCGGGTGGGCCACCACATGTTCTCGGGAAAGCTTGGCAGTGGAGTCGTTTTCCCCGGCCAGCAGCGGACGCAGCCCCGCGTAGACGCCTTCGACGTCTTCCCTCGTCAGGGGCCGCTTGAGCACTTTGTTGACATGTTCGAGGATATAGTCGATGTCCTTGCTGGACGCTGCCGGATGGGCCTTGTCCAGGTGCCAGTCGGTATCTGTGGTGCCGATGATCCAGTGCCGGCCCCACGGGATCACAAACAGCACCGATTTCTCGGTGCGCAGGATCAGGCCAACGGTGGACTGGAACCGGTCGCGAGGCACCACAAGGTGGATGCCCTTGGACGCCCGGACCTTCAGCTGGCCGCGGTCCGTGACCATGGCCTGGGTTTCGTCCGTCCACACCCCGGTGGCGTTGATGACCTGCTTGGCCCGGATATTGAACTCCGAACCGTCCTCGTGGTTGACCACCTTGGCTCCGACCACGCGTTCGCCTTCACGGAGGAAGTCCACCACAGCCATCTGGTTCACCGCATGGGCGCCGTAGTGGGCTGCCGTCCGAATGAGGTTGGCGCAGTACTTTGCGTCGTCCACCTGGCCGTCGTAGTAGCGGATTGACCCCACAAAGGCATCTTTTTTGAGGCTGGGCGCGGCCCGGAGGGTGCCCCGCCTGCTGAGGTGCTTGTGGAACGGCACGCCCCGCCGGTGCCCGTTGGAGACGGACATCAGGTCATACAGGGCGATGCCGGCCCCCACGTAGGGACGCTCAAAGAACGGTTTGGTCAGGGGGTACAGGAACGGCACCGGCCGGGCCAGGTGCGGGGCGAGCTCCGAAAGCAGCAGTCCGCGTTCCTGCAGCGCTTCCTTGACCAGCCCGAAATCCAGCATTTCCAGGTAGCGCAGGCCGCCGTGGATCAGCTTGGATGACCGGGACGACGTGCCCGCCGCCCAGTCGCTGGCCTCCACGATTCCCACACTCAGTCCGCGGGTCACCGCATCGAGGGCCGAACCCGTACCGACGATTCCGCCGCCCACGATGAGGATGTCCAGTTCGTTGCCTGGCTCGGATGTGGCCCTTAGCCGGGCAATCGATGCTTCCCGGGCTGCGGGCCCCAGGACACCGCCTTCGTTTGGAACACTGTTCATGGAACGCCTCCCCTTGCCGCTGCTGCCGGTAGTAACCCCACACTACTTCGTTGCCGCGCAGTTGGGCAGGCGTCCTCGGAGCCTTAGTTACCGGCGTACGGGGACACCACGACGTCGACGCGCTGGAATTCCTTCAGGTCCGAGTAACCCGTGGTGGCCATCGACCGGCGGAGCGCACCGATCAGGTTCGACGTGCCGTTGGTGTGGTGGCCCGGCCCGAAGAGCACCTCTTCGAGCGGCCCCACGGTGCCTACATTGGCCCGGTCCCCGCGGGGCAGTTCCAGGTGGTGGGCCTCCTGGCCCCAATGCCAGCCCTTGCCGGGAGCCTCTTCGGCCCTCGCGAGCGCGCTGCCGAGCATCACGGCGTCGGCGCCCATGGCGATGGCCTTGACGATGTCACCCGAGGTTCCCATGCCGCCGTCGGCGATGACATGGACGTAGCGTCCGCCCGATTCGTCCATGTAGTCACGGCGGGCGGCCGCGACGTCGGAGATTGCGGAGGCCATGGGCGAGTGGATTCCCAGCGCCCGGCGGGTGGTGGCGGTGGCTCCCCCGCCGAAGCCGACCAGGACACCGGCAGCGCCGGTCCGCATCAGGTGCAGGGCGGGCGTATAGCCGGCCGCGCCGCCCACAATCACCGGAACGTCGAGTTCGTAAATGAACTGCTTAAGGTTGAGCGGTTCGTCTTCTTTCGAGACGTGCTCGGCTGAGACGGTGGTTCCG
Source organism: Pseudarthrobacter sp. 01T43 (assembly GCF_056398665.1). Lineage (NCBI taxonomy): Bacteria > Bacillati > Actinomycetota > Actinomycetes > Micrococcales > Micrococcaceae > Pseudarthrobacter > Pseudarthrobacter sp. 01T43. Next base: position 72,997 of record NZ_JBFTPV010000004.1, on the reverse strand, counting down.
CGGATGACAAAAATGTCCACGCCGGCGGCCACCACGGTCTTGTAGTGTTCCTGGGTGCGCTGCGGCGTCAGCGATCCGGCCACTGTCACGCCGGCGGCGCGGATCTCGGCGAGGCGGGAGGTGATCAGTTCCGGCTGGATGGGGGCCCGGTAGAGTTCCTGCATGCGGCCGGTCACCGAGGGGCTGTTGACCTCATCTTCGAGGGCGCCGATCTCGTCAAGGATCGGCTGCGGATCCTCGTAGCGGGTCCAGAGGCCCTCAAGGTCCAGGACGCCGAGACCGCCCAGGCGGCCCAGGGCGATGGCCGTCTCCGGGGACATGGCCGAATCCATCGGAGCCGCGATCACGGGCATCTCAAACTTATAGGCATCAATCTGCCACGAGACAGACACGTCCTTGGGGTCGCGGGTACGACGGTTAGGGACAATCGCAATGTCATCCAGGGAGTAGGCACGACGCCCACGCTTGCCACGGCCGATCTCGATCTCGTAAGTCACTGCTCTAGGTTATCCCAGCCCCGGCGTGGTCCTGGGCCGGGGCTAAGATCCGGGGATGGACAGACGCTGGATCTTCGACGGTCACATAGCCGGCATTGGCACCGCATCAGGACTGCGGGTAGTGGTGGGAGTATGGCAGCAGTCCCCGTTCGGGTCTTTTGCCGACGTCATGGTCCAGCACCCGTCCGGGCACCGGGTGCTCCTGGCGCCAACCCAGGAAGTGGCCGATTTCATTTCGGCCACTTACACCTTCGATTCGGTGCAGGTCGTCGAGGTGAGTGCCCAATTCGCAGATCGGTTTCTTACGGTGGATGCCGGTCCGCTGCAGCTGAGTGCCGGCACCGGCGCCAGGACCCTCCTGGGCAGGTCGCTGCGTGTCGTACCGCGGCCCCTGGCCGTGCACACGGCCTGGCTGCGGGCCATCAGTCCGCTGGCCGGGCTGCTCAGCCCTGGGGCCCGAACCTCGGGAACTGCCGGAAACGGCAGACTGGAGTTTTACGGGGTGAGCGACCTGCACCACATCAGCTCCGCCGTCGTACGTTGGAACGGTGCGCACGCCGGGGATTTGGCGCCCATCCGTCCCGGCGTGACTTTCGGCTTCAGCAGTGTCCCCGCCCGGCCCAGCATCGCGAGGGTCCGCACCACTGTGGTGGACGCGGCCGCAAACTGACCCTATCTTCGTGCCGCCCCGGAGAGGGATCTACCCATTGGCGCGACCCTTACGTTAACGCGGGCTACGGCCCGGTCTGAGCGTCGAGGCTGAGCTGGGACTCGAACATCCTGAAGTACCGGCCGCGCAGCGCAACCAGTTCCTTATGGGTGCCCTGTTCCACGATCTGCCCGTCCTCGAGCATGTAGACGATGTCGGCCTTCTCAATGGTGGCGAGCCGGTGGCTGATGGCAATGATGGTGCTGCTGCGGTCCGCGAAAAGCCTGGTGAAGATCCGGTGCTCGGCCAGCGCATCGATCGCTGAGGTTGGCTCATCCATCACCATGAAGGACGCACCGCGGTAAAAGTTCCTGGCCATCGCGAGCCGCTGCCACTGGCCGCCGCTCAAACCGCTGCCCTTCCTGCCCCGCGGATCCTCCATCCAGTTGCTGACGTGGTTGTCCAGGCCGTTGGGCAGCTTGTTGATGAATTCGAGGGCTTCGGAGTCGGCCGCCGCCCGCCGGATCCGGTGATCGTCACGCGGCGAATCGACGTCCCCAAAACGGATGTTGTCCGCGGCAGTGGCAAACTCGTACTTCAGGAATTCCTGGCTGAGCACAGCCAGGTGGCGGTGCCAGGAGGTGACATCGACGGCGGCGAGATCGACGCCGTCGAGCATTACTTGCCCCGAGTCCGGCCGGTAAAGTCCGGCAAGGATCCGGATCAGGGTGGACTTTCCTGCCCCGTTCTCCCCGACGACGGCGACGTGCTGGCCTTCCCGGATGGTCATGCTGATACCGCGGATCACCTCGAGGTCGCTGCCTGTATAGGTAAAGCGGATGTCCCTCAGCTCTACAACCTTCGGCGACTGCAGCAGCGGCGGGGCGTGGTGCGAGTGCACGGGCAGCGCCATGAATACTTCGTAGTCCTTGAGGTTTGCCAGGTCCTCATCGATGGAACTCAGCGAAGACACGAGGTTATTGGCCGTGGACAGGGCGCGGCTGACAATCTGCTGGACGTACAGGAACTGGCCCACCGGCTGCGCCCGGGCAATGATCTGCCCCACCACCCAGATCAGCGAAACCACCTCGGCGCCGTACTGCAGGGCGTCGGCCGCGAGTTGCTTGGGAATGTACCGCTTCTGGAAGTCCAGGCGCCGGCGCTCATCGGCGTCGCGGAGCCGGGAGCGCAGGTCCATCAGGTAACCCACGATCCCATACAGCCGCATCTCGGCAATATGCTGCGGGCGGAGAAGGTTAATTTCGATCATCCGGCGTTGACGGCGGGAGTCCACCTGGGTGTTCCAGTGCGCGATCTGTTCCCTGGAAAGCTTGAACTGCAGGTAGACGCTGGGGACGATGGCCACCAGGACGATCACGGCGATCCACCAGCTGACCAGCAGCAGGGCGCCGATGGCCAGGAGGACGGACACCAGCTGCGTGAAAATGGCGGCAATCCGGTCCAGGACGCGGGCGTACGAATCAGAGAAACGCTTGGCCCGGTCGTACAGGTCCACGGTTTCCTTGTCGTCGTAGCGCCAGAAATCGAGGGCCAGGAAGCGCTCGTACATCTGGTCGCCCACAATGGCGCCCACCTTGAAGCTCATGAGCTGCTGGATGTACCGGTCCACGCTGCCGAAGGCGCCCCAAAAGAGGCCAAGCGCTGCTGTGATGATGACGTAGACAATGGCCTGCTGGCCGGCCGGGGCGTTGCCTGAATATGCCGCCGCGAGCGCCGTGGTGGTGAGCGCCGCGAAGAAGGTGGTAACCAGCGGAAGGACCGCGGAGATCAGCGAGCCGAGCACCTTCATGATCACCGCGCCCGGGGAGGCGCGGAAACTGACCCGAAGCACCTGCGCCACGGCCCGGGCGTAGGGCCGCACGGCAAGTTTCCGGCTGGGCGTCCGGGCCGGCCGCAGCTCAGACACGACCGTTAGCGCGAACCGTAGTTCGGAGCCTCCACCGTCATCTGGATGTCGTGGGGGTGCGATTCCTTCAGGCCGGCCGCGGTGATGCGGACGAACTTGCCGCGGGCCTTGAGCTCCGGGACGGTGGGTGCGCCGGTGTAGAACATGGTCTGGCGGAGGCCGCCCACCAGCTGGTAGGCCACCGAAGCGAGCGGGCCACGGTAGGCGACGCGGCCCTCGATGCCTTCGGGAATGAGTTTGTCGTCACCGGAGACGTCCGCCTGGAAGTAGCGGTCCTTGGAGTAGGACGTGTTCTTGCCGCGGGTCTGCATGGCGCCGAGGGAGCCCATGCCGCGGTAGAGCTTGAACTGCTTGCCGTTCACGAAGATCAGGTCACCCGGGGACTCGTCGCAGCCGGCGAGGAGGGAACCCAGCATAACGGTGTCGGCGCCGGCAACCAGCGCCTTGCCGATGTCGCCCGAGTACTGGAGGCCGCCGTCGGCGATCAGCGGAACACCGGCAGGGATGGCTGCCTTGGCGGACTCATAGATGGCCGTGATCTGCGGGACGCCCACGCCGGCAACCACGCGTGTGGTGCAGATGGAACCGGGACCCACGCCCACCTTGATGCCGTCGGCGCCGGCGTCGATCAGTGCCTGGGCACCTTCCCGGGTGGCTGCCTGGCCGCCGATGATGTCCACGTGCGCCGCCACGGGATCGGACTTGAGGCGGCGGATCATGTCCAGCACGCCCTGGGAGTGGCCGTTGGCCGTGTCAACGAACAGGGCGTCCACGCCGGCGTCGATCAGGGCTATGGCGCGTTCCCAGCCGTCACCGAAGAAGCCGATGGCGGCGCCAACGCGGAGCCGGCCTTCGTCGTCCTTGGTGGCCAGCGGGTACTGCTCGGCCTTGGTGAAGTCCTTGGTGGTGATGAGTCCCTTGAGCCTGCCCTGCTCGTCGACGAGCGGGAGCTTCTCGATCTTGTTGGTGGCCAGCTTGTGGGAGGCTTCCTCGCGGCTGATGCCAACATGGCCGGTGATCAGCGGCATCTTGGTCATGACGTCGCTAACCAGCCGCAGCGGGAAGTCGGCTTCGGGGACAAAGCGGGTATCGCGGTTCGTGACAATGCCGAGCAGTCGCATGCCCTCGTCCACCACGGGGAGGCCGGACACCCGGTACTGCGAGCAGATCTCGTCCAGTTCCGCCAGGGTGGCTTCCGGACCGATGGTCAGCGGGTTGGTGATCATCCCGGATTCGCTGCGCTTGACGCGGTCAACCTGATCGGCCTGGTCCTGGATGGAGAGGTTGCGGTGGATGACGCCCAGGCCGCCCTGGCGTGCCATGGCGATGGCCATCCGTGATTCGGTGACGGTGTCCATGGCAGCGGACAGCAGCGGCGTGTGCACGGAGATCCGCTTGGAAATCCGTGACGACGTGTCGGCTTCGGACGGGATGACATCCGTGTGGCCCGGCAGGAGCAGGACGTCGTCGTAGGTCAGGCCGATGAAGCCGAAGGGGTTGTGCTCGGGCTGGGTCATGAGTGCGCCTCTTACCTTGGTCTTGGGTTCTCGGGTAGGGGTTGCAGCTGATGACCAGCCCGTCATTACGGGACTGGTCGGTGCAGGGGCCTAATAAGTTTGTGCCGCACGCACGGAAGCCATGCGTAAAGCTTTGTGTAAATATTAGAACCTCGCAGCCGATCCCCCTATTCCGGGAACGCATTGTGAGCAAGGGCACGCATCCCCGCCCGGCTCCGGCGTCAGCTCCAGCCCGTGGCTGCCAACAGTCTCTCCTCAAACATGGGGATCATGCTTTCGACGTACGTCCGGCTTAGATGGTTGTCGTCCTTGTACACGTAGACGTTTCCCACCACGGCCGGGCAGATGCCGTCGGCGCAGATGAAGTCACTCAGGTCCATCAGGTGCAGGCCGTCGACTTTCCCGCGATAGCTCTCCAGCGGCGAAGGATCGACCAGGGATTCATTCAGCGGCGGGTTGCAGGCCGGGGCCCCCGGGGAGTAGCGCTGGACGCACTCGGGCATGTTGAAGGTGAACCGGGGGTTGTCCCGGATACCCACGACCTCGATGCCGGCCTCGACCATCGGCTGGATTCCTTCAAGGTATGCGGGGACCTCGGTCTCGAACGGGGCTTCCTCGTGGGTCAGGGTGGCCACGGTGAAGACGGCATCCGGCCGGTGTTCCAGTACGTATGCAGTACTGGAACGGTTGTAGGTGTTGCATTCGGCGTTCCGGGCCTCGGAGTCGGCCCCGAAACGGCAGGCGGGCATCAACAGCGTGACCAGCTCCCAGCCGCGGGCTTCCGCGATGGGAGCCAGGGCTGCCAGATACTGCTGGGCATGCGAGTCCCCCAGCACCACGATCCGTTTGGTGGTTTCGCCGGACGGGATCTCCTGCCGGCAGCCTTCCAGCACCGGGTCCAGCGTTGCATTTCCCTCGATACAGGGCGCGTGGATCCCCGCCCAGTCATTGTCGAGGGCCGCCGGCGCAGGAATGATCCGTGCAGCGGGAGCCGGCGTTCCGCCGTTCCCCTGCGTGAGTTGGGCGGCCCCCGGCGTCAGTTCCCGGGGTTGCGCTGCGGTGGCAGCCTCCTCCTCGGTGAGGCTCGTCTGCCAGACCGCCACCGGTCCGGCCAGGACGGCGCAACAAGCGGTAATGACGACGGCGGTGCGCCAACTGCGCACCTGCGGCCAGCGCCACTCGCGGAGCGGCTTTTCCACAAAGCGGGTGGTGAGGACGGAGAGGACAACCGAGGCGGCGATGATCGCACCGCCCTGGCGGAGGTTGGGTGAATCGACGCCGGTGGCCGCCAGCGCCAGCACCAGGACGGGCCAGTGCCACAGGTAGAGGGCGTAGGAGTTGTCGCCCAGCGAGACCAGCGGCTTCCAGCTCAGGAAGCGGTCCACGCCGAAACGGCTGCCGCTTTGGCCGGCCACAATGACCGCTGCCGCTGCGAGCGTGGGCCACAAGGCCACGAACCCCGGGAAGGCCCGGTCCACGGTCAGTAGCAGCCCGCAGGAGATCATGGCCAACAGGCCTGCCCAGCCGAGCACCACCCGGAGCACTTTGCCTGGGTTCAGCAACGGCAGGCCCAGGGCCAGCAGTGAGCCGAGGGCGAATTCCCACAGCCGGGCCCTCGTATCGAAGTAGGCGTACGCCTGGTTCGTGGCTGTCTGGTCAACCGAAAAAACCAGCGAGCATGCAAGGATGACGGTAAACGCGGCGGCCAGCACCGCCCTGTAGCTGGTGTTGAATCGCCGCCGAAGCAGCCGCCACACCACGGCGGAGCCGGCAAAGACGAGCGGCCACAGGATGAAGACCTGCCCCTGGATGGAGAGGGACCAGAAGTGCTGCAGCGGGCTCGCCCCGGCGTGGTCCTGCGCGTAGTAGTCCACGGCGGTGTCCGCCAGCAGCCAGTTCTGCCGGTAGAGCAGCGACGCCCAGGCCTGATCCAGTACCGCGGGCCAGCGGCTTTGCGGGAGGACCAGCCAGGTGCCGGCGAGGACACCGAGGATCACCACGACGGCGGCCGGCAGCAGCCGTTTGAATAAGTGCAGCCAGTGCCGGAGGAGGTGGACCGAGGTCCCCGCTTCGACCTTCCGGACGAAGGACAAAGTCAGCAGGAAGGCGGAGATCAGCAGGAAGATATCCACACCACCCGAAACCCGGCCCAGCCACACGTGGTAGGTCACCACCATCAGGACCGCGAGCGCGCGGAGCCCCTGGACTTCGGGACGGAAGGTGGACTTCCGGTGGGCGCTGGTGGCGCCTGCCGTACCGCCCCGGGCAGCCCCTGTTCCCGCAATCAACACAAGTGACCCCTCAAAACCGGCTGGCAAAAACATCAAGCCTACGGACAGGCAACGTCCAAGGCCAATCACACGAACCCCGCCACAGGCTGCTAGGAACGCAGCAGCCCCCGCAGCGTTTGAATGGTGTCGGCTTCTGCCGCCGTTTTGTCGTCGCGGTAACGCTTCACGCGTGCGAACCGCAGGGCGATTCCGCCCGGATAGCGCGAGGACTGCTGCACGCCGTCGATCGCGATCTCGACGACGGTGACTGGTTCAACCCAGACGGTGCCCGCCGTGCGCCGGACCTCGAGCTCCTGGAACCTCCCGGTCTGCCAGGCCAGCAGCGCGTCGGTGAGGCCCTTGAACGTCTTTCCCACCATCACGTAGCCGCCGGGTTCGCCGAACTCGCCGGTGGGGTCCAGGGCTCCGAGATGCAGGTTTGACAGCAGTCCGGTGCGCCGTCCTGAACCCCATTCGCAGGCGAGGACCACCAGGTCGTAGGTCAGCACCGGCTTCACCTTGATCCAGTTCGAACCACGCCGTCCGGCCGCGTAGGCCGATCCCACCGCCTTCACCACCACGCCCTCATGGCCCGCGGCGAGCGCATCGCGGGACACTCTCTCGGCTACAGCCGCATCCGCCGTGATCTCCCCGGGAATCCGGTGCTCGGCGGCGATGCGCTCCAGGACATCGATGCGTGTTGACAGCGGCTCGTCGAGCAGGTCCCGCCCGTCGATGTGCAGCACGTCGAAGAACCAGGGATGGAGCAGGGTTGCGCGCGCCGCATCCGCCCCGAACCGGGACATGGTCTGCTGGAATGGCCGCGGGCCGCCGTCCTCGTCGAGGGCGAGGGTCTCGCCGTCGAGAATCACATCGCGGACCGGCAGCCCGCGCACCACCTCCACCACTTCGGGCAGCCGGTGGGTCACCTCGGCCAGGGTGCGTGTGAAGATGCGAACGTCGTCGCCGAGGCGATGCACCTGGATGCGCGCGCCGTCGAGTTTGTATTCCACGGATGCTTCCCCGGTGACCTCCAGCGCCTCGCTGGCACTGGCCGCGGTTGCGGCGAGCATCGGCTGCACGGGACGGCCGAGCACCAGGCCGACGGCGTCAAGCTCGGCTGCCGTGCCCGTGATCGCCAGGAGTGCCGTCCCGCCGAGATCGCCGGAGAGCATGGCCGCGCGGCGCACGGCGTCGGCTGGCCGGTCAGCGGCGCGGGCCACGGCATCCGTGAGAACACCCTCGAGTGCGCCGGTCCGCAGTTCACCGAGCAGCACGCCCGCTATGAAGGCCTGCTCGCGCTCGGTGGCGGCGGCGGTGAGCGTCCGAAGGGTCGCGGCACGCTCCGCGGCTGAGCCCGCGCCTGCGGTGGCGAGCAGCCGGTCCAGTGCGGCATCGAGATCGGTGACGGTAAGGCTCGGCTCGGCGGCCGGCTCCCCCATGGCTGCCGACATGCCCCGCCAACCGATCCCGACCCGGCCCTGCCGCGGTTTGGCCGTGAGTAAGCCGACCGACGTGGCGATCTCCCCCGGCCCGAGCCGGCGCAGCAGGTCGGCCAGGGCCTCGACCTTCGCGAGCCGGGAGCGGGTGGACGCGACGGCGTTGGTGGTTTTCACGAGCTCGTCGAGCAGCATGGCAACAGTCTGCCACGGCGTCCGACTCTGGACAGTGCCGGAATGCCGTTTCAGACTTGGTGGATGGGCATCATCGTCGCGAACCTGTTCATCACCCTCGACGGCGTCTACCAGGCGCCCGGCGGACGCGAAGAAGACCCTGAAGGCGGCTTCGCTTACGGTGGCTGGCAGGCGCCGGTGTCTGACGACGAGGCCGGCGCGGCCATCGGCGAAGAGATCGGCCGCATTGACGCGCTGCTGCTGGGCCGCAAGACCTACGACATCTTCGCCGCCTTCTGGCCCCATCAGACCGACGAGATCGGCAGCATACTCAACCGCGTACCCAAGTTCGTCGTCTCCGGCAGCCTGACGGCACCGGCCTGGGCGGGAACTACCGTGCTGCCGGATGCCGGGGCCGCCGGTCGGCTCCGGGAGGAATACGACCAAGTGCACATGTTCGGGAGCGGCGTCCTCATCCGTTCACTGCTCACGGCTGACGTGCTTGACCGCCTCCACCTCTGGCTGTATCCGGTCACCCTCGGCCAAGGCAAGCGCCTCTTCGACGCCGGATCCATCCCCGCTACCTTCCGCCTCGCAGAGCCGGCGCGCACCTTCCCGAAGGGTGCCGTGTCGCTGGTCTACGAGCGTGCGGGCGCGGTCGAGACGCAGGAGATGGCGGCCGGCTAAGGGCAACAAAAAACCGGCCCAGCCGAAGCTGGACCGGTTTCTCGTTGCGACTGTCAGCGGGCCTGGGCCCACGCGCCGGCTACAACCTTAGTGGCCGTGGCCTGCGTGCTCGTCTTCGTCAGCGGGCTTCTCCACCACGAGGGTCTCGGTGGTGAGAACCAGCGCGGCGATGGAGGCTGCGTTGCGGAGGGCTGCACGGGTGACCTTGACCGGGTCAATGACACCGGCGGCGATCAGGTCTTCGTACTCGCCCGACTTGGCGTTGAAGCCGTTGTTGGTTTCGAGTTCGGCAACCTTGGCCGTGACGACGTAGCCGTCGAAGCCTGCGTTCTGGGCAATCCAGCGCAGCGGCTGGACCAGCGCGCGGCGGACGATGCCCACAGCTGCGGCGGCGTCGCCTTCGAGGGCCTTCACTGCGGGGTCCTCGTCGAGGGCCTTCAGCGCGTGAATGAGGGCGGAACCGCCACCGGCCACGATGCCTTCTTCGAGGGCGGCGCGGGTGGAGGACACTGCATCTTCGATGCGGTGCTTCTTTTCCTTGAGCTCAACCTCAGTGGCTGCGCCAACCTTGATCACGCCGATGCCGCCGGCCAGCTTGGCCAGGCGTTCCTGGAGCTTTTCCCTGTCCCAGTCGGAGTCAGTGCGGGTCAGCTCGGCACGCAGCTGGGAAACCCGTGCTGCGACGTCTTCTGCGGAACCGGCGCCATCAACGATGGTGGTGTTGTCCTTGGTGACCGTGATGCGGCGGGCGGTACCCAGCACCTCAAGGCCGACGGTGTCCAGGCTGAGGCCCAGTTCCGGGGAGACAACCTGCGCACCGGTGAGGGTGGCGATGTCCTGCAGCATGGCCTTGCGGCGGTCACCGAAGCCCGGAGCCTTGACGGCAACCACGTTCAGGGTGCCGCGGATGCGGTTGACGATCAGCGTGGACAGGGCCTCGCCCTCGACGTCTTCGGCGATGATGAAGAGCGGCTTGGAGCTCTGCAGCGCCTTTTCCAGCAGCGGCAGGAAGTCCTGGACGGAGGAGATCTTGCCCTGGTTGATCAGGATGAGGGCGTCCTCGAGGACGGCTTCCTGACGCTCGGAGTCGGTCACGAAGTAGGGGGACAGGTAGCCCTTGTCGAACTGCATGCCTTCGGTGAGGACCAGCTCAGTCTGCGTGGTGGAGGATTCCTCGATGGTGATCACACCATCCTTGCCGACCTTGCCGAACGCCTCGGCGAGGAGCTCGCCGATTTCGTCGCTCTGGGCGGAGATGGCGGCCACGTTGGCAACCTGGGTGCCTTCAACCGGGCGTGCATTCTCAAGCAGGCGGGCTGCAACGGCTTCAACGGAAACCTCGATGCCGCGCTTGATCTGGCCCGGAGCGGCGCCAGCCGCAACGTTGCGCAGGCCTTCCTTGACCAGGGCCTGGGCCAGCACGGTGGCCGTGGTGGTGCCGTCGCCGGCAACATCGTTGGTCTTGGTGGCTACTTCCTTGGCCAGCTGCGCGCCGAGGTTCTCGTACGGGTCATCAAGCTCAATTTCGCGGGCGATGGTGACGCCGTCGTTGGTGATGGTGGGTGCCCCCCACTTTTTGTCGAGAACAACGTTGCGGCCGCGGGGGCCGAGCGTCACCTTGACCGTGTTGGCGAGCTTATCGATGCCGGCTTCGAGCGACCGGCGTGCAGCGTCATTAAACGCAAGCTGCTTTGCCATGGTTTTGTCCTTTCAAGACAGAACCCCGCGCAGCTGACCAGCGGAATGCATGGTCAGCGGCACGGGGATCCAAAAGTTACTTWACGACGATCGCCAGAACGTCGCGGGCGGACAGCACGAGGTACTCGGTACCGCCGGTCTTGACTTCGGTTCCACCGTACTTGGAGTAGATAACAACGTCGCCAACGGCTACGTCGACCGGAACGCGGTTGCCGTCTTCGAAGCGGCCGGGGCCTACTGCGACAACTTCGCCTTCCTGCGGCTTCTCCTGCGCGGAGTCCGGGATAACCAGGCCGGAAGCCGTGGTCTGCTCGGCTTCGAGCGGGCGGACAACAATACGATCCTCAAGAGGCTTAATAGAGACCGACACTCGGACCTCTCCTTCTACGTCAGCAAAATTCATGGACAGTTGAGTTGCTTCGCCGTGGCTGGCAAACCGTCGTCGCGGTGCCGGCAGCAGCCTGGTTGGCAGCTCTTCATGTGTTAGCACCCTCCTAGGGAGAGTGCTAATGACGACTCTATGTACTGGTTAGCACTCGGTCAAGGCGAGTGCCAGAATTATGTCCCCAGTGAACAGCTTTTGGAGCCTCAGCGTCCGAGGTCGTCGAAATCGACGTCCTCGTCGCCGTCGTTCCCGTCGGTAAAGGTGCCGCGCCGCAAATAAAGCACGACGGCGCCCCCCAGGGCCGCGAGCAGCGAAAGTACCAGCAGGATGATGCCGCCCAGCCGGGCGCCGCTGTAGAGGTTGCGGATGTCGCGGGCTTCGTCGGTGGCGTCCTGGATGTCCTTGCCGCCCACGGAATAGACGGTGGCGTTGAAGGTGTCCAGGAAGAAGATGATCACCAGCAGGGCAATGCAGACAATCGCTATGGCGGATCCTGCAATCAGGGCGGGGCGGGCAATCTTCACCAGATCCGTGCGGCTTTTTCGGGGCGGTCCGGACGGCTGGGTGCCTGCACTGTCTTCCATGTCTTCAACCCTAGCCGGAACCGGCGCCTGGCCACCTCCACTAGGCTTGAATCCATGTCTCAAGCACCGCAGGACCAGATCGCCCCACTGCTGACCAGCGAAGGCTGGGAACTGCTGGCATCTTTGGGGCCGTACCGCGAGGACGAGGCATTCGAACTCAATTCGACGCTCCGCAAGGCCGGACACTCCCCCGGACTCGTCTCAGCCGTGCTCACCCAGTCCAGGCTGCGCACCAAGGCTGAGGCCAAGTTCGGGGAGTTCGCCCGGAGCATGCTGTTCACCCAGGCGGGCCTTGAACAGGCCACCCGGCTCAACGTTGCCGCCCGGCACGCCGAACGCTTCGCGCAGGCTGGCGTCCGCCATGTTGCGGACCTCGGCTGCGGGCTGGCCGCAGACTCACTGGCCCTGGCGTCGATGGACATTACGGTCACTGCAGTGGAGATGGACGAAACCACGGCCGCGTGCGCCACCGTCAACCTCATTCCGTTTCCCAACGCCACGGTGGTGCACGCTGACGCCACTTCTGTTTCTTTGGAAGGGGTCGACGGCGTCTGGCTGGATCCCGCCCGCAGGGTCACCTCCACGTCGGGCACCAAACGGATCTGGGATCCCGAGGCGTTCTCCCCGCCGCTGTCCTTTGTGGAATCGCTCGCGGAGACCGGACGGGCGGTAGGCGTCAAAATGGGCCCCGGCATGCCGCACGAATCGGTGCCTGCAGGCTGTGAGGCGCAGTGGGTCTCGGTGGGCGGCGACGTCACTGAAGTGACCCTCTGGTTCAACTCCGTCAGCCGGCCCGGCATCCGCCGCGCCGCCCTGCTTCTTGGGCCGCAGGGTGCCGCCGAGATCACCAGCGGCGAAGATTTCGACGGCGGTCCCACCGCTCCGGTTGGTCCGGCAGAGGGCTACCTGTACGAACCCGACGGTGCGGTGATCCGCGCGGGCCTGGTGGCCGACGTCGCACTTCAGCTCGGCGGGCACCTGCTGGACGAACACATCGCCTACATTTGCGCGCCGGACCGGCTGGACACGCCCTTCGCCCGCGCCTACAAGGTACTGGAAGTGATGCCGTACAACGTCAAGGCGCTCAAGTTCTGGGTCAAGGACAACGGCGTCACGGTGCTGGACATCAAGAAACGCGGCATGTCCGTCACGCCGGAAGAACTGCGGAAGCAGCTGCTCCCAGGCGGCAAGGCAGGCAGCAGGAAGAAGGCCGGCACCAAAACGGCCACCCTGGTCCTGACCCGTATTGGGGAGGACCGGGTGGCCATCTCGGTGGAACCCGTCTAAACCTTGGTCTGCGCGGCGCGTCCTACTGGGCGCGCATGAAGTCCTCGGCCGCCCGGACCTGCTCGTCGGTGGGACGCACTCCGGTGTAGAGGACAAACTGCTCGAGCGCCTGGATGGTGGCCACTTCTGCGCCGGTGATCACCTGCTTCCCGGCACCACGCGCCGCCTTGATCAGCGGCGTCTCGGCCGGCAGCGCCACGACGTCGAACACCACTTTGGCCGCCGCGATGGCGTCCTCCGGGAAGGACAGCGACTCGACGTCGGGACCACCGGCCATCCCGATAGGGGTGACGTTGATGATCAAGTCGGCAGTGCCGCCGTCGAGCGCTGCCCGCCACTGGAAGCCGTACTGCTCCGCGAGCGCCCGGCCGGTGGTTTCATTGCGGGCGAGGACGGTGACCTCGGCGAAACCGGCGTCGCGCAATGCAGCGACGGTGGCCTTGGCCATCCCTCCGGCGCCCTGGACCAGCACCGAGTAGTGTGTGGGCACGGCGTTGCTCTGGAGCAGCTGTTCGATGGCCGTGTAGTCGGTGTTGTAGGCCTTCAGATGGCCCTCGGTGTTCACAATCGTGTTGACGGAATCAATGGCTTTGGCGGAAGGATCCAGCTCGTCCACGAGGGCCATCACGTCCTCCTTGTAGGGCATGGACACGGCGCAGCCGCGGATCCCCAGGCCCCGGACGCCGGCAATCGCCTGGGCCAGGTCGGCGGGGGCAAACGCCTTGTAGATCCAGTTCAGGTCCAGCTGCTCGTAGAGGTGGTTGTGGAACCGAGTCCCGTTGTTGCTGGGCCGGGCCGACAGCGAGATGCAGAGGGTCATGTCTTTATTCAGAATGGGCACCCGTCCATTAAACGCGCTTCCCCCCAACTGGGTAGCAGCACATGTCGGTTTGAGTGCTCATAACGACATGTGCTGCTACCCAGTTGGGCGGCGGACGTGAGGTTAGGGGCAGCCGGTGCCGGCCGGGAAGCTTCCGACGGCGGCGGGCAGCTTCCCGGGGGCGGTCGCCTTGCCGGTGAGCACGGCGACCAGCGCATCGAAGGCGCCAGGGGTCCGGCCATAGAGGGCAATCTTGACGGGCGCGCTGGAGCCTGCCAGCGGCCACGGCGCATCGAGCGTCACGGCAATGTCGCCTCCGGCGGGACGTCCCGCGTAGCCGACGAGCGTAACCAGCGGGCCCTGGCCAATGCTGAGCCCGGCCTTGGCGGCGGCCGCCGCGAACCGGGCCCGGTCCTGGTCCGAACCTCCGGCAATCCGGACGCCGGATGGGGCGAGGGCCCCGGAACACTGCCCGGACAGCACCGTGACGGCGGCGGCGGAGACCCGCGCTGATGTGTCGCCGCTGCTGCCCGGGGCGGCTCCCTGCGGGGCACCCGGGGATGAGGCTATTCGGCCCCGCCAGGCCAGCATGGTGGCAACCCGCGTTGCTGCCTCGTCCAGGCGCGCTGCCTGCACGGTTCCGGCCGCCACAGCATTCACGATGGCGGCATGGGCCGTTCCCACGTCGGCAGGCATCAGCAGCAGGTCCGCTCCGGCAGCGAGCGCCGCCGGGGCTGCGGAGCCGCCAGGATATTTCTGCTGGACCGCGCCCATGTTCAGGGCGTCGGTCACGGCCACGCCGCTGAAGCCCATGCCCCGGAGTGCTGCGTAAGACGGCGCCGATAACGACGCCGGAACGCCGGGTTCGAGCGCGGGCACGGCGATGTGCCCCATCATGACGATTGGCATTCCGGCTGCGACGGCGGCCCCGAACGGCTTCCAGTCGCGGGCTTCGAGCTCGGGGATGCCTGCGGACTGCACCGGAAGGCTCTGGTGCGAGTCGACGGTGACGGAGCCGTGGCCCGGGAAATGTTTGAGGGTGGGCAGGACACCGGCTTCCAGCATCCCTTGGGAGAACGCCACTGCGAGCTGCCCGGCCTGATCCGGGTTTCCGGACATGGACCGCGCCCCGATGGTGGGATCCGCCGGGCCGATGGTGACGTCGGCATCCGGTGCGAAGTCGAGGTTGAAACCAAGGGGCACGAGCTCGGAGGCCGTTGCCCGGCCGGCGTCCTTGGCCAGGGGCACGTTGCCCGCGGCCCCGTAGCTCAGGGGAGTGGGCCATTCCGTCAGGGGGGCGCCCAGCCTGGCCACGATCCCGCCTTCCTGGTCCACGCCGATGAGCCCGGGCCACGGCCTGCCGTCGGCGCGGGCCGCCTGCGCGAGCCGCGCATTCACGGCCATCATGGCTCCGGGGTCTGCCTGGCCGCTGGCATCCAGCGGAATATTGTCGCCCATGATGATGGAACCGGCCAGGTGAAGGCGTTCTATGGCGGCAGCCTGGCCTGCGGGGTCGGTCCCCGCATACACGGGCATCAGCACCTGTCCTGCCTTCTCCTCCACAGACATCGCCGACACCGCTGCGGCAGCAACGTCACGGTCCCGCTGTTCCGGGCCCCAGCCGAGCGGCCTCAGCCCGGGATCAGGTGAGGGCGGCGCAGAGGGAGGTGCCGTCGTCGGGCTTTCTGACGCCGGTGGGGAGGAAGTCGCGGGGGCCGGGGCGGAGCGTGACGCCTCCGGCACTGTGGGCGGGACAGCGGTGCAGGCGGCCAGCGCGGCTGCGGCCGCAGCAGCCGCGAGGAAGAGGGTAGTTTTGTGAATACTGTCACGGGTCCGCACGAACAAAGCCATTAGCTCGATGCTACCCCTGCACTAGACTTGAACGCGGCGCGCGCCCCCGGACAACCGAACAGTTAGGAACGCATTTGAAGATTGATTTCGCTTCATCGAAGCAATCAACGCTTGGTGTGGAGTGGGAGCTGGCCCTGGTGAACGGCCAGACCGGCGAACTGGCATCGGTGGCCAACGAGGTGCTCCGCGGCGTGGTTTCCAAGCACCCCGAACTTAACGAAGACGACGAGCATCCTCACATCAAGCAGGAACTCCTACTGAATACCGTGGAATTGGTCACGGGGATTTGCGAGACGGTCGGCGAAGCCAAGGAAGACCTCAGCAGGTCGCTGGCCGCCGTCCGCGAAATCACTGATCCCATGGGCGTTGAGGTGTTCTGCGCCGGCAGCCACCCGTTCAGCCCGCCGCAGCTGCAGCCGGTCACAGACAAAGCCCGCTACGCCAAGCTGATCGACCGCACGCAATGGTGGGGCCGGCAGATGGTCATTTACGGTGTGCATGTCCACGTGGGCCTGGACCGGCGCGAAAAGGCCCTTCCCGTGCTGGACGGCCTGGTCAACTACTTCCCGCATTTCCAGGCACTCTCGGCATCGAGCCCGTACTGGGGCGGTGAGGACACCGGCTACGCTTCGCACCGCGCCCTGATGTTCCAGCAGTTGCCGACGGCGGGCCTGCCCTTCCAGTTCCGTTCTTGGGAAGAATACGAATCCTACGTTCAGGACATGTTCACCACCGGCGTGATCGATACCCTGTCCGAGATCCGTTGGGACATCCGGCCCGTCCCCAACCTGGGCACCATCGAGATGCGTATCTGCGACGGCCTGGCCACCCTTGAGGAAGTGGGCGCCATCGCCGCCCTCACCCAGTGCCTCGTGGACGAATTCTCCACCACGCTGGACAACGGCGGGACCATTCCCACCATGCCGCCGTGGCACATCCAGGAGAACAAGTGGCGGGCCGCCCGTTACGGTATGGAAGCGATCATCATCCTCGATGCCGCGGGCAACGAGCAGCTGGTCACCGAGCACCTCATGGAAACCCTCAACAGGCTGGAACCGGTCGCGGCTAAGCTCGGCTGCCCTGACGAGCTGGCCGACGTCGAAAAGATCATCCGCCGCGGCGCCGGCTACCAGCGCCAGCGCCGCGTCGCTGCCGAGCACGGCGGGGACCTGCAGGCCGTGGTGCTGGACCTCGTGAAGCAGATGCGGAACGGCCCGACAGGCTGACCCCTCCCTCCCCTCCCGTTGCTCTATCACTTTTGGTCGTCAAACCTGTGGTTTAGGGACCAAAAGTGATAGAGCAACCGGGGGGCTTGACCGACGTCGTCAACCTTCAGGAAGCGTGCTGGGCACCATCCGGAACCAGCACGAGCTTGCCCTTCCCCGCCGAGTGCTCAAGCAGTTCGTGCGCGCGCCGGGCCTCGGACAGCGGCAGGCGCTCGGCCACAACCGGGTGGATCTGCCCCCGACGAAGCAGGTCGAGCAGCGAGCCAAAGTCTTCCCGGTACCAGTCCGGTACCCGAGGCCCGCCGCCCACGGCCAGCGGCCGGGCAGGCTCATGCACTTTCTGGACACGGTAGGCGAGGACACGACGACGGGGCGAGAGTAGGCCCCAGACCGCGACGATCGCAGTGGCCACGTACCACTTCAGCCACCCGAGCCGGCTCTTTCGCCCGTGCGACAAAGTCGCGTAGTGACCGAACACAACAAGCCTGCCCCCTGGACGCAGCGCCCGGAACGAACGAACGGACAGCGGACCGCCGATCCCGTCGAGCACAACATCCACCCCTTTTTCGGGAAGGGCGCGTACCCGAGCCAGGAAGTCATCGGACTGGTAGTCGATTGCCACCGCGCCAAGCTGCTCGACGGACATACGATCCTTGGCTGAGGCCGTGCCGTAAAGCCGAAGTCCGGCCGCCGCACCAAGTTCAAGGACGGCGACGCCCACCCTGCCTGCCGCTCCATGCACCAGCACGGTCTCGCCGCTTTGTGCCTTCGCTACCCGGTGGAGCACCTGGTAGGCCGTGATGTAGGGCAGGACGAGGCAGACTGCCTCCGCCGGGTCGAGGTCTCCGGGCAGTTCGACTGCTTCCGCCTCGGGCACACAGACGCGTTCCGCGTAGGCACCCCAGACTGTCAATGCTGCAACCCGGTCCCCTACCCGCAGCCGGGAGCACGCGGCGCCGAGTTCCTCCACCACGCCCACGAGCTCATAGCCGGGGGTAAACGGCGGCTTCGGAACATGAAAATACGTGCCGGCCCGCAACTGCGAATCCGTGAACGACACACCGGCCGCCAACACCCTGACAGCGACTTCGTTGGGGGCCGGCCGGGGAATCCCGGCCTCCACCACCTTCAAGACCTCCGGCCACCGAACCGGTCGACAACGACGCGTTTCATGGCTCCAGCCTTGCCCACACCCTGCCGTTGAGGTAGGGCCGTTCGACCCGGCTTTGATCGCTCCGCCCTTCCTGCATCGCACCGCAACCTGCATCGCACCGCAAACGCGGGCGAAACAGGGCCGGGTGGTGAAGCATCGCTGTAGGCTCCCTCATGGGCCGTGGAAACGAACACTGGAGGCTTTGCTTATGTCGCGCATCATGCGGTTCGACCACGTCGGTGTCACCGTTCGGGACCTCGACGTAGTGACGGCGTTCTTCGTTGGACTCGGGCTCGAGCTCGAGGGCCGCACGTTTGTGGAGGGCGAATTCATCGACACGGTCATCGCGATCCCTGATTCCCGCACGGAGATCGTTATGTTGCGGTCACCCGACGGAGGGACGGGGGTGGAGCTTTCCAGCTTCGTCCGGCCTGACCCCGAGCCGGGATCGCCCACGGCCATGGCCAACGAACTCGGTCTGCGCAGCCTGTCCTTCGAAGTCAATGACCTTCAGGCGCACGTCGATCGGCTGGCCGGGGAGGGGTACGGCTTGGTCGGTGGCATCGGCCAGTATGAGGGTGCCTGGCGCATGGCCTATGTGCGCGGTCCGGAGGGAATCATTGTGGCCCTGGCTGAGCGGATCAGCTGACGCGGCCACGAGAGGTACGAGAGACACCAAACCACGGGAACCACCCGTTGCTCTATCAGATTTGGTCCCCAAACCCGCGGTTTAGGGACCAAAAGTGATAGAGCAAGTGGGGGTTGGGCGGGTCAGGCGGGGAGGGACACTGCGGTGACGGGCATTGAGGAGTCCGGGGCGAAGCCGATGCCGCTCGGCCCGATCCCGGCCATCACCAGCTGCGCTCCCAGGGCAGCCACCATGGCCCCGTTGTCCGTGCACAGGTCCAGCGGCGGCACATGGAGTTTGATTCCGGCGGAGGCACAGCGCTGGCCGGTGAGCTCCCGCAGCCTCGAGTTGGCCGCCACTCCCCCGCCCAGCAGGACGTCCTTGATGCCGTGCTCGCGGCAGGCCAGCACGGCCTTGGACGTGATCACATCCACCACGGCCTCCTGGAAGGCCGCGGCGATGTCGGCCACCGGCACTTCTTCGCCGCGGGCCTCGAACTGCTCGACGCAACGCGCGACGGCGGTCTTCAGTCCGCTGAATGACCAGTCGTAACGGTGCGGGCCGGGTTCCTCGGCGGTGCCCATGTACTTCGACTGGCTAAGCCCGCGCGGGAACCGGATGGCCTTCGCGTTGCCAGTTCTGGCCAGCCGGTCGATGGCAGGGCCGCCCGGGTAGCCAAGGCCCAGGATGCGGGCCACTTTGTCGTAGGCTTCGCCGGCGGCGTCGTCGATCGTTGAGCCGAGGAGCTGGACGTCGCTGGTGATGCTGTTGATCTTCAGGATCTCGGTGTGGCCGCCGGAGACCAGCAGGGCACCGAGGTTGTTGGGCAGGCGCGGGGCATCCGCGGCGTGCGCCGGCACAGAAGCCGGGGACCCGCCGTCGGGCGTTGCACCGCTGTTTGGTTTACCGTCCAGCAGCCCGACGCCCACGTGCGCCACCAGGTGGTTAATGGCGTAGAGCGGTTTGCCGGTGGCGAGGGCGAGGGCCTTGGCCGCGCAGACACCGACCATCAGCGCTCCGGCGAGCCCGGGGCCGGAGGTGACCGCGATGGCGTCCACATCCTCCAGCTTCACGTCGGCGTCGGCCAAGGCCTGGCGCAGGGTGGGGACAAAGGCGTCAAGGTGCGCGCGGGAGGCGATCTCCGGGATCACGCCGCCGAAACGCACGTGCTCGTCCATCGAGGAGGACACGGTGTTGGTGAGCAGCGTGGTGCCGCGGACGATGCCCACGCCGGTTTCGTCGCAGGAGGATTCGATGCCCAGCACCAGGGGCTGCGAGCGGTTCATGCCTGTCCTGCTTCTGTTGTCGGGCCGGCGGGTGTGGCGCCGTTTGTCGGGTCGGCTTCTGTTGATGTGGCGGCCGGAATGGCGCCCTCGGGCACGGCGCCTTCCGGTACCAGCTGCAGCCGCATGATGAGGGCGTCAACGCCGTCGCGGTAATACTTGCGGCGCACGTGAATCTGTTCGAAGCCGAACCGCACGTACAGCTGCTGCGCCCGCGGATTGTCCTCGCGGACCTCCAGCAGGACATCCGCCGCGCGGCGGCGCCGTGCTTCGTCGATCAGCCGGGTCAGGAGGGCGGAGCCGATCCCCCGCCCTTCGAATTCAGGCACGACGGCGATGGTCTGGACGTCCGCGATGGGCTCGATGCACATCAGGCCGGCGTAGCCCACAATGGTCCCGCCACTTTCTGCCACCACGTAGCGGCGCGTTTCCGGCTGGGACAGTTCCGCCAGGAACATCTCCAGCGGCCAGGCGTCCGCAGGGAACAGCCGCTGCTCCAGGGCGTTCACCGCTGGCACGTCCTGCAGGGTCATGTCCCGGAAAGCCACACCGTTTTTGCCGGCAACGGCGGCGGAACCGTCGGTGCTGGAACGGCCGCCGCCGGCCGGCGTGCTCACAGCGCCCGCTTCCGCGGCCCGGGGACTTGGGCGTCTGATTCCCGCAGGTACAGCGGCGTGGAGTCAAGCAACTGAGCGCCGGCAGCGAGCCGGGCCAGGGCGAACTGGCCCAGATACAGGGCGTCCGGCTGCTCCTTGCTGAAGCCGGGGTCAGCGCGCAGGACGTCGCTGTACAGCCCGGCGCCGGCGCCATACGCGGGAAGGTCTGGCAGGTCTGCTGCGAAGCTGACGTGGGGGCCGTCCTCGAGCCGGGGCAGCTGACCTTCCACGAGGGTATACCTGGCCCAGTACACCTCTTTGCGGCGCGCATCGGTGACCACGAGGAACTCGACCGGGGCGTCCGTGGACTCCGCCACCTCCAGCGCAACGGCGTCGAGGCTCATCAGCCCGTACAGCGGCTTGTCCCAGACAAATGCGAGGGTACGGGCGGTGGCGATTCCCGAGCGCAGGCCGGTGAACGGGCCGGGGCCCACGCCGGTCACGATCGCGTCAATGTCGCGGCCCGTGACGCCAGCGGAGGAAAGGAGCTCCTCGATGCCTGGGGCCAGGACCTCGGCGTGGCTGCGGGTGTCCTCCGTGGCGAAACTCGCCACTTCGCCTTCGAGGGCGTCATCCGAGACGAGGGCGGCGCTGGCCACGGCGGAGGTGTCGATGGCAAGAATGAGCATCAGGGTGTCCCTTCGAAGGCTCCGCCGAGGGCGGGCTGGGTGCTCCACCGGGGACCAAAGCCGCGCATCACAATGGTGCGGGGCTCGTCGTCGTCCTCGGTGTCAAAGTCCAGGACGTCGGTGTGGCCGGGGATCGGTTCCGAAGCGCCCACGGCATCCAGACCGATGGCTCGGTGCAGGTCCACTTCCAGCCGGCTTTCGCTCAGGTGCTCCACCCGGCCGCGGCCCCACTCCACCACGGTCACGGACGAGTCCAGCGTGTTTTCCAGGTCAATGTCGTCAATCTCAGACGCCGATCCCAGCCGGTACGCGTCCACGTGCACCAGGTCGGGGCCGCCGGGCCGCGGGCCGTCCGGCAGGTTGGGATGGATGCGCACCAGGACGAAAGTGGGCGAGATGATGCCCGCGCGCACGCCCAGGCCCTCGCCGAGCCCCTGCGTAAACGTGGTCTTCCCGGCGCCCAGCTCGCCGGTCAGCACCAGCAGGTCCCCCGCCTGCAGCCCCTCCCCCAAAGCCGCACCGAGCGCGTGGGTCTGGTCCGCCGTCGTGACCCTGAGCGTCTGTTCCCACGCGGGCAGCTGGGTGGGCACACTCACGGCGTGGCCTTTTCGGCAGAATGCGGACCAGGAGAGCCCTCGACGGCGGGACTTTCGTTAATGAACCGGCGCGGCACCCGGGGGCTGATCCGGGTGACGATCTCGTAGTTGTTGGTCCCGGCGGCGAGCGCCCAGTCGTCAGCCGTGGGCCCGTCGTCGTCCCCGCTCCCGAACAGCACCGCCTCGGCACCGAAGAGGTCCGAGCCTGCGGCGCCGATGTTGCCGACGTCGATGACCATCTGGTCCATGGCGATCCGGCCTACCACGGGGTACGTCCGGCCGGCCACCCGGACAGGGCCACCGGTGGCTACGCGGGGCACGCCGTCCGCGTAGCCGAGCGGAATCAGGGCCAGGCTGCTGGGGCCGTCGGTGCGGTAGCGCAGACCGTAGGAGACGCCCTGCCCATCGGGGACGTCCTTGCATTGGGAAACGAGGGTTCGCAGCGTCATGGCCGGCCGGAGTCCCAGCTCGGCGGAGGTCTGGCCTTCAAAGGGCGAGAGTCCGTAGATGCCGAGGCCCACGCGCACCAGGTCGAAGTGCGTGTCGGGGCGGGACAGCGTGGCCGGGGTGTTGGCCAGGTGACGGACCTCAGGGTCCACGCCCGCGTCTGCGGCCACGGCCAGCACGTCGCGGAAGACGGCCAGCTGCTCGTCGGTTTCCGGCCGTTCGGGCTCATCGGCCACAGAGAGGTGCGAGAAAATGCCCACCACGCGCAACAGGCCCTGGTCCTGGTACTCCATGGCCTCGCCCACCAGCTGGTCCCAGGATTCGAGGGTCGCACCGTTCCGGCCGAGGCCCGTGTCCACCTTCAGGTGAATCCGTGCGGGCCGTTCCTGGTCACGCGCGGCAGCCACAATGCGCCCCAGCTCCCAGCCCGAGCAGCCGATGTCGACGCCGGCAGCCACCGCCGCGGCGAAGTTGCTTTCCGTGGTGTGCAGCCAGGCCAGCAGCGGCGCGTCGATGCCGGCCGCCCGCAGGGCCAGGGCCTCGGAGATGTGTGCAACACCCAGCCAGGAGGCACCGCCTTCGAGGGCGGCCCGGGCCACCGGAACCGCGCCGTGCCCGTAGGCGTCGGCCTTCACCACGGCCATGACCTTGGCGGGGGAAGCCGCTCCGGCGAGCCGGCGGACGTTATGGCGGATGGCATCCAGGTCGATCACGGCGGACCGCTCGTACAGAGGATCTGTTCCTGAGGACGCGCTGAAGTCACCGGTTGCTGCGGGGTAAGTCACCCTAGTGATTCTAGTGCGAGCGGCCCAGCCGCAAATCACAGCCGGAGAATCGCCGTCGGGCGCTACGCGTCCGAGAGGTGTGCGATCGTGGCGCCGGCCCGGCGCTGTGCCGCCACCGGGACGTCGCAGATAATGTCGGCGAGGAAGCCGAAGCGGCGAAGCCACTGGCTGCTCTGGCGTTCCGGCCGGGCGTTAGCGCGCTTCCACCAGTCGGCGATGTCGCCCCAGCCCGGCGCCGCCAGCGAACCGCCCACCTCCTGCACCGCGAGGGAGGCGCAGAGGTTGGCGAACCTGAGCCGGTTCCCCAACGGCCAGCCCGCGAGGCTGCCGACAATGAAGGCCGCGTCGAAACAGTCGCCGGCGCCCGTGGGATCATAGGCCGTGACCGGCAACGACGGCACCCACTCTTCCTCCCCCGTTTCCGAATCCACCGCCATGGCACCCTGCGCGCCGAGTGTCACCACGGCCACCGGCACGCGGTCGGCCAGGGCGTACAGCGCGGACCACGGGTTGTCCTTGCCGGTGAAAGCCATCGCCTCGCGCTGGTTGGGGAGGAACGCGTGGAAGAACTGCAGGTTCTCCAGCCGGACCGGGGCCCATTCGCCGCTGGGATCCCAGCCCACATCCCCGAACAGTTTGACCCCGGCCTGGTGCGCGGCCTCGGCCCACGGTTCAATGTCGATGCCGAGCTCGGCGATGCCGGCGAGCGCCTCGGGCGGCGGGCCGATCAGTTCGGACGCCGTCACCGGAGCCGGATGGCCATGGGTGACCAGGGAGCGGTCGTGCTGGACGCTGAGCGAGACGGTGACCGGCGAATGCCAGCCCTGAACGCGGCGCGACAGGCTGAGGTCCACGTGCTCCTGCCCGGCCAGGATCTTCCAGTTGTAGTCGCCGTAGCCGTCGTCCCCGAAGGCGGCAGCGAGCCCGGTTTTCAGGCCCAGCCGTGCGGCGGCAATGGCCTGGTTCGCCACGCCGCCGGGGCAGCTGCCCATGCCTTCGCTCCAGATTTCGGTGCCGGGCTCGGGCGCGTGCGGGAGGCCGGTGAAGATGATGTCCTGGAAAACTGTGCCAGCCAGGATGAGGTCGAAGCCGCCGTCGGCCTGGGTACGGACGGACGACAGCGGATCGAAGCGGCGGTCCGGGATGGCGTCCATGTCCGGCAGACTACGCCCTGCCGCCGCGCGGCGATAGGGGCGGGCCCGCGGGCGGCCTACACTGCTGACTATGCGGCTCATGATTGCCGGCGGCGGCGGGTTCCGAGTGCCTCTTGTTTACCGGGCGCTGGTTTCGGGCCCCTTCGCGGGGCTGGCCAGCGAACTGGTGCTGTTCGACGTCGACCCCGCCCGCCTTGGTGCCATCGACGCGGTTTTGCGGGCCATGCCAACGCCCGACGGCGGCACTCACCCGGGTGCGCGGCCGCCCGCCGTCCGCACCACCACGTCCCTGCCGGACGCCCTCCGCGGGACGGACCTCGTGTTCGCGGCCATCCGCCCCGGCGGTACGGCAGGCCGCGTCGCCGACGAACGTATCGCCCAGGACCTCGGCCTGCTTGGCCAGGAAACCACGGGCGCGGGCGGGATCTCCTACGCCCTGCGGACCATCCCGGAAATGCTGCACCTGGCGCGGCAGATGCGGGAATTCTGCCCCGACGCCTGGCTGATCAACTTCACCAACCCGGCCGGCATGGTCACAGAAGCGCTCGTGCCTGTGCTCGGCCGCAAGGTCATCGGGATCTGCGATTCCGCCGGCGGGCTGGTGCACCGGGCGGCCCGCGCGGCCGGGCTTGCGTTGCCGGACGGAAGGCTCGACGGCGTGGGCTACTACGGGCTGAACCACCTGGGCTGGCTGTACCGGCTGGAGTCCGGCGGCTTGGACCTGTTGCCCGGGTTGCTCGCCGACCCGGTTGCCCTTGCGTCCTTCGAGGAAGGCCGGCTCTTCCCCCAGCCGTTCCTCGCGGAGCTCGGCGCCCTGCCCAACGAATACCTCTATTACTACTACCAGCGGGACGGCGCGGCTGCGGCCATGCGGGCCATGCCGGTGACGCGCGGCGAGTCGATCCACGTCCAGCAGGCCGAACTGTATCCGCGGCTGGCCTCGTCCGGAGCAGGCGCGTACCAGTTGTGGGACGCTGCCCGCCGTTCCCGTGAGGAAGGCTACCTCGCCGAGGCCCGGACCCACGGTGAGCAGCGCGACGAGGCCGACCTCGCCGGCGGCGGCTACGAGCGGGTCGCCCTGGCCGTGATGCGTGCCCTGGCCGGTTCGCACGGCGCCTCCCCGGATGCGGGGGCCACTCAATTGATCCTCAACACCCCCAACACCCTTCCGGCCAATCCCGCCGAGGCCAATCCCGCCGGGGCGGGTCCGGCCGGAGCCAGTCCCGCCGGAGAAGCCGCACCCAAGGCGGCCATCCCGGGATTGCCGGCGGACGCCGTCGTCGAGGTCCCTTGCGATGTAACGCCCGACGGCGCGGTGCCGCTTCCCCAGTCGGCGCCGGGGCCCGAGCAACTTGCCTTGCTGCGCCGGGTCAAGGAGGTGGAGCAGCTCACCGTCCGGGCCGCCACGCACGGCGATCGTGACGCCGCCGTCGAAGCCTTCAGCCGGCATCCGCTGGTGGACTCGCCGGGTCTGGACTCGCACCGGCTGGGGGCGGCTCTGCTGACCGGGTATGAGCGCGCCTTCCCGGCGCTCGGTACGCTCTGGCGGCAGGAGTAGTGTTTTACCGAATGGACAACAGCCGGGCCGGAATCCGTGCCGGCGGCGGGAAGGAGGGGCCATGACACCGATTCGCAGGGTCGCGCTACTTTCCCTCCACACCTCCCCCATGGAGCAGCCCGGCTCCGGTGACGCTGGCGGAATGAACGTTTACATCCGCGAACTGGCATCGGCGCTGGCCGAAACCGGCGTCGAAGTGGAGATCTTCACGCGCTCCACCTCGGCCAAGCAGGCGGCCGTCGAGCACCCGGACCCGGGCGTGTGCGTCCACAACGTGTTTGCCGGGCCCCCGACGAAAATCCCCAAAGAGGAACTGCCGGCGCTGTTGCACAGCATGGTGGCCGAAATCGAGCAGATCCGCCGGCGCCAGCCGCACGGCCGTTACGACGTCATTCATTCGCACTATTGGGTGTCCGGGATCGCCGGCCTGGAACTCGCCGAGCTCTGGGACGTGGCGCTGGTCCACACCATGCACACCATGGCCAAGGTTAAGAACCTCCTCTTGGAGTCCGGCGAACAGCCGGAGCCGCGGCGCCGCGAAGAGGGCGAACACCGGATCGTGGACGGCGCCACACGCCTGATCGCCAACACCAGCGCCGAAGCCGCGGAACTGGTCTCCCACTATGGTGCCGACCAGGACCGGATCGATGTGGCGCCGCCGGGCGTGGACCTGAGCACGTTCACGCCGTCCTTCCGGGCGCGGTCCCGGGCGGAGCGCGGCGTCCCGCCGGAGACCTTCCACCTGGTCTTCGCCGGCCGCATCCAGCGGCTGAAGGGCCCGCAGGTCCTGCTCAAGGCTGCGGCCCTGCTGCGTACCCGGCGCCCGGAAATCGACCTCCGGGTCACCATCCTCGGGGCGTTGAGCGGCAACAAGGACTTCAACCTCCGGCAGCTGATCGCCGAGTCTGGACTGGACGACGTCGTGACGCACCTTCCCCCGGTCAGCGCGGCCGAGCTGGCGGTCTGGTTCCGGGCAGCAGACGTTGTGGTGATGCCTTCCTACAGCGAGTCGTTCGGGCTGGTGGCCATTGAAGCGCAGGCGTGCGGGACCCCCGTGGTGGGCACTCGGGTGGGCGGCCTGTCCCGGGCCATCCAGCACGGCCGGACCGGGCTGCTGGTGGACGGGCACAATGCCAAGGACTGGGCTGACGCGCTCGAAGCCATGTATGACGATCCGGACACCCGCGCCGATATGGGGCGGGCCGCGGCCATCCGGGCGGAGAACCTGGGTTGGAACCGCACCGCCGCCATCACGCTGGAGACCTATCACGCCGCCGTCGAAGAGCAGTCGGCCGGGCGGGTGGTCCCGGCGATACCGACCGCTTCCGTCGTTTCCCCTGTTGCCTCTATTGCGGCGGCTCCGGCCGTCGCGGCGCCCTAAGGAGATTGAATGACCGGCCTGAACCCCCTGAGCGACCTCGAGATCGCGAGGCAGGCCGTCATCCGGCCGATCGAGGACATTGCGGCCGAAGCGGGCATCAACGCCGCCGCCCTGGAACTTTATGGCCGGTACAAGGCAAAGGTTGATCCTTCCCTGTTGACAGCTCCGGAGCCTTTTGGGCGGGTTGTGCTCGTCTCCGCCATGTCGCCCACTCCGGCCGGGGAGGGGAAGTCCACCACCACGGTGGGTCTCGCCGATTCGCTGGCCCGGGCGGGGCACAAGGTGATGATTGCACTGCGTGAGCCGTCGCTCGGCCCGGTGCTGGGTATGAAGGGCGGCGCTACCGGTGGCGGCTATTCCCAGGTCCTGCCGATGGACGAGATCAACCTGCACTTCACGGGTGATTTCCACGCCGTCACCGCAGCCAACAACGCCTTGATGGCCCTCGTGGACAACCACATCTACCAGGGCAACGAGCTGAACATCGACCCGCGCCGGATGACCTTCAAGCGGGTCCTGGACATGAACGACCGCTCTCTCCGCGAGGTGATCATTGGACTCGGCGGCCCAGCGCAGGGTGTGCCGCGCCAGGACGGGTTCGACATTACGGTGGCCTCGGAGATCATGGCCGTCTTTTGCCTCGCGACGGATCTTTCCGACCTCCGCGAGCGCCTGGGCCGGATCACTTTCGGCTACACCTACTCCCGGGTTCCTGTCACGGTTGCGGACCTCGGCGTCCAGGGCGCGCTGACCCTGCTCCTCAAGGAAGCCATCAAGCCGAACCTCGTCCAGACCATCGCCGGCACGCCGGCTTTGGTTCACGGCGGCCCGTTCGCCAACATCGCGCACGGCTGCAATTCGCTGATCGCCACGCAGACGGCCCGGCGGCTCGCGGACATCGTGGTCACGGAAGCAGGCTTCGGCGCCGACCTGGGCGCGGAGAAGTACATGGACATCAAGGCGCGGATCGCTGGCGTGGCACCCTCCGCCGTCGTTCTTGTGGCAACTGTCCGCGCGCTCAAGATGCACGGCGGCGTGCCCAAGGACCGGCTGACCGAACCCGACCTCCAGGCGCTGCAGGCCGGCGTCGCCAATCTCCGGCGGCACGTGCACAACGTGGAGAAGTTCGGCGTGGTGCCGGTGGTGGCCATCAACAGGTTCTCGTCCGATACTGCGGAGGAACTCGACTGGCTCCTGGAGTGGTGTGCCGCGGAAGGTGTGCCGGCGGCCATTGCTGACGTGTGGGGGCGGGGCGGTGGCGGCGACGGTGGTGACGAGCTCGCCGCGAAGGTGGCGGCGGCCGTTGCGGCGCCGACCAGTTTCCGGCACCTGTACCCGCTGGAGCTGCCTGTGGAGGAGAAGATCCGTACCATCGCGCAGGAGATTTACGGGGCCGACGGCGTCGATTTCTCCGTGCCGGCCCTGAAGCGGCTGGCGGACATCGAAAAGAACGGCTGGTCCGGCCTGCCGGTCTGCATGGCCAAGACGCAGTACTCCTTCACCGACGACGCTTCCCGGCTGGGAGCACCAAAGGGCTTCACCATCCACGTCCGCGACCTTATCCCCAAGACCGGCGCGGGTTTCATTGTGGCCCTCACCGGCGCGGTCATGACCATGCCCGGCCTGCCCGCCTCCCCAGCCGCCATGCGCATGGACGTAGACGACGCCGGCAACCCCGTAGGCCTCACCTAGCCGCCCCCTCCCCTCACCCGAGTTGCTCTATCACTTTTGGTCCTCATTCCGGCCATTTAACGACCAAACCTGATAGTGCAAGTGGGGGCTGTGGATAACTTCTGCGGGAGCCGTCGACTTGCGGCAACAATGGTCCACATGCGCCCATCCACGCCTCTGCCGGCCCCGCTTTCCTCCGTTCCTTTCACTGTCCATGAGGCCCGGGCCGCCGGACTGAGCAACGGCAGGCTCCGTTCGTCAGACCTTTCGTCGGAGGGGCGGCTTCTCTATCTGCCGGCTGGATGGGACTTTGAAATTCGGGGCTTGGCCAGAGCGCTCTCGGCAGCCACTCCTGGTGCATGGATCTCGCACTTCACAGCTGCGGTTTTGCTCGGATTCTGGCTTCCGACCTGGTTCCGCGACTGCCGCGAACTCCATCTGAGCAAGCCCAGAACGCTGCCGCCGGTCAGGCGCAAGGGCGTGGTGGGCCACACTGTCCTGGCCTTCAGCCACGAGGTCATGGTGCTGGACGGAATTCGCCTGTCCACGCCGGCACGGACCTGGCTTGACCTTGCCAGCACCCTTCCCTTGGAGGACCTCGTGGCCGTGGGTGACCAATTGGTCCGCCAGCCCCGGCTTGACCTCGACCAGCGCGCGGAGCCGTGGGCAACGCGCCCGGAACTGGACGGCATGCTGACGCGGCATCCGAAGCTCAAGGGCATCGTGAAAGCCAGGGAGGCTGCCGAGCTCATCCGCATAGGCTCGGATTCGGTCCCGGAGACCTTTCTGCGTCTGGCCCTGACGGCCGCGGGCCTGCCGGAGCCGGAGCTGCAGTTGCGTGTTGTGCCGGATGACCCGTATTCGCCAGCGGCAGATATGGGATATCGGAGGCAGCGCATCGCCATCCAGTACGACGGCGGCCATCATCTGACCCGCGAGCAGCAGTCACGCGATAATCGCCGCGATGAGTCCTTCAATTCCGCAGGCTGGCGGTACTTCAAATTTAACGGGGACGACCTGGCACAGGACTTTCGCCGCGCTGTCCAGAAAGTCCGGCTTGCGCTGAACTCCCATTAAAGACCTGTTGCTCTATCACTTTTGGTCCCCAAACCAGGGGTTTGGGGACCAAAAGTGATAGAGCAACTTGGGGGGGAGGCGGGTTAGCGCTCSAGGTCGCCGCGGATGAAGGCCTCGACCTTTTCRCGGGCGAKGTCRTCGTTGAACTGCTCCGGCGGGGACTTCATGAAGTAGCTGGARGCGGAGAGCAGCGGGCCGCCGATGCCGCGGTCCAGGCCGATCTTAGCGGCACGGATGGCGTCGATGATCACRCCGGCCGAGTTGGGTGAGTCCCASACTTCGAGCTTGTATTCCAGSGACACCGGGGCGTCGCCGAAGTTGCGGCCTTCGAGKCGGACGAASGCCCACTTGCGGTCATCGAGCCASKSGACGTAGTCGGACGGRCCGATGTGGACGTCGCGCGGGGCGATGTCGGCCTCGACGTTGGAGGTGACGGCCTGGGTCTTGGAAATCTTCTTTGACTCGAGGCGGTCGCGTTCCAGCATGTTCTTGAAGTCCATGTTGCCGCCGACGTTCAGCTGGTACGTGCGGTCCAGGGTGACGCCGCGGTCTTCGAAGAGTTTGGCCATAACACGGTGCGTGATGGTGGCACCGATCTGGCTCTTGATGTCGTCGCCCACGATCGGCACGCCGGCCGCGGTGAACTTGTCAGCCCAGGCCTTGGTGCCGGCGATGAAGACGGGAAGGGCGTTGACGAAGGCCACGCCGGCGTCGATGGCAGCCTGCGCGTAGAACTCGGCCGCTTCCTGGGAGCCGACGGGCAGGTAGCAGACCATGACGTCAGCTTTGGCTTCGCGCAGCGCTGCGACCACGTCGACGGGCTCTTCGGTGGACTGCTCGATGGTCTCGAGGTAGTACTTGCCAAGGCCGTCGAGGGTGTGGCCGCGCTGGACGGTCACGCCGGTGGGAGCAACGTCGGCGATTTTGATGGTGTTGTTCTCGCTGGCCAGGATGGCGTCGGCGAGGTCCACGCCCACCTTCTTGCCGTCCACATCAAATGCGGCAACAAACTGGACGTCATTGACGTGGTACTTGCCGAACTCAACGTGCATCAGACCCGGGATCGTGGCCTGGGGATCGGCGTCGCGGTAGTAGTGCACACCCTGCACGAGCGAGGCGGCGCAGTTACCTACACCAACAATGGCAACACGAATCGGATTTGCAGACACGGAACTCCTTTGAAGACAACCTCAGCCGCCAGGACGGTCAATACCGGAAAGTACGACGGCGGTGCGCTGGCAGTGCGCCAATCGGCGCCTTATCATCTTACCCAACCAAGCGGGGGCCGGGATTGTTCCCGGCCCCCGCAACGAAAAAGTGCAGCTACGTTACTTCTGCTGCCAGAGGTTGATGTCCGATTCCACCGCGAACTCGTCGATGGCCCGCAGTTCGTCGCCCGTGAACTCGAGGTTGTTGATGGCGGCGAGGCTGTCTTCGAGCTGCCGGACGCTGGACGCGCCGACCAGTGCGGATGTCACGGAGGAGCCCTTGCCCTGCTCGCGGAGGATCCAGGCGACAGCCAGCTGCGCCAGCGTCTGGCCGCGGCCTTCGGCGATGGCGTTGAGCCCGCGGATGCGGCCCAGGTTCTCGTCGGTGATCATGCCTTGGTCCAGGGACTTGTGCTGCGCCGCGCGCGAATCGGCCGGCACGCCGTTGAGGTAGCGGTCGGTGAGCATCCCCTGGGCGAGCGGCGAGAACGCGATGGAGCCTGCGCCCACCTGTTCAAGAGCCTCGTACAGGTTGGGCGAACCGTTCTCCGTCCAGCGGTTCAGCATGGAGTAGCTCGGCTGGTGGATCAGCAGCGGCGTGCCCAGTTCCTTCAGGATCCGGGCGGCTTCCAGGGTCTGCTCCGGGGTGTAGGACGAAATGCCGGCGTACAGGGCTTTGCCCGAGCGGACGGCTTGGTCCAGCGCGCCCATGGTCTCTTCCATCGGCGTTTCCGGGTCCGGGCGGTGGCTGTAGAAGATGTCCACGTAGTCCAGGCCCATGCGCTCCAGGGACTGGTCCAGGCTGGCCAGCAGGTACTTGCGCGAGCCGAAGTTGCCGTAGGGGCCTGGCCACATGTCGTAGCCGGCCTTGCTGGAGATGATGAGTTCGTCGCGGTACGGCTTGAAGTCGTCTTTGAAGTGGCGGCCAAAGTTGGTTTCGGCCGCGCCGTAGGGCGGACCGTAGTTGTTGGCAAGGTCGAAGTGGGTGACGCCCAAATCGAAGGCCCGGCGCAGGATGGCGCGCTGCACTTCGAAGGGCTTGTCGTCACCGAAGTTGTGCCAGAGTCCCAGTGAGATGGCCGGGAGCTTCAGACCGCTGCGTCCGACGCGGCGGTAGGGCATGGATTCATAGCGGTTTTCCGCGGCTGAATAAGTCATACATTCCATCCTGCCACCTGTGATCCAGGCAACAGGACAGGACGCCGGTGTTACGCCGCGGGCTGACAGAAGCCGGCCCGCGGCCATTCACCCTAGAGCCTTACGATTGCGGCACTCCATGCAGGGAGGCTGAGCGAGCCGCCCTGTGGCTGCGCAGCGTCATCGGTGCTGAGCAGCACCGTTCCGCCGACGTTCTCAAGCAGTGCCGCCTCCGAGGAGAAGTTCAGCAGCACCTCCACGGACCCGCGCCGGAAACGCAGCCAGCCGGCGTCGTCGTCGAACGTCACATCAGTTTCCGCGAATCCCAGCCCGGCCAGGTCCGGGTACTCACGCCGCAGCGCGGTCAGGGACCGGTACAGTGCCAGGAGGCGCGCATGGTCTCCCGTGGAAGCCTCGGCCCAGTTGAGCTTGGAGCGCCTGAACGTTTCGGGATCCTGCGGATCGGGCACGACGGCGGGATCCCAGCCCATGCGCTCGAACTCGTGGATCCTGCCCTCCGCCGTCGCCTTGCCCAGCTCCGGTTCGGGGTGCGAGGTGAAGAACTGCCACGGCGTGGAGGCCCCGTATTCCTCGCCCATGAACAGCATCGGCGTGAACGGCGCGGTCAGGGTCAGCACGGCGGCGAGAGCCAACGGGCCGTACGGCAGGGACTGGGACAGCCTGTCCCCCACAGCGCGGTTGCCGATCTGATCGTGGTTCTGCGCACACACCACCAGGGCTGTGGGGTGGACCAGTGAGGTGTTGATGGGCCGGCCGTGGTGGCGTCCGCGGAAGCTGGAGTAGCTGCCGTCGTGCAGGAAGCCGTCCTTGAGGACCTTGGCCAGCACGCCGAGCGATGCGAAGTCGGAGTAGTACCCGGTGGTCTCGCCGGTGACGTTGACGTGCACGGCGTGGTGGAAGTCGTCGCTCCACTGCCCGGCGAGGCCGTACCCGTTGGCTTCGCGGGGGTAGATCAGCCGCGGATCGTTCAGGTCCGACTCGGCGATCAGCGTTTTGGGCAGCCCGGTTTCGGCCGCGACGGCGTCGCCCAGCGCACCGAGGTCCTCCAGCAGATGCACGGCCCGCTCGTCACGGA
Source organism: Pseudarthrobacter sp. 01T43 (assembly GCF_056398665.1). NCBI lineage: Bacteria > Bacillati > Actinomycetota > Actinomycetes > Micrococcales > Micrococcaceae > Pseudarthrobacter > Pseudarthrobacter sp. 01T43. The sequence continues at coordinate 39,527 of NZ_JBFTPV010000004.1, read as the reverse complement.
GCGCGTGCACGGCGTCCAGCCGCAGGCCGTCCACGTGGTAGTCGCGAAGCCAGAGGGCTGCGTTGTCCAGGATGTACTCACGCACGACGTCGGAGCCCGGGCCGTCGAGGTTGACCGAATCTCCCCAGGTGTTGGCGTCGCCCTGCTTCAGATACGGCCCGAACCGCGGCAGGTAGTTCCCGCTGGGGCCCAGGTGGTTGTAGACCACGTCCTGGATGACGCCCACCCCGGCGGCGTGGGCGGCGTCCACAAAGCGCTGGTAGGCGGCAGGACCGCCGTAGCCTTCGTGCACGGCGAACCACTGGACACCGTCGTAGCCCCAGTTGTGGGTGCCGTTGAACCCGTTGACCGGCAGCAGTTCCACAAAATCGACACCAAGGTCCGCGAGGTAGCCGAGCCTGCCGGCTGCCGCGTCCAAGGTCCCCTCAGGGGTGAAGGTCCCCACGTGAAGTTCGTAGATGACCGAGCCTTGCAGCTCCTTCCCCCGCCAGCCGGCGTCCTGCCAGTTGTGGGAGGCGGGAACGTAGGTGCGGGACAGGGCATGGACGCCGTCCGGGAGCCGCCGCGACCGGGGGTCCGGCAGCGGCTGAGCCTCGCCGTCGAGCAGGTAGCCGTAGTCCACCTCGGCGTCCCCGGGGGCGTCAGGCGCGGACCACCAGCCTTCCGCGCCCGGGGCGGTGGCCACCTGCTTCATCGGGTACTGCTGCCCGTTGGCGAGCAGTACCACCGCCGACGCGTCCGGCGCCCAGACATCGAACCGTTCGGATCCTGCATTGACCAGCGTCATTCGTTTTCTCCATCCACCGGTACGAGCAAAGCCACCGGGTAGGTACCCAGAACGGCGGCCACCGAAACGGTTCCGGCCGGGTAACTGGCGCCGGTGAGCTCGTCCTTCATCGCAGCGGGGAGTTCGACGGCGGTGTCCCGCCACCCGCCGTCGCGCTCCAGTCCCACGGGGAGCCGGGTGGCCAGGGTCAGGGAGCCGGGCGCCCCCGGAGCGCCGCGGTGGAACGCCAGCAGGTGCTGCGCCGCCGCGCCGGACGCGGTCACCGGGCTGTAGCCCTGGAAGAGTTCGGGCCGTTCGCGGCGAAGCCGGAGTGCCCGGGACGTCACCAATAGCTTGCTTGTTTCCGTGCCCGCTGCAGGCAGGCTGCCGGCGTCGATCTCTGCCAGCTCCTTGACCCGCTGGGCAAAGTCAACGGGCCGGCGGTTGTCCGGGTCGGTCAGCGACCGCTCCCAGAATTCTGAGCCCTGGTACACGTCCGGCACGCCGGGCATGGTCAGCTGGATGATCTTGGCCGCGAGTGAGTTGGACGCGGCGGCGGAGTCGATCCGTGCCGCAAAGCCCTCCACCGCCTGGGTGACCCCGGCGTCGTCAAAGGCTGCATCCACGGCCGCCGTAACGCTCGCTTCGAACTTTTCGTCCGGGTTCGTCCACGTCGTGGAGTTGCCCGCCTCACGGGCAGCCTTCTCCGCGTAGCCCTGCAGGCGTTCCCGTGACGCCGGCCAGGCGCCGACGACCGCCTGCCACAGCAGGTTCTCGAACGGCCCGTCGGGGATCGGGGCCAGCTCGCGGAGGGTGTTCAGCGTTACCGTCCACTCGTCCGGCAGTTCGGCGATGACCGAGATCCGGGCCCGGGCGTCCTCGCTGCGCTTGGTGTCGTGCGTGGAGAGTGTGGTCATGGAGAGCGGCAAGTCGTCCTGCCGGCGCCGCATCCGGTGATGGAATTCCTCCGCAGACACAGCGAACTCTGTGGGCTCGGCGCCCACCTCTGTCAGGGTGCCCAGCCGCGTGTAACGGTAGAAGGCCGTGTCCTCCACACCCTTGGCCATGACCATCCCCGAAGTCTGCTGGAAGCGCACGGCGATGGGATTGGCGGGATCGAGCAGCAGCGGCAGCAGCGTCCCCACAGCCGGTGCGAGGTCGGGACGGTGTTCCGCCGCCGATCCGCAGGCTTCCTTCAACACCTCGGCGCCCACAGGCAGGTAGCTCCGGTAGACGGGGAACGAGGCGATGATTTCGGCGATCGCGTCCGCTGCAACCTCAAGGGACAGCCCGCTCGAAGCCGGCACCAAACGGGCCAGCCGCAGCACTTCGGAACGCAGGATGCCGTCGGCAATCATCCGTTTGGTGCCGCGGATCATCGCCGCGTAGTCGGCCGGGGCGCCGGTTCCGCGCAGGGTGGCATCCAGTGCATCGAGTGCGCGCTGGCCCGAGGGGTCCACGAGGACCCGGTCCACGTCCGCCAGGGCGTCGTAGCCGGTGGTGCCCTCGCAGGCAAAGTCCGCGGGAAGCTCCTCCCCCGGCTCGAGGATCTTCTCCACCAGGACGTACGCACCGCCGCTGAGGTCCTTGAGCCAGCGCAGGTACCCGGCGGGATCGGCCAGGCCGTCCGGATGGTCCACGCGCAGCCCGTCCACCAGGCCTTCAGAGAACCACCGTTTCACTTCGGCATGGGCCTGGTCGAAAACCCAACGGTCTTCTACCCGGATGCCCGCCAGCGTGGTGACGGCGAAGAAGCGCCGGTAGTTCAGCTCGGCATCCGCGCGGCGCCAGTCCATCAGCTCATAGTGCTGGCGGCTGTGGACATCCTGTGGCGAATCGCCGTCGGAATACGAGCCCTCGGCCAGCGGGAAGCGGTGGTCGAAGTACCGCAGCTCCCCGTCCCTAATTTCGAGCTTGTCCAGGGCCGTGTCCGAGCCCAGCATGGGCAACCGGACCTTGCCGTCCCCAAGCTCCCAGTCGACGTCGAACGCTTCCGCGTAAGGCGAGCCGCGGCCCTCCCGCAGCAGCGACCACCACCACGGGTTCTGCGCCGGCGAGGCCACGCCCACGTGGTTGGGGACAATGTCCACCAGCACGCCCATGCCGTGGGCGCGGGCAGCCTTGGAAAGCGCCCCCAGCCCTTCCGGGCCACCCCGGTCCGGATCCACCGACGACGGGTCCGTCACGTCATAACCGTGATCGGACCCGCCTTCAGCGGTCAGGATCGGAGAGAGGTAGACCCAGTCGACGCCCAGGGACTTCAGGTAGGGAACCGTTTCGGCAGCGTCAAAGAGCGTGAAACTGCTGCGGATCTGGAGCCGGTAAGTGGACGCCGGGGCCTTCACTTAGCGGGATCCTTCGGCTCGCTGACCTTCTTCGTTTTTGCGGGCTCCGGCACAGCGGGCGTACTCAGTGCGGCGGTTTCCGCGGTAGCTGTCTGCGACAGGGCGGCGAGCGACGCGGCCACGGAGTGATCCGGTTCCGTCTCCTCAATGGTGTGGGCCCGGAGCACCACCAGTGACTTTGCCGCCACGGGCAGCGCCTCACCGGCTTTGACAGGGGCCGTATCCGCATTGTGGCCGGCGGTGTCGATAATGATGTCCCAGGCCGGCGCGTACTCGTCGTTCGGAAGGGTGAACGGCACGGCGTCGTCGTGGGCGTTGAAGTACAGGACGAAGTTCACGTCCGTGATCCTGCGGCCGCGGTCATCCTTGCCCTGGATGCCGTCGCCGTTCAGGAACACACCCACGGAACGGCCAAAGCCGCTGTCCCAGGCTTCCGGCTTCATGGTCTCGCCCGAGGGGTCCAGCCATACGATGTCCGGCAGCCGTTCGCCTTCGCCTCGCAGCACGGGGCGGCCGTCGAAGAACCGGCTCCGGCGGAAGGTTGGGTGCTTGGCGCGCAGCGCGTTGACGGCAGCCGTGAATTCAATAAGGGGCTGGTCGATGCTTTCCCAGTTGATCCAGGTCAGTTCAGAGTCCTGGCAGTAGCCGTTGTTGTTGCCCTGCTGGGTGCGGCCCAGTTCGTCGCCGTGCAGCAGCATGGGCACACCCTGGGAGAGCAGCAGCGAGGCGATGAAGTTCCGCTGCTGGCGGGCGCGCATCCCCAGGACTGCGGGATCCTCGGTGGGGCCTTCGGCGCCGCAGTTCCAGGACCGGTTGTGGGATTCGCCGTCGTTGTTGTCCTCGCCGTTGGCGTCGTTGCGCTTCTCGTTGTAGGAGACCAGGTCCGCGAGGGTGAAGCCATCGTGGGCGGTGACGAAGTTGATGGACGCCACGGGGCGGCGGCCCGAGTGTTCGTACAGGTCCGCGGAGCCGGTGATGCGGGAGGCGAATTCGCCGAGGGTAGCCGGCTCGCCGCGCCAAAAGTCCCGGACCGTGTCGCGGTACTTTCCGTTCCATTCCGTCCACTGCGGCGGGAAGTTGCCCACCTGGTAGCCGCCGGGGCCGACGTCCCACGGCTCGGCAATCAGCTTGACCTGGGAAACCACCGGGTCCTGCTGGATGAGTTCGAAGAACGTGGAGAGCTTGTCCACGTCATAGAACTCGCGGGCCAGGGTTGAGGCGAGGTCGAACCGGAAACCGTCCACGTGCATTTCGGTGACCCAGTAGCGCAGCGAGTCCATGAGCAGCTGCAGGGAGTGGGGCTGGCGGACGTTGAGCGAGTTGCCCGTGCCCGTGTAGTCCATGTAGTGCTTCTCGTCGCCTTCCATAAGGCGGTAGTAGGACTGGTTGTCGATGCCCTTGAAGGACAAGGTGGGGCCCAGGTGGTTGCCTTCGGCGGTGTGGTTGTACACCACGTCCAGGATCACTTCGATGCCGGCCCGGTGCAACGACCGGACCATGGCCTTGAAGTCCTGGACCTGCTGGCCCGTGTCGCCGGTGGAGCTGTAGGTGTTCTGCGGGGCGAAGAAACCGATGGTGTTGTAGCCCCAGTAGTTGTTCAGGCCCTTGTCCTGCAGGGTCCCGTCATTGACGAACTGGTGCACCGGCATCAGTTCGATGGCGGTGATGCCCAGCTTCTGGAGGTGCGAGATGACCGACGGGTGGGCCACGCCGGCGTAGGTGCCGCGCTGCTCCTCGGGGATCTCGGGGTGGAGCTCAGTGAGGCCCTTGACATGGGCCTCGTAAATGACCGATTTGTGGTACGGGACGCGCAGGTTCTGGTCGCCGTCCCAGTCGAAGAACGGGTTGATGACCACGCCCATCATCATGTGAGGCGCGGAATCGTCGTTGTTGATGGTGTCCGGCTCTTCGCCCAGGTTGTAGGTGAAGAGGGCGGGATCCCAGTCGATCTGGCCGTGCACTGCCTTGGCGTACGGGTCCAGGAGCAGCTTGTTCGGGTTGAACCGGTTGCCGGACTGGGGATCGTACGGGCCGTGGACGCGGTAGCCGTACTTCTGCCCTGGCTGGACCTGTGGGATGTAGCCGTGCCACACGTAGCCGTCCACTTCATCGAGGCTGAACCGCGTTTCCACGCCGTCGTCATCGAAGAGGCACAGTTCCACCTTTTCGGCGCGTTCGCTGAACAGCGCGAAGTTTGTGCCAGTACCGTCAAAAGTGGCGCCAAGCGGATAAGCCGTTCCGGGCCAGATTTCCATCATGCGTGCTCCTCATTGTTGTTCGACATCGGGGCGGGCGAAATCATCGCCGCGCCACCCAGCCGGTGCAGAACCTATGCCTACGGTAGCGGGTGGGTGTGACTATTACGTTTCTGACCCCACGTTTACTAAGCAGGCTGACTTTACCGCAAACCTCCGCTATGGCAGCAATCCTTAGCCAAACCACTCCGTCAGCATTTCCTCGCGGACCCTGGCATAGGTAGTGGTCGCCGTGTAGTTGCCGTGGGTCGCCACCACAAACTGGGAGTGCTTGGGCTCCGTCTCCACGGCGTAAACATCAAGGTCATTGCCCTGTGGGGTGTGGGCGTAGGCAGGAAAGCCCAAGTAGTCGGACCGGCGCCAGATATTCCTCCAGACCGGAGATTTGGCCTCCTGCCCGTCCCGCAGGAGCTTCACCAGGGTCAGGTCCGCCGAACCAGGCTTTGCCGCTTCCTCCTCCCGGGCCTCCTTCCAGGGATCGGCGGAGAAGAGTCCCGGTCCCCGGGTTGGCCAGGTGCCAAGAACGGCGGGGCCAAACAACTCCGGGAAGAACCGGCCGAAGTAGGGTCGCAGCTGGACGCCGTACGTAAGCAGCCGGATCCGTTTGAAGTCCAAATCCGGTCTGCATGCCTTGAGATGGAAGAGAGCAGCAACGGCAACCACAGCGCCGAGGCTGTGCGCGGACAGCAGGACAGTGTGCGTCGGCCCCGCGTTCCCCGGAACCGGGCCCGCCGGGACGGGTGCGGGAGTCGGCGCCTCCAGCCAGTCATTGATGCGCCGGGCAAGCTCTGGAACCACGCGGTTGGAGTAGCTGGGGGCTCCGAACGGATGGGCGGTATTGGGAAGGAAACACATCACGTCCCAAAGGATGGCAAGAGGCCTTTCTTCCTTGGATGTTGCGGCGTTCAGCACCATAAAGGCGAGGATGACGGTTGCTGCCAGGACAATGCCCCACCCGGCGAAGTCTTCCTGGATGGCATCCATGGGGCCTTTCAGCAGACCGCGATAGGGCGTCGCTCCGGTTCCGTTGTGAAGGGCGCTGGCGGCAATCGCCAGGACCGCGGCCACCCAGATCAGCAGGGTGAGAAGCCCGAAGGCCGCTTCCCCGCGCTGGGTGAGGGCCGCGAGCCTGCGACGGCGGTAGGTCAGGTTTTGGCGTTCGGCACCAGGTCCTTCGGCTCCGGAATGGGGATCGATGTCGATGTCGCTGAAATACGACGGCGGTTGGAGAGGCCGCGGTCCGGGTCCGGTATGGGCTGGGGGCTGCATAGGCGTGAGGCCGCGGTTGCGCATCAGCCAGGAGCAGGCAGGCAGGAACCCCACCACGGCAAGGGCAATGCCAAAGAGAAGCAGCCCTCCGGTCACCGCATAGACGGCAGGAATGTCCAAGGTGTCGGTCAGGTCCACCTTGGATCCGCCGGCGCCCCGCCAGAGTTCCTCCGGCCGGGCGGGGAGCTCTTTGTCCATGGGCCACTGAAGAAATTTCCGCAGTCCTAGGACCAGCGCGCTGGACAGAAAATGGGCCGTCAGTACGGCGGCGAACATAAAGATGCCAGGACCCCGGCCGCGCCAGCCTTCATCGGTGTTGCCGTCACGGTGCTGCAGGCCGAAGTAGAACGCGATGAAAACCGCGGTGATGGCGGCCGGGATCCCCAGCACCACGTCTTCCCCCACGCCGGCCGCCCACAGAATCAGCACGGCAGAGCTTACGGAGGCTCCAATGGTGGCGAGCCAAAAAAAGCGTCCGCTGCGCATGAACAGGCCCGAGACAGCCAGGACCACCAGCGCAGTCAGCAAAAGGAGGGACGCCACCCATGTTCCGGCGAACGGCAGGCTCGGAACCACGTCCGGGGTGGGAACGAGGATCAGCTGGCCAGCTGTAACGAGCACCAGGCCTGCCCCGCTGATCCAGAGGATATTGGATCGTTTGGCCCCGACGTCATCGTTCTCAGGCGCGCGCACCTCAGGGTAAAAGAACGCCACCGTGGTCATGGACGCCAGCAGGAGCAGCACCGACAGGACCAGGAACGGTGCCGCCAAGCCATCCTGGCCGATCGCGGTGCCCAGCTCCCGAAGGCAGCCGCCGTCGAGCATCCGAAGCGGAGTCTGGCAGTGGCGGGGCCAGAGTGAGCCAATACTGTCGGACAGGAGCAGGATGCAGACCAATGCGAGGCAGGCGGCAATGTGCGCCTTGCCGGTCACCGTGGAGCCGTGGGGGCGGGTCCACAATCCGGGCGAAGCAAGGAAAGGCCTGCCGCCTGGGGCCCGGTCGGTTCCTTCAGGCGACTCTTCATTCCAGCTGACCCGGACTGGAGCAAGATTCCGCACAGTGGCCAAGCTGGCCGTGACGAACACGGCAAGAATGGCGGCTATCGGCACCAGCGCGGCCAGGGCCAGGCGCTGGCCCCGCGACCAGTGGGTCATAAAGTCCAGGGCTTCCGGCAGTTGCTTGCACATGGCAGTTGGCTGACCCTGCCCCGTCGATGGAAAACATTCCACGGCGAACAGGCCGAAAGCCACCGCGCAGAAGGTGGTGGTGAACACGAGGCTCAACAGCAAGGCGAAGAGCCTGACGGTTCCGGCGCCCGTCCCGGCTGCCAAGGGCCGGCTGCCTGTGCCGGGAGGCGGCAGCTTCCGGGCCCAGTAGGCCGCGTTGGCCAGGGCGAACGGGACCACGAGGAACCAGAGCGCCTGGCCGACCACGCGGCCCACGCCCTTCAAAAACGATGACGAGGGAGAACTTCGTGCCAGGTTGCCCCAACTGTAGGCCTCGACCCGGGTTGGCGACCCGGCCGGAGGATCTTTTTCGGTCCAGAAGCCGCTGAGTGCATCGCCGTCGCCCACAGGCTCGATCTGGTCCGGTTTGCAGCCGATGAGATCGTGCGGCGCGGTGTTTTTGATGCCGTGGATGCGGAGTTCCAGCACTCGTGGACCGCCTTGCCGGGGGGCCCCGCTCACCACATTCTGCGCTGATGATTCGACCACGTTGTCTCCCCCACGTTCGGCGGCCAGCAGCGGCTGGTAGCCACATGCTACGCCCAGGGAATCAGCGGGTCCACAGGCCGGGTCAGCCCGCCAGCCGTCCCCAAACCTCCGGCACGGCGTCAGCAATCCGCCCCGCGCTGAGTGGTCCCCCGCCGGCTGCGGCGGTCCCGGCGAGACCGTGGAGGCTCGCGCCCAGCGCCGCGATCGCTGCCCAGCGCTCGTCCGGGTCGATGCCCGCGTTCCGGAAGCGCGCGACGTCGGACCCTACCTGGGCGAGCAGCGCACCGATGATCCCGGCCAGGACGTCCCCGCTCCCGGCGGTGGCGAGCCACGGCGTGCCGTCCGCCTGGCTGTAGAAGTCCTGGAAGGGTGAAGCCACCAAGGTGGTGGCGCCCTTCAGCAGGACGGTGGCCTCCGTCAGGACGGCCGCTTGCCGGACGGCGCCCAAGGTGTTGACCTCCACTGCGGAGCGTTCGTAGTCGGCGCCGAGCCGGTCCAGCAGCGATGCGAGCTCGCCGGCGTGCGGGGTCAGCACCACCTGCGGGGCCAGGACCTCGGGCAGGGCGGGCAGCGCACCGGCGTCGGCGATCACCGGCAGGCCCGATTCGACGGCGTCGCAGGCGCGCTGGAGCTGCTCCGAGTCGCCGGGACCCATGCCTGAACCGACCAGCCAGGCCTGGACGCGGGTGTCCGCCACGGTGCCGGCGCTGCAAACCACCTCGGGGCAGGACTGGCGCACCAGGTCTGCCACTTCGGGGGGCCCGAGGTAGCGGACCATGCCCGCGCCGGCGGCCAGCGCACCGCGGCAGGCGAGCACGGCGGCGCCGGGGTAGTCGGCAGATCCGGCCACGACGCCAAGGACCCCGCGGGAATACTTTTGTGCGCGCCTCCCGGGGTGCGGCAGCAGGCGCGCGAGGTCAGTTTGCTCGAGGCGACGCAGCGAGGGCCAAGGAAGGTGTTCCTCGATGCCGATGGGAACCACGTGGACGCGGCCCGTGTGGTCGGCGCCGGGGTCGGCCAGCAGGCCCACTTTGGCTGCGCCGAAGGTTACGGTCAGGTCGGCGGAGAGCACCGGCGCATGGGCTTCACCGGTATCGGCGTCCACGCCGCTGGGGATATCGCAGGCCACCACGAGCCGGGACGCACCGGACCGCACGTCAGAGAGACCGGTGACCAGGGCGGCAGCCGCTCCCCGCAGCCCGCCCTGGGCGCCCGTCCCCAGGACAGCATCAATCACGACGTCGGCGCCCGCCACCTGCGCGGCGAGCTCGCCTGCGTTCGCATCCGTGAGGACATGCACCCGCCCGCCGGCGCGCTCAAAAGCAGTTAGCGCTTCGGGGTGGGCCGCATCGCCGGTGAGTACCGCCGTCGTACGCATTCCCCTGGCGGCCAGGAAGGACGCGGCGAAGAGTCCGTCTCCCCCGTTGTTGCCCTTGCCGGCGAGGACGGCCACGCTGGTGCCGTAGAGCCGCCGGCGGCGGGCCTGCAGCTCTTGGACGATGTGGTTGGCGAGCCCGTAGGAGGCGCGCTGCATCAAGACGGCGCCCGTCCCGGCAGCAAGGAGCGGCTGTTCGGCCGCCCTGATCTGGGTTCCGGTGTAGGCGCTGATCATGGTGTCAGGTCCTTTGGTGGCTCGGCCGGACGGCTCTTAGCCTTCGGCGATGACCGTGGCGGTGGCGATCCCGCCGTCGTGGCTGATGGACACATGCCAGCGCTTGACGCCCTTGGCTTCGGCCACGGCCAGGACGGTCCCCTTCACCTGGATGGTGGGGCCATGCTGGTCCAGGCCGATCCAGCAGTCCTGCCAGTTCATGCCGGCAGGCGCGCCGAGCACCTTGGCTACGGCTTCCTTGGCAGCGAACCGGGCCGCCAGCGACCGGGTGTTCAGCTCGCGTTCCGCAGGGACGAACAGCCGGTCGCGGAGCCCCGGTGTCCGTTCAAGCTGGCGGCCGAACCGCTCGATGTCTACAACGTCTACCCCAATGCCAACAATCATGGCTCTACTCTACGGTGACGCCGGGCAGCGGCGGGGCATATGACGGAAGCCCCGGCCTCACAGGGCCGGGGCTTCCGGTTCGCGGCAGTACTACCGGCGCTGGGCCGGCCGGTCTGTATTACTCGACGGTGACGCTCTTGGCGAGGTTGCGCGGCTGGTCCACGTCGTAGCCCTTGGCCGCGGCGAGTTCGGCGGCGAAGATCTGGAGCGGGACCGTGGTCAGCAGCGGCATCAGCAGCGTCGGCGTTTCGGGGACGTAGAAGACGAACTCGGCGTAGGCCTTCACGGCTTCGTCGCCTTCCTCGGCGATGACCAGGGTGCGGGCGCCACGGGCGCGGACTTCCTGGATGTTGGAGACCACCTTGGCGTGCAGCGAGTCGCGGCCGCGCGGGGACGGGACCACCACGAACACCGGCTTGCCTTCCTCGACCAGGGCGATGGGGCCATGCTTGAGCTCGCCGGCGGCGAAACCCTCGGCGTGGATGTAGGCGATTTCCTTGAGCTTCAGCGCGCCTTCCAGGGCCACGGGGTAGCCCACGTGGCGGCCCAGGAACAGGACGGACTGCTCGTTGGCCATGCTGCGGGCAAGTTCGCGCAGGGGGCCGGCGCCGTCGAGGATGGCCTGGATCTTGTCCGGGATCTTGCCCAGGTCGGCCAGGACGTCCTTGATCTGCCCGGAGAACATGTTCCCGCGCAGCTGTGCCAGGTACAGGCCCAGCAGGTAGGCCGCCGTGATCTGCGCCAGGAATGCCTTGGTGGAGGCAACTGCGATCTCCGGGCCGGCGTGCGTGTACAGCACGGCGTCGGACTCACGCGGGATGGTGGACCCGTTGGTGTTGCAGATGGAGATGGCCTTGGCGCCCTGTTCGCGGGCGTACCGGACGGCCATCAGGGTGTCCATGGTTTCGCCGGACTGGCTGATGGAGACCACCAGGGTGTTGTCGTCCAGGATCGGATCGCGGTAGCGGAACTCGTGCGCGAGTTCCACCTCGGTGGGGATCCGGCACCAGTTCTCGATGGCGTACTTGGCCACGGTCCCGGCGTACGCGGCGGTACCGCAGGCCAACACAATGATCTTGTTGACCTTCTTGAGCTCCTCCGGATCGATGCGCAGCTCATCCAGGGTCAGGTTCCCGTTGAGGTCCGAGCGGCCCAGCAGGGTCTGGCGGACGGCGTCCGGCTGGTCGTGGATTTCCTTCTCCATGAAGGAGCTGAAGCCACCCTTGGTGGCCGATTCGGGATCCCAGTCAACGTGGTATTCCTTGCCCTCGGCCGGGGCGCCGAAGAAGTCGGTGATCTCCACAGAGTCGGCCGTGATGCTGACAATCTGGTCCTGGCCCAGCTCCACCGCGCGGCGGGTGTAGTCAATGAACCCGGACACGTCCGAGCCGAGGAAGTTCTCGCCCTCGCCCAGGCCAACCACCAGCGGGGAGTTGCGGCGGGCAGCCACCACAACGTCGGGCTGGTCAGCGTGCACGGCGAGGAGAGTGAACGCACCCTCCAGCTGCTGGCAGGCGAGCTGCATGGCCTTGGCCAGGCCGCCGCCGTCGCCGTTCAGCTCGTTGCGGAAGATGTCGCCGAGGAGCACGGCCGCCACTTCGGTGTCCGTTTCGGACGCGAACTTGTAGCCCTTGTCCACCAGATCCAGCTTGAGCTCGGCGAAGTTTTCGATGATGCCGTTGTGGATCAGGGCCAGCTTTCCGCCGTCGGCCAGGTGCGGGTGCGCGTTCTGGTCCGTGGGTCCGCCATGCGTGGCCCAGCGGGTGTGGCCGATGCCGGTCAGTGTTTCCGGCAGCGGGTGCTCCTGCAGCTCGGCAAGGAGGTTGCTCAGCTTGCCGGACTTCTTCCGGGACTCGATGGCCCCGTCCGAGACCACGGCAACGCCTGCGGAGTCATACCCCCGGTACTCCAGGCGGCGCAGTCCCTCAAGGACCACATCCAACGCACTGTGACCGGCATTCCCACGGCCAGCAGAATGACCCACATATCCCACGATTCCACACATGCGCTACAGCTTATCGGCAGCCGGGTTGAGATCTAAACTTCGGGCGCGGCATTTCGCTCTCAGCCGCGCGCGGGGCAGAATCTCTAAAGTGACTTTGCAACGCAACGAAGCGAACGGTGAGGGTGTCTCCCCGTTCGTTGAGCTGGACCGCCAGACCTGGTCCCGGCTCGCCGCCCAGATGGAGCAGCCCCTTAACGAAGAGGACATTGTCCGTCTGCGTGGCCTCGGCGATCCCCTGGACATGAAGGAAATCCGCGAGGTCTACCTGCCGCTGTCCCGGCTCCTGCACCTTTATGTCGAGGCTGCCGGCCAGCTGCATTCGGCCACCACCACCTTCCTGGGTGAGAAGACGCAGCGCACGCCGTTTGTTATCGGGGTGGCCGGTTCGGTGGCTGTGGGGAAGTCCACTATTGCGCGTGTGCTCCGGGAGATGCTGCGGCGCTGGCCCGGCACCCCGAACGTGGAGCTGATCACCACGGACGGCTTCCTCTATCCCCTGGCCGAACTCCAGCGCCGGCAGCTGCTGGAACGCAAAGGCTTCCCCGAGTCCTACGACCGGCGTGCGCTGCTGCGTTTTGTGAGCGAGGTCAAGGGCGGCGCGGAGGAGGTCCGCGCACCGTGGTACTCGCATGTCACCTACGACATCGTCCCCGAAAAGGAAGTGGTGGTCCGCCGGCCGGACGTGCTCATTGTCGAGGGCCTGAACGTGCTGGCTCCGGCGCGTCCGCGCCAGGACGGCAGGCAAGGCCTGGCCGTGAGCGACTTCTTCGACTTCTCCATTTACGTGGACGCCAAGACCGCCTACATCGAGGAGTGGTACGTGGAGCGGTTCCGCAGGCTTCAGAGCACCGCGTTCGCGCAGCCGGAGTCCTACTTCCACCGCTACGCGTCGCTGTCCGCCAGCGAGGCGGAGAGCACGGCCAGGGACATCTGGAAGCGCATCAACGAGCCCAACCTGGAGGAAAACGTCCTCCCCACCCGCGGCCGGGCGCAGCTGGTGCTGACCAAGGACGCGGACCACTCCATCCGCCGCATGCTCCTGCGGAAGGTTTAACCCAGGTGTGCCACAACTGTGTGGCCGGCAGTGTCCCGGCAGGCGCCAGCCGGCGATCCTTTGCCCGGTTCCTCGCCGCCGGAGCGGGACTGACTGTCCTAACAGCGTGCACGCCGGAGGCACCCGGGGCGGTGGCGCCGCCGTCGTCCGCCCCTATCCCCACAATCACCTCCGCGTACACCACCCCATCACCAGCGGAAAGTACGACGGCGGCAGCTGAGCCGACTGCCCGAACGTCCGTTTCGCCGTCGGGAGCTGCGTCGCTGCGGGGGCAGTTCTCGCTGATGGACCCGGCCAGCCCCTGGGTGGTGGTGAACAAGCACCGCCCGCTGCAGCCGGCGAACTATGCCCCGGCGGACCTGGTCCGGCCGAACGTCCGGCTTGCGACGTCCGGTGAGGCTGCATTGCTGAACAGCACCACGGCGGCCGCCGCGGAAGCGATGTTCGCCGCCGCCGCGCGGGACGGCGTGGTGATGACGCTGGCGAGCGGCTACCGCTCGTACGCGACGCAGGTGGCCACCTATGGCGGCTACGTGGCGGCGCGCGGCCAGGCGGATGCCGATACTGCCAGTGCCCGGCCCGGCTACTCGGAGCACCAGACGGGGTGGGCTTTTGACGTCGGCGACGGCGGCGGGGCGTGCAGCTTCCAGCCCTGCTTCGCGGACCAGCCGGCGGCGGTGTGGGCGAAGGCGAACGGCCACCGCTTCGGGTTCGTGGTGCGGTACCCGTTGATGTTCCACCCGATCACGGGCTACTACTACGAGCCGTGGCACCTGCGGTACATCGGCGTGGAGGCCGCCACCGACATGGCGAACCGGGGCATCAACACGGTGGAGGAATACTTCGGGCTGGAAGCGGCGCCGGGGTACGCCTGAACGTTCGTTGAACTTAGTTGGTTCCCGACACGGGCGAAGAATTTACTTTCCCGTCATGACCGGCCTCACCATAGTGCGCTAGCTTGGTTTTTATGTTGACAGGATTCAAGAATTTCATCATGAAGGGCAACGTCGTAGACCTTGCCGTCGCCGTCGTGATGGGTGCCGCTTTCGGCGCCGTCGTGACCTCAATTGTCGAGGGCCTGCTCACACCGCTGATCGGCCGTCTGTTCAATGCCAAGGGCATTGCGGAAATGCAGTGGGAGGGATTCATGTATGGATCCGTCATCGCCTCCATCATTTCCTTCGTGCTGGTGGCCGCCGCCATCTACTTCATTGTTATCGTCCCGATGAACCACATGATCGAACGGCGCAACCGCCGGCTCGGCATCGACCCCGACGTCAAGGAAGAATCTGCCGAAGACCCGCAGATCGCCCTGCTCACCGAAATCCGCGACTCACTGCAGAACCGAACTCTCTAGGTTCCCTCCACACCAACCAACTGTGGCCCGCTTCCTGACGGAGGCGGGCCACAGTTGCTTAAGACTTGGTTCGTCGGTGACGAGTTCGAGCGCGAGCTCGGTCCGGACCACCTCAGCGAGCCGCTCGGCGATGGCGCGTCCAGCCCTAATAATTCCCGGAGGCCCATTAGGCTCATAGCACCGCCACCTCAGCTCGGGCAGCCGCGGAATAGCGACTGCAGATTTTTTAGATGGGTCCGCAACTCCCTCTGGAAGGCTATTTTTCGATGAAAATTCGCGCGCAGTTCAGGTCAATTGACATTGAACGGGTGATTCTAGTCCCAGTCATCGCACTCTTGTTATTGGCGGCGATATCCGCACTATTTTCTGGTGCGAATCGCGCGTCGGATTCCGTCCTTGTCACTGCGTTGCACCTGACATACCAAGTGTTGATGACCGTCTTCTATTTCATTTCGATCGTCTTCCTTCTCACAAGGAACCCTGCAAGTGCCCGGAGCGGGCGGATTGCGCCCACGGCTGCTGCCTACGTGGGGACCTTCCTGCCATTCTTGTTCGCGTTTGCTGGTGGCTCGGAAGTTTCCGAGGGATTAGCTTCGTTTGCCGTGGGGCTCATGGCTCTGGGAATGTCCTTCACTGTCTATTCCCTTATGACGCTCGGTAAGAGTTTCGGCGTGGAACCCCAAGTGAGGACGCTCGTACAGCACGGTCCCTATCGCCTAATCCGTAACCCGCTTTACGTCGGAGAGATGGTGACTCTGATCGGCGCAGTGTTCTTCAGTCCCACGTGGTTCAAGGTGGCAATCCTTTTGGCACTGGGCGCAATTCAGGCCTACCGAGCAATCCAGGAAGAGCAGCTTCTGGAGGAGAACTTACCCGAATATGCAGCGTACAAGCTGCGAACTAAGCGATTTGTCCCCGGCCTGTTCTGACCGGGCTGCTAGCGGCTGCAAGCATCGCCTCTCGGCGCGCTCCCTTACGGTCAGCTGACCCCGCGGCCTGCGTCCCGTAGGACCCCACAATCCGCAACCCGCGTCTCATGTTCACCCTGTCAGTCGGCGACTAGCTCCAGCGCGAGCTCGGTGCGCACCACCTGGGCTAGCCGCTCGGCGATGGACTGGGCAGTGGCTTCGTCGCCTGCCTCGACCATAACGCGGACCACCGGCTCTGTGCCTGACGGGCGGAGCAGGACGCGTCCGGTTTCCCCCAGCCCGGCTTCAGCCACTGCTACAGCCTGCTGCAGGACGTCCGAGCTGCCTACGCGGCTGCGGTCAACACCCTTGACGTTGATGAGGACCTGAGGGAGCTTGGTCATCACGGCAGCCAGTTCCTTGAGGGTTTTGCCCGTCAGCGCGATCTGGGCCGCCAGCTGCAGGCCGGTGAGGACGCCGTCGCCGGTGGTGGCGTAGTCGGAGAAGATGACGTGCCCGGACTGTTCGCCGCCGAGGTTGTAGCCGCCGTCGCGCATGCTCTCCAGGACGTAGCGGTCCCCTACTGCTGTTTGGCGGATGCTGATGCCGGCTTCGCGGAGCGCGATCTTCAGGCCCAGGTTGCTCATCACGGTGGCGACGAGGACGTCGTCGATGAGCTTGCCCGAGGCCTTGAGGGCAACGGCCAGGATGGCCATGATCTGGTCGCCGTCCACTTCGTTGCCTTCGTGGTCCACGGCCAGGCAGCGGTCGGCGTCGCCGTCGTGGGCGATGCCAAGGTTGGCGCCGTGCTCGACGACGGCGGCCTTGAGCTGGCCCAGGTGGGTGGAGCCCACGCCGTCGTTGATGTTGTGGCCGTCGGGATCCGCGCCAATGACGATGACGTCGGCGCCTGCGTCCTTGAAGACCTGGGGTGAGCAGCCGCTGGCGGCGCCGTGGGCGCAGTCCAGTACCACCTTGAGGCCGTCCAGGCGGTGCGGCAGGGTGCCCAGGAGATGGACCACGTAGCGGTCTTCGGCGTCTGAGAAGCGCTGGATACGTCCGACGTCGGCGCCTACGGGACGGGTGGGCTCCTTGCTCATCTGCTGCTCGATGGCGTCTTCAACCTCGTCCGGGAGCTTCTGGCCGCCGCGGGCAAAGAACTTGATGCCATTGTCCGGCGCCGGGTTGTGCGACGCGGAGATCATCACGCCGAAGTCGGCGTCGAGATCCGCCACCAAGTAAGCAGCGGCCGGCGTCGGCAGTACTCCGGCGTCGTAGACGTCAATGCCGGAGCTGGACAGCCCGGCCTCAACGGCCGCGGCAATGAACTCACCGCTCGCGCGCGGGTCGCGCGCCACCACGGCGCGGGGCCGCGTGCCGTTGGTGTTGCGGTCGTGCCCGAGCACCACGGCGGCTGCCTGGGCGAGCTGCATGGCGAGCTCCGCCGTCAACAGGCCGTTAGCCAGGCCCCGGACTCCATCTGTTCCAAATAATCTAGACATCGGGGTCAAGTCTAGGGGATGTGGGCTTCAGGGTTTGAAATGACTGGTGAAACGGCATTCTTTTCCCTAGCCCGGCGTTTGGATACGAATAGCGGTCTTTGGAATCTCTTCCACGCTCCGGTGACTTCCTTCGAAGTTAGATGCCATCCCATGCAATCAGCGCAGGGATATACACCGGCTTCCCGCCTGCGACTGCCTCCCGAGTGACGGATGGCTCGGAGCGCGTGAGCGGCATCATTCCGGGTTTGATAAGTGATCTTGGTGCAGTTGGCCATCGGGCGAAATCCCTTTAAGGATGCGCGCGAGACCTATGTCCACACTTGATCGGCTGTCTAGTACAGACCGACCCGAATCCACTCGAAGTGGCTGATCAAGTACGAAGTTAGCGTGCTTCAACATCGGCGTCAATGACCCAAACTGCCAGACGACAAAAAGCCCGCCCCGCCAATGGCGGGACGGGCTTCTGTGCAAGCGGATTTAGCGCTTGGAGTACTGCTGAGCCTTACGGGCTTTCTTGAGACCGGCCTTCTTACGCTCGATGATGCGTGCGTCGCGGCGCAGGTAACCCGCCTTCTTCAGGGTGGCGCGGTTGTTGTCGACATCGATCTCGTTCAGTGAACGAGCGATTCCGAGGCGCAGGGCACCGGCCTGGCCGGAGATGCCACCACCGTGGATGCGGGCGATAACGTCGTAGGCGCCTTCGAGATCAAGGATCTTGAAGGGCTCGTTGACGTCCTGCTGGTGCAGCTTGTTCGGGAAGTAGTTGTCCAGCGCGCGGCCGTTGATGGTCCACTTGCCGGAACCCGGTACAACGCGGACGCGGGCAACAGCTTCCTTGCGGCGGCCAACGGCTGCGCCAGCAACCGTCAGGGCCGGGCGCTCCTTCTTCGGCGCAGCAGCTTCAGCAGCTCCGCTTTCAGAGGTGTAGCTGGTCAGGGTTTCCTCAGCCTCAACGGCTTCGGTGGTCTCTTCGTTCTGAGCCACGATTCTCCTTGTATAGATAAGTTGTTTGGTGGCCAGGACTACTGGGCGACCTGGGTAATTTCGAAAGTCTTGGGCTGCTGGGCGGCGTGGGGGTGCTCTGCACCGCGGTAYACCTTCAGCTTGCCCAGCTGCTGYGCAGCGAGGGAGTTCTTSGGRAGCATGCCCTTGATGGCCTTCTCMACGGCGCGGACCGGGTTGGATTCCAGSAGTTCCGCGTAGTTGACGGAGGTCAGGCCGCCCGGGTAACCGGAGTGGCGGTATGCGCGCTTCTGCTCCAGCTTGGCGCCGGTCAGGGCTACCTTTTCAGCGTTGATGATGATGACGAAGTCGCCCATGTCCATGTGGGACGCAAAGGTGGCCTTATGCTTGCCGCGCAGCAGGATTGCGGTCTGGCTCGCGAGACGACCAAGGACAACGTCTGTGGCGTCAATGACGTGCCACTGGCGGTTGATATCGCCGGGCTTCGGGGTGTACGTACGCACGGTTTTTGCCTCGTTCTTGTTCTGGCGTTCTTGTTTAGGTGTCACTCAAACGTGTGCACCTACTATCTATGCGCTACCGGAACAGAGGTGAGGGCTCTATGTAACCAGTCATCCAGAGGTCTCGAATGTGCTCGTTGAGTAGTTATCCTGCAACCGGATTCTCAAGCGGGCACGCATCATCGAGAAAGGACACGCACAACGACTACCAATGTTAGCTTGAACCCGGCCTCAGGGTCAAAATGGGTGAGCCGGACGCTATTCGCTGCCCGCCGGCCTGACACATGCAGGGGGACTCGATGACTTCTTTAGGTAACGCCGGTTCAACGGCGCCGCTGTTCGTGGCCGGCCTCGGACTCCTGGGACTCATTCTTTCACCTGCCGCCGAGTTGCTCATCGCCAAGCTCCTCCCCCGCATCGGCGGACTGCCGTCCGTGCGTATAAGGATGACGACGGCCGTGGTCACCGGGGTTCTCTGCGCAGCTTTCGCTTTGCGCTTCGGAGCTGGCGCCGGACTGCCGGCCTTCGTATTGCTTGCCGTTCTTGGCCTGCAGCTGGCCAGAATCGACATATCACTGCATTTGCTACCGAACCCCCTGGTTTTGTCCCTATTATTGGGCGGACTCTTTTGCCTTCTGGCGGCGATTTTGGGTGGATCGCAGTGGCCAGACGTGCTTCGGGCAGTGGCCGGGGCGGCGATTCTCTTCGCCATCTACCTGATTCTGGCGCTAATTTCCCCTGCAGGCATGGGGATGGGCGACGTCAAGTTCGCGGCACCGATCGGCCTCTACTTGGGGTACCTAGGTTGGACTCAGCTTCTGTATGGCGGCCTCCTGGGATTCATCCTGAACGGGATCGTCACGCTGCTCGTCCTACGCAGAAACCGCTCAGAACGTGCCTCTGAGGTGCCCCACGGGCCGTCGATGCTTTTTGCGGCAGCCGGCGTTGCGCTTCTTTTGGCCTAGGCCACGTCGCTCCTTTCACAGTGCTAGCGGTGGGGCACCCCGCCGCATCCAAGTAGTGACCTGCGTACATACATTCCGCATGCGAGTACTCAAGATTATCTTTCGAGTACGTCATTGAAATGAACTGAAAAAAGTCGAGTACCTCTACGCATTGTTGCCGAAACATTGGAATGACAATCTCTTCTTAGCGAAGTCCAGCCACCGCTAGGAAATATGGGGGGAGCTGGAAATTCGTTGGAATTTATTCAAATCCATTTCACCGAATTAAGGAAAATACAATGACTTCTCTCATGGTCTCAATGACTGCATTCATCGCCGGCATCAAGGATCGCCTCGCTTCCGAAAAAGGCGCCACGATGGTGGAATACGGCATTATGGTCGCACTGATCGCCGTCGTCGTAATCCTTGCCGTAGGACCGCTCGGTTTGGCCATCCAGGGCATGTTCAACGGCGTCACCGCTGGACTTTAGCCAGAGCCTCGTTGGCCGGCTCTGGGAGCGCTAGTAGCCCCTGGAGCCGGCCAGCTCCTTTGAAGGCAAAAGGAGCCCAAACCCAATTTTGCGGTATCAGGCCTGGGGAGACGGTCTTGAAAAGGAAACAAAAAGAACGCGGTGCTGTAGCCGTGGAGATGGCAATAATCCTGCCGCTACTGCTCCTAATACTAATGGGAACAATCGAGTTTGGTCGTGTCCTCAATGTCCAGGTGTCCCTCACTCAGGCAGCCAGGGAAGGCGCGCGATACGCAGCCATCCACTATAAGGAGGCAAGCCGGAACGTGTCGGGGGCTACCCTGGCGGCAGCGCCGTCGCTCTCAACACTTCCTGTTGGCGTCTCCAGCAATGAAAGTTCCTGCACTTCCGGGGCGAACGTGACGGTCACAACCACCGTCAGGCTCACCTCGCTCTCCGGCTTCTTGGACGCAGGCTTCTTTGGGTCACCCGGCATCTTTCCGATGAACCTCCGAGGAGTAGGAGTAATGCGATGCGGCGGCTGAGGAATTCTGTGAAAGATAGGCTTTCTGCCAAGTCCGAGAGCCCGGAACGGGGTGCCGTGACGGTCGTCGTCGCCATTCTCCTAGTTGTTCTCCTGGGATTCGCAGCCCTGGCCGTTGATGTCGGAGCCATGTATGCAGAGAAAGCCCAATTGCAGAACGGCGCCGATTCCGCGGCCCTCGCAGTGGCAAACCAGTGTGCAAAAGGCACCTGCGGCGACACCACGGCCACGGGAAATCTCTTCGCCAACAGCAATGCAAACGATGGGGCGAGCGGAGCGACAGTAACTTTTCCCGGCGCGACCACAGTTCGAGTTGTAACCAATGCCAAGGCAGCTGGGGCGACCGCTAACGGTTTCTCCCTTTTCTTCGCCCGAGTTATGGGTCTTAACTCCACCCAAATCAGTGCTGTGGCGCAGGCGAAGTGGGGGTCTCCATCCGAAGCCACCACCCTTCCCTGGACAATCAGCGAATGTGTCTTCAAGAAGTTCCTCAGCACCGCCCAGCTTACTGAGTTCAACTCGACTGGAAACTTCACGGGGAACCCCACCCCCACCCATATCTTGTTCCGTTATGACACGAATACGCCTACCTACCCGGGGTGCGCCGCGCAAAACGGTTACCAGCCCGGAGGCTTTGGCTGGCTCGACACGGACTCAGGGTGTTCGGCCAACATAAACATTGCAACGGCCGAAGTAGGCAGCAATCCAGGAAATAGCCTGCCGAACGTGTGCAGAGACATGCCTGCGACCATCAAGAACACACCCGTCCTGATTCCGGTTTTCACTTCGGCCGTCAAGAACGGAGCGAAGACGAAGTACACCCTCAGTGGCTTCCTTGCATTTCAAGTCACCGGCTACAAGTTCAGCGGCTCGGTTGCAAGCATGGATCCTCTCGCCCCGGCTTGCACCAACAACTGTCGTGGAATCCAGGGCTACTTCACCCGCTTTGTGTCCCTCGAGGAAGGGCTGGCTACGACGAGCGGAACCCCAAATTATGGAGGCTCAGTTGTATACCTCACACAGTAGCCAGGAKCCTTACCCGTCAACTCGACGTCACCAACTCTCGAAGGAGCAATCAAAGTGAAATCTCGCCTACTGGGAGGCATCGCCGCACTGCTGCTGGCAATCACTGGAGCAGTCCTACTGGCCATCTATGTCCAAGCAGCCGATAGCAGAGCGGCCCAAGGGCTGAATCCCGTTAAAGTATTAGTCGCTAAAGAGCGTATTCCTGCCGGCACCAAAGTAGAGGACTTGAACGGCAAGGTAAAGCTGGAATCGCTCCCACAAGCAGCTGTTCCGGCCGCCGCACTTGAAACCCTTAGCGATCAGTCAGGTAGGGTGACTTCTGCCGTTCTGGAGCCTGAAGAACAGCTGCTTGCGGCAAAGCTCGTGGATCCAAAGGAACTTGTGCCTGGAACAGTTCCCGTTCCTGAGGGCCTTGGTGAAGTTACCATCCTTCTTGCTCCGGAACGCATCCTCGGTGGCAGGCTTGAGGCCGGCGACAAAGTCACCGTCTATAGTTCGTTCAAATCAGAAGATGGCAGTCAGACCGGTGCGAAGGAGTCTACCGGCCTCCTCTTTCACGATGTCCTGGTGACCGCCGTCCAAAAGGCAGCACCCGAGACTCAAAAGGCCGGAACATCGACTTCATCTTCAGACCCCGCAGTGGCGATGCCAAACGGTTCCGCCTTCGTGACGGTGGCCCGGAGCGACGCCGACGCCGCAAAAATAGTGTTCGGAGCAGAGTTCGGAACCCTCTGGCTGTCCAAACAAACTGACACGACAGCCAAGTCACAGCCACCTGTCACAACCTTGGGAGGGCTGTACTGATGAGTCGTTTCGTAGCCGTCACGGGGGTGCGCGACTTCGAATCGCGGGTACGCGAAGCGGTATCAAGCTCCCTTCACGGCGAATTGCAGACCTTGTCCCCAGAGGTTCTGGCAGGCGGTCCTGATGACGTTTTCAAGCAGCTCACCGGTGCCCCACCAGAAGTGCTGCTCCTCGGACCAGGGGTTGATGCTGAAGACGCACTTAAACTGGCGACAGTTTTTGACCTTCAATTTCCCGAGATCAGCCTACTTCTGGTAGCAGACCCCACTCCGGACCTTGTCTTACGGGCTATGCATTCCGGTATCCGCGACGTCCTCACTCCTGATATTCGGGCCAACGACCTGCGGGTCCTCTTGGAACGTGCATGCTTGGCCTCCGCCAGCAGACGCCGAGGCATGGCATTGCCTACCGACCCGGGCCAAGAGCAAGGACGCGTGATCGCCGTCATGTCGCCTAAAGGCGGTGTGGGCAAGACGACAGTGGCAACCAATTTGGCTATTGGCTTGGCCAAAGTTGCGCCGATGAGCGTGGTGATCGTTGACCTTGACCTGCAGTTTGGTGACGTCGCATCAGGGCTGCTGCTTGAGCCTGAACATTCCATTACGGACGCGGTCCATGGAACAGCCTCCCAGGACTCCATGGTTCTCAAAGCGTTCCTGACTGTGCACCCTGCAGGAATCTACGCACTCTGTGCGCCGCGGACGCCTGCGGAATCTGACTACATCACTGGAGAGCACGTTAGCCGGCTCCTCAGTCAGCTGGCCAGCGAATTCAAATATGTTGTGGTTGACACCGCACCTGGTCTGGGTGAGCACGTCTTGGCAACTCTTGAGCAAGCAACCGACGGCGTGTGGGTCTGTGGGATGGATGTTCCCAGCGTACGCGGATTGCGCAAGTGTTTCGGGGTGCTGAAGGAACTACAGCTCCTCCCACAGGGAAGGCATACTGTTCTCAATTTTGCAGATCGCAAGAGCGGACTTTCAGTTCAGGACGTGGAGGCCACCATTGGAGTCCCTGTCGACGCCGTCATTCCACGCTCCCGGACGCTTCCCTTCTCAACAAACCGCGGCATACCCGTGCTTCAGGCTTCCACGAGGGACTCAGCGTCGAAGGGGTTGAAAAAGCTTGTCGACCGCTTTGATCCAGCGTGGGTCGCCACCGCACACACTAAATTGCATCGAAGGGTGGTAGTGTCATGAAACTTTCAGATCGGCTCGCCAAGTCGCAGAACGTGTCCCTGTCTGGTGGCGAACATACATCAAGCCTTCAGGCCTATTCTGACGCTAACTTCCCAATTACTCCACCCGAAACCTCGCCGTTCGCTGCACTCAACAATTCCGAGCCTTCATCGGCGCCCCTTCCCTTGGGCGGCATACCCCTCACTGCCGCGCCAGATGCTCTGGCAGGACTAAAACAAAGAGCTGCCCTGGCCCTGTTCCAAAGACTGGGAACTCGATTTGGGGACACGTCGTCGTCCGAGGAGGAACTCCGCACCACAGCCGTTGAGGAACTTTCTGCAGTTATCGACGAAGAGCAGGTACCGCTTTCCCCTGAGGAACGCCGCAGGCTCATCAGAGAAATCGCCGATGAAGTTATGGGGTACGGGCCACTCCAACGGCTCCTGGAAGACCCCTCAGTTACGGAGATTATGGTCAACAAGTTCGATCAAATCTACATTGAGCGCAATGGACATCTCACGCTCACTGGATCCCAGTTCAGCTCCGATGACCACCTGCGAAAGGTGATCGAACGAATCGTTTCCAGAGTGGGGCGCCGCATCGATGAATCCTCGCCGTTGGTCGATGCCCGCCTCGAAGACGGCTCTCGCGTTAACGCAATCATTCCGCCGTTGGCTGTGAATGGGCCCTCGCTGACGATCAGGAAGTTCAGCCATGTTCCACTAACTGTACGGAACCTCATCGACTGGGGATCGCTCACGCCCGAAATGGCCGAGCTGCTCAGCGCCTGTGTTCGCGCCAGGCTCAACATCATAGTCTCCGGTGGGACCGGTACCGGAAAGACTACCCTCCTAAACGTGCTCTCCTCTTTCATCCCCGAGGACGATCGAATCGTCACCATTGAAGACGCGGTGGAGCTTCAGCTTCAGCAAGAGCATGTTGTTAGGTTGGAGAGCCGGCCCCCCAACATCGAGGGCAAGGGTGCGGTAGGAATTCGTGAACTGGTTCGCAACTCCCTACGAATGCGCCCAGACCGCATCATCGTTGGCGAGGTCCGCGGCGGTGAGTCCTTGGATATGTTGCAGGCTATGAACACTGGCCATGACGGATCACTTTCAACTGTTCATGCCAACTCGCCCCGCGATGCAATAGCCCGCCTCGAAACTCTTGTACTTATGGCCGGTATGGATCTTCCCTTGCGCGCCATCCGAGAACAGGTCGCCTCAGCCGTTGACTTGATAATCCAGGTCACCAGGCTACGGGACGGAAGCCGCCGGGTTACACATGTCACCGAAGTACAAGGCATGGAGGGCGACATCGTGACATTGCAAGATGCGTTCCTTTTCGACTACTCGGCCGGCGTAGACTCCCACGGCAGATTCCTCGGAAAGCCTATTGCGACCGGGATACGTCCGCGCTTTCTGGACCGATTTGCGGAACTTGGAATCTCAGTTTCCCCAGCGGTGTTTGCCGCTACGCCCACAGCCGGGAGGAGATAGCAATGGAGTCCCCGATGGTTTTCGCTGTGGCCATTGCACTCTGCCTCTGCGCCCTTCTCCTCCTCATTCTTGTCGTGCTCCGTCCGCGTTTCGCAGCCATTCCGGTCGAACGGCGCCGCCCCGCAGGACAAGTCGATCCCTCTCCGCTAGGCCGGGCCGCTGAAGCCGCCGCAAGATTGATGGGTGGGTACTTAGGCAAGTCGGGCGGCCCATTCAACCGGGATCTCCTGTACAACGCCGGTGTCAAACAATCGCCGGGCGAATTTTCGGTCCTCGTCGCCGTCGTCGCCTTCGTGGTCGGGCTCTTTGTGGTCCTCCTCAGCAGTCCGCTAATTGGCCTACTTGCGGCGGTAGCGACACCGCTCGGTGCGAAGTTCGTTCTGACTGCTCTTCGGGACAAAAGACGCAGCCAATTTGATGCCCAGTTGGCTGGCACAATTCAAATGCTTATTGGCGGTCTGCGCGTTGGCCATAGTGTGATGCGCACTATTGAGGCGGCGGCTGCCGAATCGGACGCCCCAGCGTCGGAGGAACTCAGCAGGATCGTAAACGAGACACGCATCGGCAAGGATGCCCGTGAAGCAATTGAGGATGTCGCCGATCGAATGGACAGCGAGGACTTTCGATGGATCGGTCAAGCCATTCAGATTAACCGCGAAGTGGGAGGTGACCTGGCGGAAGTCTTGGAACAAGTTGCAGGCACCATCCGGGAACGCAGCGAAATCAAAGGTCACGTTAAATCGCTTAGCGCGGAAGGCAAGATGTCCGCCTACATTCTGATGGCATTGCCCGTAGGTGTGGCATTCTTCGTCGGAATGATAAACCCCGGATATCTGGACGTATTCGTAACTAAACCCATCGGTTACTTCATGATGGGTCTTAGCGTCTTCATGTTCGCAATAGGTGGCTTTTGGATGAGCCGCATCATCAAGATCAAGTTTTGAGGACCTGCCATGACCGGATTCGCTTGGATAATCATCGCGACGATAATTCTGCCCCTCGCTTACTTCGCGTGGTCCCTGTTGACACTGGACAGAAAAGGTGTGCTGGCCGTTCAGAGTAACCTTGCCCGCGGGTTTAACCTGGCTGGAACAAAATCACCCCAAGGTGCGCCTGCCCTCTTGGGCATCTCCAGAAGACTCACGCCTTCCAGCTACGAGGCAAGACTAGACCGTTGGCTATCATTGGCAGGACGCCCTGCCTCAATGCCGCTTTCGAAATTGATCGTTGCCAAGCCACTGTTAGCACTGGCCGGTGGGGTGGCCGGAATTCTCCTTCTCAGCGACTCACCAACACCCACCAATTTCGCGCTCACAATCTTTCTTATAGTATTCTCCTATTTTGTGCCCGACCTGCTCATATACAACAAAGGTATAAAGCGCCAAGAAGCCATCGAACTCGAGTTGCCCAACACTCTTGATCAAATGCTGATTTCCGTAGAGGCAGGCTTGGGTTTTGAATCTGCCATGGCCCGGGCCGGCTCCAACGGCGAAGGTCCACTTGCACAGGAGCTAGTGCGCACCCTCCAGGACATCCAAGTGGGCCGTCCGAGGCAGGAAGCCTACGAGGCTATGGCAGCTCGGTCTTCAGTTGCGGACTTGCGTGGCTTTGTGAGGGCAGTGGTGCAGGCAGACAAGTATGGAATCGGCATCGCGAAGGTCCTTCGAGCCCAAGCCAAGGATGCCCGCGTGAAGCGTCGCCAGCGCGCCGAGGAAAAAGCAATGAAGCTGCCCGTGAAGGTTCTGTTCCCATTGATCTTTTTCATCTTCCCAGTGCTCTTCATCGTTCTGCTTGGACCCGCTGCTATCAATATCATGGAGGCACTGAGCTGAGCATTCCCTGCCGGTGATCCGGCGTCGATAGAAACGCGCTACCAGCGCCCCAAATCCGGACCCCCTCGGCACCCAGAACCGAGGGGGTCCGCTTGTGTGCCCGACGACAACGACTTCCAAGGATCACTGCAGCTTTCTCCAAGCAGATCCGCAGGGTACGCCGCATTCAGGAAGACTTCGCGCAGGATATTGCAAGGTCCGATCAACGTCGAATCAAGGGTTGCTAGCTTCGTCTCAGTGCTGGTGCAGGGCCAGCCACCCAAACTCGCTCAGGAGTACGAAATGCTTTCTCTCATCGCCACCCTTCAGACCCTCGGTTTCAGCCTCAAGGACCGCCTCAGCAACGAAAAAGGCGCCACTGCCGTTGAATACGGCATCATGGTGGGCCTCATCGCCGTCGTCATCATTATCGCCGTTAGCACTCTGGGCGGCACCCTCAACGATTTCTTCAAGTCGATCAACACTCAGCTCGCACCCAAAGTTCCGGCCTGATACAGCTCGGAAGCGGTTCAGGCAGACGCCTGAACCGCTTCCCGTGCTCTGGCGGCGTGTAATAGGCACGCGTTCAAAGCCTTATCAATTCACGAGGAAGCAGAGCAGGTGACGCAAGATTCGGAACGCGGCGCAGCCGCTGTCGAGTTCGCGATCCTGCTGCCCCTCCTGGTCATGCTGCTCTTGGGCATTATGGAATTCGGCCGCGCATACAATGCCCAGGCTTCGCTCTCAGCCGCCGCACGCGAAGGGGTCCGCGTCATGGCAATCTCCAACCTCCCGGCAGACGCTCGAACCGCTGCCAGGAACACGGCCGCGTCGCTGCAACCCGGGCTGGTGGACACCAACATCACCTTCAAGAATCTCGACACCGGCACAACCAGCTGCGCGCCGGGCAACCGCATATCCATCACCATCACCTACAACCTGTCCACCTTGACTGGAATTGCCGGTCCGTTCTCGATGGCCGGAAAGGGAGCAATGCTATGCGGCGGCTGACCCGTCGCCCGCCAGGAAACGACGGCGAGCGCGGAGCTGTGAGCCTAATCGTCGCACTACTGCTTGTCACGTTGCTTGGGTTCGGAGCCATAGCAGTGGACGTGGGAATGATGTATTCAGAACGGGCCCAGCTCCGAAATGGAGCCGACGCGGCGGCCCTGGCCATCGCACAAAAGTGCAGTCAGAACATCAACAACCTTGACTGCTCGAACACTTCTCCTCTGGCAGCAGGCCTCAACAACGGCAATGCCCTTGACGGCCTCAGCAACATAAAGTCCACCGTGCTGGACAAGGCCCAGGGCTCAGTGACCGTCACCGCGGGGGCCCAGGAAGCTGGCCATGCGCCCAACCAGGTCTCGCTCTTCTTCGCGCGGGTCCTCGGATTCAACACCGCAGAAGTGTCGGCCAGCTCCACGGCGCAATGGGGCACGCCCAAGAAGGGACCGGTTATCCTCCCATTGGCGATTGCCTACTGCAAGCTGAACATCCCCACTGGGGGAATTGCCGGCGCTGAACAGGTACTGGACCAGTCGTTCAATGGATGTGCCGGCATCCCCGGTGGATTCGGCTGGATTCAGGGGACCGGTACAAAGTGCAGCGTGACACTTACCGCAGGTGCATCCAGCGACTCGGGGGTGTGGTTCACCAGCGACACTGGCGCCAGTCCGCCGTCGGGGTGCACCGCCGCAGACTTCAGCCAGATGAACAACCAGACAGTGCTGTTGCCCCTCTATGACATTGCCACGGGAACTGGCTCCAACGGCAAGTACTTCATCAAGGGCTTCGCCGCCTTTCACGTCACCGGTTACCACTTTGCCAATATCAGCTGGACAGCAGGGCCAAAGGTCGACAACAAGACCATCAGGGGCTATTTCGTAAAGTTTGTCTCCCTGGCCCAGGCTTTCGAACTCGGCCAAACCCCTGATTACGGGACCTCAATAGTCCGGCTCACCCTCTAGCGCCACCCCACACCAGGAGTAAAAAGTGAAGTCTCGGATGCTCGCCGGAACGGCCGCAGTTGCCCTGGCGCTTGTGGGAGCACTCCTCATCGTCTTCTATGCCCAAGGCGCGGACCAGCGGGCAATTGCAACGACGCAACCCGTGGACGTCCTGGTGGTGAAGACCGCCATCCCGGCCGGCACACCAGTCGACGCCATGGCAGCTTCCTTGGTGGTCGAAAGAATCCCCGCCGCCGGAGTCTCCAAAACGGCACTCGGCAGCTTGGACAACAAGGCAGGCACCGTCAGCGCGGTAGACCTCATCCCCGGCGAACAGCTCCTCGCAGAACGCCTCGTCGCTCCGAAAGACGTCCAAGCCGAAGGTACCGTCAAACTGCCGGCAGGCTTCCAGGAAGTGTCCTTCCAGCTGGAGCCGCAGCGGATGGCCGGAGGACGCCTCGAGGTCGGCGACCATGTGGGCATCGCGATGAGCTTTAAGGAAGGCGCCTACAAGCCCAATCCTGCAGCCGAAACGACCCAAATCAGTCTCCGCAAGGTCCTGATCACTGCAGTGCAGCGCGCGCCCCAGGCAACGGCCACCAAGTCGGCAGACGGCACGGATCCGAAGAACACTTCACTGCCGGAGGGATCGCTGATGCTCACCGTCGCCGTCAACGACATCGACGCCGGCAAGATCATATTCGCGTCCGAATTCGGCACCCTGTGGCTCACCAAGGAACCCCTCGACGCACAGGACAACGGACCCCGAGTCGAGCGCAAGGATGTGGTCTACAAGTGAGCCGGTTCGTCCTCCTCTCCCCCAACTCCGACTTTGATGTAAGGCTCCGCCAGGCCGTTGCGCAGGGACTTCGCGGTTCGGTGGAGACCATCGTCTCGGACATCCTCCCCGCCGGCCCGCAGGAACTGTTCGCCCTCCTCAACCACGAGCAGCCCGAAGTCCTCATCATCGGCCCGGACGTGCCGCCGGACGATGCACTGCGGTTTGCCAAAGTCTTCGACGTCCAGGTCCCCGGCCTCAGCGTTGTGCTGGTCAGCGACGCCGATCCCATCTTCCTCCTGCACGCCATGCGGGCCGGGATCCGGGACATGCTGAGCCCCCACGCCGACGCCGCGGAAATCCGTGTCCTCCTGGAACGTGCATGCCAGACCTTCGCCACCCGCAACCGCACCTTTGACGCGCCCCCGCCCGAAAACGGCGGCACCGGACTCGTGGTCGGCGTGTTCTCCCCCAAGGGCGGCGTCGGCAAGACCACGCTCGCCACGAACATCGCCATCGGTCTCGGCCAGATTGCGCCCATGAGCGTGGTCATCGTGGACCTTGACCTGCAGTTCGGCGACGTCGCCTCCGGCCTTTATCTCCACCCAGAGCACACGGTCACCGACGCCGTGTCACCTGCCGCGGCCCAGGATTCACTGGTCCTCAAGGCCTTTCTCACGGTCCACCCGGCCGGGATCTATGCCCTGTGTGCGCCGCCCTCGCCGGTGGACGCGGACCACATCACAGCCGAGCAGATCACCCACCTGCTGGAGCAGCTGGCCCGGGAATTCCAATATGTGGTGCTGGACACCGCACCCGGTCTTCCCGAGATCGGGATTGCAGCCCTGGAACAGTGCACCGATGTGGTGTGGGTCAGCGCGATGGATATCCCCAGCCTCCGCGGCCTGCGGTCCGGCCTGGAGGTCCTCAGACAACTCGAGATCACGCCCGAGTCCCGGCACGTGGTCCTGAACATGGCCGATTCCAAGGCCGGCCTGACCGTCCAGGACGTCGAGTCCACCATCGGCGCGCCCGTGGACGTCAGCATTCCCCGGTCCCGCGCCGTGGCCCTGTCCACCAACCGGGGCATTCCCGTCCTCCAGGAATCCAAAAAGGATCCCGCCGTCAAGAGCCTCAAACAGCTGGTTGAACGTTTCAACCCTGTCTGGCGGGCGCAGGTCCAACGCAAGCTTCACCGAAGGGTGGTCATTTCGTGAAACTCTCCGAACGGATCCAATCCGTCCAAGACAGGAACCAGGGCGTCCACCCGGCGGTTGCCTTAAACCCTGCCGTCAAAGGTACGACGCCGGTACGCACCTCGGTGCCGCAGCATGCGGCGGGCACCGCTAGGGTGGAGCATTCCGCTGGAACCCAGCCTGCCGCCGTCGTACTTTCACCAGCCACTCTGCCGGAACCGCCGGCGCAGGCGCCCATTGCCCAACCGGTGGACGTCTTTGCGGCGATGAAGCTCCGGGCCGCGAGCGCCCTTTTTGAACGAATGGGCGCACGGTTCAACGACGCATCAGTTACTGAAGAGGAGCTGCGGAGCACCGCGAAGGAAGAGCTCACCAAAATCATCGACGCCGAACAGGTACCGCTTTCCGCGGACGAGCGCACCCGGCTGGTCCGCGACGTCGCCGACGACGTGCTGGGCTACGGGCCGCTGCAGCGGTTGCTGGACGATCCCGCCGTCACGGAAATCATGGTCAATCGGATGGACCAGATCTATGTGGAACGCAAGGGCAAGCTCACCCTCACGGAATCCCGGTTCAGCTCGGAAGAGCACCTGCGGAAAGTAATCGAGCGGATCGTGTCCAAGGTGGGACGCCGGATCGATGAGTCCTCGCCGCTGGTGGACGCGCGCCTCGAGGACGGCTCACGTGTCAACGCGGTCATCCCGCCCCTGGCCGTGGGCGGATCGTCACTGACCATCCGAAAGTTCAGCAAAGTACCTTTGACGGTCCGAAACCTGATCGATTTCGGCACCCTCACCCCGGAGATGGCTGAGCTCCTGGACGCCTGTGTGAAGGCCAAACTGAACATCATCGTCTCCGGCGGTACCGGCACAGGCAAGACCACGCTGCTCAATGTCCTGTCCTCCTTCCTTCCCGCTGACGAGCGGATCGTGACCATCGAGGATGCGGTGGAGTTGCAGATCCAGCAGCAGCACGTGGTCCGGCTCGAAAGCCGTCCCCCGAACACGGAAGGGAAGGGCGCGGTGACCATCCGCGAACTGCTCCGCAACTCCCTGCGTATGCGACCGGACCGCATTGTGGTGGGCGAGGTCCGCGGCGGGGAATCCCTGGACATGCTCCAGGCCATGAACACCGGCCACGACGGGTCCCTTTCCACGGTGCACTCCAACTCCCCGCGCGACGCCGTTGCCCGTTTGGAGACCCTGGTGCTGATGGCCGGCATGGACCTGCCCCTGCGGGCCATCCGCGAACAGATTGCCTCGGCCGTGAACCTTATTGTCCAGATCTCCCGACTCCGCGACGGGTCCCGCCGGATCACCCACGTCACCGAGGTCCAAGGCATGGAAGGGGACATCGTCACCCTCCAGGACGCGTTTGTTTTCGATTACTCGGCCGGTGTTGATGCCCAGGGCCGTTTCCTTGGCAAGCCCGTGGCTACCGGCATCCGGCCACGCTTCATCGACCGGTTCGAGGACCTGGGCATCCACGTCTCACCGGCCGTGTTCGCCGGTTCCCTCTCCCCGGTCACGAAATGATTCTTTACGTCGGGATCGTCGTCCTACTCGCTGCCATCGGACTCCTCGGCATCGCAGTCCTTGCCCCGGGCACTCCTGAGGTGCCGATGGACCGCCGTCGTCCGTTCGAAGCGAACCCGCCCACCACGCTGACGCGCCTCGCAGCGTCCGCCGTGGTGTCCTTCGAGCGGATGCTGGCCGGACGCAATGTCCAGCTCTTCTCCCGCGTGCAGCTTGAGAACGCAGGCCTCCGGCTGAGCCAGGCAGAGTTTTTCATCCTTGTCGCCGTGGGCGCCTGTGTGGGAATCCTCGTCGGTCTCGTGGCCGTGGGGCCGCTGATCGGGCTGCTTCTGGCGCTGCTCTCTCCGTTCGTGGGGCACCTGGTCCTCGGGTATCTCGCCGGGAAGCGCCGGGCGAGGTTTGACACCCAGCTCGGCGACACCCTGCAGCTTCTCTCCGGGGGCCTGCGTGCCGGCCACAGTATTCTTCGTGCGATTGACGCCGCCGCGGCTGAGTCGCAGAAGCCAACGTCCGAGGAGATGCGGCGTGTGATCACCGAGACCAGCCTGGGCCGCGACCTTCTGGCAGCCCTCAACGACACAGCCCTCCGGATGGAGAACGAGGACTTTGTCTGGGTTGCGCAGGCCATCCAGATCAACCGCGAAGTGGGCGGTAACCTCGCCGAGGTCCTCGACCAAGTCAACGAAACGATCCGCGAGCGCGGTGAGATCAAAGGACACATTAAAGCCCTTGCCGCCGAAGGCAAATTCTCCGCTTACATCCTCATTGCCATGCCATTCGGCATCGTGGGTATGCTGCTTGCGATCAGCCCGAACTACATGAACCCTATGTTCAGCCATCCCCTGGGCTGGGTCATGATCGGCGCGTCGTTTGTCATGATGACCATCGGCGCGCTGTGGATGCGCAAGATCATCGACCTGAAGTTCTGAGGATTTAGTGAACCCCGTGATCCTCCTCGCAACGGTGCTGGTCTGCGTTCCTGTGGGCGCCATTACCTGGTCGCTGCTGACCGCCGACCAGAAGGGCCGTGTGGCAACGGCAGAACTCCTCAGCCGCGGGGCCGCACTCAACGGCGAGGTGGCCCCGCCCAAAACGAGCCTGTTTGAGTCCATCGGACGGCGACTGACCCCGCCTTCGTATGTCGCGTTCCTGGACCGGCTGCTCTCCTTGGCGGGCCGGCCAGTATCCATGCCCCTCGGAAAAGTCCTGGGTTCCAAGCTCGCCCTTGGCGTGGCCGGCGCCGGCCTCGGCCTCTATCTGGCCGCCGTCGGCTCCACGCCCATCATGAAACTTGCCGGCCTGTTCCTTCTCTTCCTCGGCTACTTCATCCCGGACCTGCTCCTGTACAGCAAGGGCATGGAGCGGCAGAAGGCCATGCAGCTGGAACTGGCCAACACCCTGGACCAGATGCTGATTTCGGTGGAGGCCGGCCTCGGCTTCGAAGGCGCCATGGCACGCGCCGGCGAAAACGGCAAGGGCCCGCTGGCGGAGGAACTGGTCCGCACCCTGCAGGACATGCAGGTCGGCCGGAGCCGCCGCGAGTCTTACCAGGCGCTTGCCGAGCGGACCAACATTCCTGAGCTGCGGAGCTTCGTCCAGGCAGTGGTCCAAGCCGACACCTATGGCATCGCCATCAGCCGGGTTTTGCGGATCCAGGCCAAGGTCATGCGGGTCAAACGCCGCCAGCGGGCTGAGGAAAAGGCCATGAAACTGCCCGTGATGATTCTTTTCCCCCTCTTGTTCTTCATCTTTCCCGTGCTTTTCATTGCAATTCTTGGTCCCGCGGTTATCAACACGATTGTCACGTTCAGCGGCCAGTGACTGCGGATCAAGTAGGGCAAGGATGACTCAAGGTTTCCACAGGATCCATTGAAGATGGATCCTCATCCATTTACAGGAAGTAGCCTTGGAGCATGGACAGCCCCCCATTCACCTCCAGCAGCGGGGGTGTTCCCGTCAGCCCTGCGGCTCAGGGATCCGCTGCGGACGTGAATGGTGGCGCGCATCCAGCCGTGCCGACGTCGGCCGGGGAACTCAACCAGTGGGTTGAACTCGAAGTCCTCACCGAGCTGGAGGCCGAACTGGACGCCCCCGAACTTGCCCGTGGATTCGCCCGCGACTATGCCGCCATGTGGGACCAGCGCTTCAGACGCCTGGCCGCAGCCGTCCAGGCCCACGACCGCAAGGCCGCCCTGGACGCCGTCATCAGCCTGCGGATCGCCTCCGCAATGGTGGGGGGAATCCGGCTCGCCTCGCTGGCTCAATCACTGGAGGACACTATCCGCAGGGACGACTTCGTCCAGGGGCAGGACCTTCTGGCAGGTGTGGCCGAGCACGGGGTCAGTACCGTCTCAGAGCTCCAAGCCAACTACATCCCGAAAAACTAGCAGCGATCAGCCTTGGCCCGGCCAGGCCGGGACGTCCGTCCGCTCCGGGGCCAGCCGGTAGCCGACTCCCCGCACGGTCTGCAGCCAACGCGGTGAATGGGGATCTTCCCTGAGCTTGCGCCGAAGATTCCCGATGTGCACTTCCACGGCCCGCTCATCAGCCTCGCTGATATACGCGTCGGGCTCGTAGAGATCCCCGCGGACCGCACGGACCAGTTCTGATCGTGTACACACGGCCCCCTCGCCCCGAAGCAGGGTATTCAGCAGGTCGAACTCGCTGCGGGTAAGTCCAAGGGGCGCCTCGCCAACCATCACGGTGCGCGTCCGGTAGTTCAGAACCAGTCCGTTGTGCCGCAGGACTCCCGCCGGGACCGACGATGACTCCCCGGAAGGGGCATGGACCAAGGACGTGCCGAACGGTGCCGGTGCCGCCGGAGCCGCAGCCCAGGATCGCGGAGTTTGCTGCGGCCGGTGGATCTCCTGGCGGGGCCGGCGCATCATAGCTGCCACCCTCGCCCTGAGCTCGCGCGGCCGGAAAGGCTTCGCAATGTAGTCGTCCGCGCCGGCATTCAGGGCCGAAAGCAGGTCCGGCTCCTCCGTCCTGCCGGTCAGCATCACCACGTAGGCGTCACTGAAATTCCTGATCCGCCGGAGGACCTCGAAGCCGTCAATGTCCGGTAAGCCGATGTCCAGCGTGACCACGTGGGCCATGTTGTTCCGGACCGCCTCCACGCCGTCCCGTCCGTCGACGGCGGTATGGACCTCAAATCCCGCCTGGCGCAGCACTCCCTCCAGGAGATTGCGTATGTCCGCATCGTCTTCGATTACTACTGCTACCCCAAGATCTTCCATTGCTATCCCTGATGCCAGGTGGAAAAGGCCCCCATCAGCCCAGCGCCAATCCCTTATCCACTCCAACTCTCTATACCGTACAAGCATGAACAGCAGATGACACGCCCGTCCGTGTTTACTTTTGAAAAGTCAATTATTATGACATCACAGGCATATTAGGATTCATAAGATTGGTTGAGGCCGTCTTCAGAAGAGCGGCTGTCGATTTCATTGGTGACGGATGGGGACCGTCGGAAAAACGGAGATCCCCATGGCTGTTCGCCCCTCGCCGCGAGGAGTTGCCCTGTTCTTCAGGAAGCTCGGCCGCCGCACCCAGGTAGCACTGTGCCAGCTTCCGCTGTCCCTGCTTGTCAGCTTCCTCGGCTTGGCCACACCGTTCACCTGGCCGTCCCTCCTCAGCAGTCCCGCCTACGTGGCCGGACTTGGCCTTCATCTCGTCCTGTTCGCGGCCTGCTTTATGACTCCCTGGGAAAGGCTTCCTGCCAGTACCTACCTGAGCATCCCGGTGCTTGACCTGTTGGCAATTGGGCTACTGCGAAACGGCGCCGCACCCCATCTGCCGGGGCTGGCCATCCTGGTGGTCTTTCCAATCATCTGGCTGGCTGCCTCGGGCATGCTGGTCCGCACCACCCTCGCGCTCAGCGCCGTCGGGCCGTTCCTGATCATGCTCCCCTCAGCCGCGGGCAGTCTCCCCCACCTCACAGCGTCAGACATCACGGCTCTGGTTCTTTTCCCGCTGATGATGCTGGCCGTTGCGCTGGCCATCCGCTTCGCCAGCGTCAATATGCGGGTGCAGCACCGCGAGTTGCTTGCTATGGGTGACGAATTGCGGGAGCTGCTATCGGTAAGCCGGGAACGCGAGAAACTCCTCACCACCATCCTGGACGCGACCGACGTCGCCGTTGCCGCCGTCGACAGCTCAGGCCGTTACCTGGTTACGAATAACCGTCAGCGCATCTTCCGGCAGGCCACTGGCGTTGCCGATGAGATGCCGGGCCAGGGGCACCAGCTCATCTTCGGGCAGGACAGGCAGACCCTGCTGCCGCCCGGCAAACGGCCCATTAACAGGGCCATCGCCGGAGAATCCTTTGCCGACTACCTGGTCTGGGCCGGGGAGGATCCGGTCCAGCGTGCCTACTCCACTGCCGCACGGCCGTTGACGAGCGAGAACGGGCACCTGAACGGTGCGGTAGTGGTGTACAGCGACGTGACCGGCTGGGTGGAGGCGCTGGCCGCCCACGAGGAGCTGATATCCAACGTCTCCCACGAGTTCAGGACGCCGTTGAACTCCATCCTAGGCAATGTGGACCTCGTCCTCGAGGATGCCGCCGAACTGTCCTCGATCACGGCCCAGCGGCTCACCGTGGTGCAACGGAATTCCGAACGGCTGCTGGCCCTGCTGGCCGACCTGTCGGCCACCGCCTCGGCAGCCCTGAAAGTCCACCCCAAACGCACCGACCTTGCCAGCCTCGTGGAAAGCAGCCTCAGCTCCGCCCGGGCCGAGGCAGACCGATCCGGGGTCCGGCTCGCGGCGCACATCCCGTCACCTCTCTGGGCGTACGCGGATCCGCTGCGGATCGGGCAGGCACTGGACAACCTGGTGTCCAACGCCATCAAGTACTCCCCCGACGGCGGCGTGGTGGACATCAGCGCGGGCGCCGGCGGGGACTGGGTGGAACTTAGCGTCCGCGATACCGGAATGGGAATGAGCACGGACGACGCCGCCAGGGTTTTCCGCCGCTACTACCGCACCGACTCCGCCCGGGAGGCAGCCATCCCGGGAGCGGGACTGGGCCTGTCCATCACCAAGATGATCGTGGAACGCCACGGAGGCAAGGTGGCGTGCACCAGCGATCGGGGTAAGGGCAGCACCTTCACGGTGACGCTGCCGGCGGACGGGCCGCCGCCGTCGTTCTAGCGTCGGTTGCTCCGTAACGGCCCTTTTGAAGCCCCAAAAGGGCCGTTACGGAGCAATGGATGGGCGCGAACGTTAGTGCTTCCGCACGGCGCGCGTCAGCTCGGCGCGCGCCAGCATCTCGTCGTCGGACGGGTAGGCCACTTCCTCCAGGACGAGGGGGTGCGGCGCGGCGAGGACCGACTTGGCGTCCCGCTTCCTGGCCACGAGCCGGTCATGCAGCCAGCCCGGTTCCTCCACGCCCTCACCCACGAACAGGGCCGAGCCCACCAGGGAACGGACCATGTTGTGGCAGAACGCGTCGGCCTGGACGGTGGCCACAATAACCCCGTCTTCGCTGCGGTGAAACTCGAAACGCTGCAGCTCACGGATGGTGGTGGCGCCTTCCCGCGGCTTGCAGTAGGAGAGGAAGTTCTGCAGCCCGAGCAGCTGGGATGCCCCCTCGTTCAGCAGGTCAACGTCCAGCGGGTTCTTGTGCCACAGCGTGAAGTAGCGTTCCAGCGGGTCCCACAGGGCAGGGCCGTCGGCGATCCGGTAGCTGTAGCGGCGCCACAGGGCTGAGAACCGGGCGTCGAAGCCGACCGGCGCCAAGGACACCTGATGGACCTCGATAGCCCCGGACAGGTCGCCCAGGCCACGGCTCAGCGCCCCCCGGATCCGACGCAAAAGCGCGACGGCGGGATCCAGTTCGTGCCCCCGCGGCAGCCGCAGCCACTCAGCTTCGGTCAGGTCAAGGTGGACCACCTGGCCCCGGGCGTGCACGCCCGCATCGGTGCGGCCTGCCACGGTGACCCGGATGGGACGCCGGACCAGCAGAGCCAGCGCCTCCTCCAGAATTCCCTGGATGGTGCGCAGGCCAGGCTGCAGTGCCCACCCGCTGAAAGGACCGCCGTCGTACGATAAATCAAGCCGGACACGCAAAAACCCGCCGCCCCCCAAAACGGGGGCCGCGGGTTTTTGGTTGTTCATAGAACTAAGTCTATGCGAAGAAAATCAGCGAATTACTTCGCGTCCTTTTCCTCGGCGGCGGGAGCAGCTTCCTCAGCGGCCGGAGCCTCTTCGGTTGCAGCGTCCTCGGCCGGAGCCTCGGCAGCTTCAGCCTCTACAGCTTCGGTCTCAACAACCTCAGCCTCGGGAGCTTCTTCAGCGGCCGGAGCGGCAGCAGCAGCTTCCTTCTTGTCTGCATCGCGCTTGGCGGCGGAGGTAGCCTCGGCTACAACGGCCTGCTTAGCGGAAACCGGCTCGAGAACCAGTTCGATGACAGCCATGGGAGCGTTGTCGCCCTTGCGGTTGCCGATCTTGGTGATGCGGGTGTAGCCGCCTTCGCGGTTCTCCACTGCCTGTGCAATGTCGGTGAACAGCTCGTGGACGATGCCCTTGTTGCTGATCAGGCCGAGTACACGGCGGCGGGAAGCCAGGTCGCCGCGCTTGGCGAAAGTCACCAGACGCTCGG
The DNA here is from genome assembly GCF_056398665.1 of Pseudarthrobacter sp. 01T43. NCBI lineage: Bacteria > Bacillati > Actinomycetota > Actinomycetes > Micrococcales > Micrococcaceae > Pseudarthrobacter > Pseudarthrobacter sp. 01T43. Next base: position 550 of record NZ_JBFTPV010000004.1, on the reverse strand, counting down.
CGTACGGCTTCAGTCGCTTGGCTTTGGTCACCGTGGTGGTGATCCGCTTGTGCTCGAACAGTGCTGCGGACAGGTTCGCGAGCATAAGACGCTCGTGAGCCGCTCCGCCTCCGAGGCGCGGACCCTTAGCGGGGGTAGGCATTATAGTTTCTCCTCATATGGAAGCCGGCGGTGGGCACACCATGGTGCCCGCCGGCCAAGATCTGTTTTAGAGTTCGTCGTCGCCGAAAGCGGCGTCGTCCTCTTCAATTGCTGCGGCGCGTGCTGCGAGGTCAAAACCGGGAGGCGAGTCCTTGAGGGACAGGCCCAGTTCAACCAGCTTTGCCTTGACCTCGTCAATGGACTTCGCACCGAAGTTACGGATGTCCATGAGGTCAGCCTCGGAGCGTGCAACGAGTTCACCCACGGTGTGGATGCCCTCACGCTTGAGGCAGTTGTAGGAACGGACGGTGAGGTCCAGATCCTCGATCGGCAGTGCCATGTCTGCTGCCAGGGCAGCGTCCGTCGGCGACGGGCCAATCTCGATACCTTCAGCTGCGGTGTTCAGCTC